>JBBCAV010000124.1:0-28529 GCA_051382305.1 Bdellovibrionota bacterium FG-2
GGGGGTTTTTTGGGCGGAATT
Source organism: Bdellovibrionota bacterium FG-2 (assembly GCA_051382305.1). Classification (GTDB taxonomy): domain Bacteria; phylum Bdellovibrionota; class UBA1018; order UBA1018; family UBA1018; genus CAIRTR01. The sequence goes on from JBBCAV010000124.1 coordinate 22, forward strand.
CCCGTGGGGTTGGGGGCCGTTACCGGAACCACCGACGCTTTGCATCGCCCTAAACACCCCCGCAAAAAAATCCACCCCCAGAGAGTCGGCACCGCCATAAAAAATCACATTTGAGTTCCCTGCAAAAATCTGCTGATACCGCCCCCTCAGCTCGCCTTCACCCGGGCCAAAAGTCATGAGGACTCGGCAACTCAAACCTCCCCGATCATGAACAAGACTTCGAACCAGAGTCTCATAATGGGCCGCCGGCCAATTCAAGGCGGACCCGCCCATTCCGGGGTGAACCGCAATCCAAAGCACGCCCGGCCCGCAGACTTTTTCGGCAAGCCACATTGCCGCCTTGTCCAGCACTTCTTGCGACACCACAACCTCCGTCTTAAATTGCCCGGAGTTTGTGCAGATTCCCAGTCCCGCGAGCAAATCAAGGTTATACTCCGACTCATGCTTCGTAACTTGGGAGCGGCGCTGCCGTACACCTCTATTAAAAAAGAGATAGGAGTGAATTTTGCTCATCGGCCCCAAACGCAGCGGAATTCCCGCCAAAAAAGCCGCCGCCGCAATCTTCAGCTCCGTCTGCAAAACCACTATTGCGTCAAAGCGGCCTGCTCTAAAATCGCGAATCAACTGCACGAATCCTGAAAAGCCACGATGTCGCCCTTTGGGATCAAAGACCAAAACTTCATCGACGTTAGACAAACCGCGAAGCAAGGGGGCAATCTCAGCACGCACAGATACACTTATATAAGCGTTAGGATAACGATGCCTGATCGCCGCAAAAACAGGAGTAGAAAGAATCACGTCCCCTAAGCGGTCCGGACGAACAACAAGAACACGCAAGACCTCACCCAATATTTCAGGAGACTCGCTCACGAACAAGCCCTTCCATCCGACTCACAACCTGATCAAGGGTGAGTGAGGTTGTGTCGATTTCGATGGCATCGAGCGCGCGCTTCAAAGGCGCAACACTTCGGGTCGTATCGCCATGATCCCGCTGCTCGATTTGCTGTTTGACCTCTTCAAAAGACGGGGCGTCTTTTCCAATCGTTTCTAATTCCTGCAACCTGCGTTTTGCGCGTTCTTCCACACTCGCTGTCAAAAAGAACTTCACGTCGGCATCGGGAAAAACCACGGTGCCAATATCCCGCCCCTCAAGAATCGTTCGCCCCACGCATCCCAACCGACGCTGCAAACTCAGCAGCGCCGCCCGCACCTCGGGAATCGCCGAAATCCTCGACGCCGCCATACTCACCTCGGGCGTTCGGATCAGGAGACTCACATCGCGACTATCAGCCAAAATCCGATTCTCGGGGTCCGCCCCGGCGATGCGCCGAAACTCGAAGTGCGCGGTGCGCGCCGTCTCTATTGCTTGCCCTACTTCAAGCTCAGGCGTTCCGAGCTTCTTTTCTAAAGTGAGCAGCGCCAAAGCGCGATAAATCGCGCCGGTATCGACGTGCACATAACCCAAGGCCTGGGCCAAGCGCCGGGTGGCTGAGCTTTTGCCCGTACCTGCAGGACCATCAATTGCGATCACCGGACCCAGCTTTGGACCATCTATTGAAAAGGGCATGCCCACCCACTACACCACGGCTCGCACCTTGGTGCAAGCCCACTGAATACTCTCCCATTCCTGCTGAAAACGCTGCAGAACTTCAGGAACCCAAAGCTCGGGCGAAACGCCAAGTTCGGCAAGCCCAATGGCCGGTACCGGCGCACCTTCAGGATCGATATTGATTCCTGAATGCATGAGCACGGACACGGGAGACGCCGTCACGATGGAAACAGAAAGTTTACGAGCATGTTCCCCCTCACCCACAAAAAGATCATCCCCCGAGCGCCGAATGCGTGGGCCGCCCGCTTGAATCAGTTTTGCATTGAGCGATTCAGCCAAGCTCGCCATAAAAAGCCGCTGAATCCAAACGCCCTCTCGCAAGGTGGCGCCGAAAAACTCGCCCATAAAATGAACCATCCACTTGGCTTTGATGTGATCTGAGACCAGGCGGTCTTCCCAATCCACGAGATGCTCTGTTTTGACAGCGCAGCCGCCAATAAAGGCTCCTAAGGATTGCCCCTTCAAGCCAAGGCGGGAGAGTAAAAAATGGGGCGCAAGCTCCACGCCGGTGTAAGCAAGTTCTTGTTTCAAGAAATAGGTCGAGAGTTGAGAGAGTGACATAAGTGCTAGGAGATTAGTGCGCGCGCGAGCCTTTGGCAAGACTCACATTGCTGACAAGGCCTCTCGCCGCCCAAGTAACAGCTCCACAAAAGCGCAAAAGGAAACGAGGGAACCTCTCGCTTGAGCCTGGCCACAATCTCGGCTTTGTTGAGTGTCACCGTATGGCAACTGACGCGAACTGTTCCGCGAGTCGAAAACTCGAAACTGTGATTGAGGCTCTCCATGAAAGCCGCCGAATTATCGGGAAACGTCTGAGCCTCTTCTCTATTAAAACCCACCAAAACTTCAGAAGCCCCAAGGCTTTCGGCAAAGGCCGCTGCCACGTTAATCAAAACCCCGTTTCGGTTGGGAACCCAAACCTTGTCCGCGGACTTTTGCGTGACCGCCCTGTTATCGAGATCAAGTTTTGCAACTTGCGGAACCACGGCCGCGCTCTGTGTAAGCGAACTCACCCCGAGTCCCCCCAACCAGCGAAGATCAAGGACTTGGAGCTTAACGCCGAAGTGCTTACAGAGCGCGTTGGCGGAACGGATTTCACTTTGGGCTGCTTTTTGCCCATAATCAGCTGTGAGAGCCAAAACACAGCCAGAATCCGATAGCGCAAGATTTGCGGCAGAATCCAAACCTCCAGATAACAGAACGACACAACTCATGTTCAGGCTCGCGGAGACTCACCCAAATAGGTGGCCGAACAACGATCATTCTCAAGAACGGACACCCGATCAATCCAAACTTTGTGGGAGCCCTTGTTTAGGAGTGTAATCTCGCGTGTTAAATGATCATAGGCGAGGCGGGCGATTTGCTCCGCAGTGGGGTTGACGTTCTTGAAGTCATCGAGTTGGTTCAAATCCTGATGGTCCCAGCGGACGACTAATTCCTTTACGCTCTTCTTTAGAATCCTAAAATCCAAAGACATGCCAATGGAATCCAACCCGTTCGAGCGAGCAAAGACGTGCATTTTCCAATTGTGCCCATGGGGTCTTGCGCAATCTCCTTGATAACCCATCAAGTGATGAGCCGCGGGGAACTCTACTTCAACACGCACTTCAAACACGCGGCCTCCGAGAAAACTTCGCAGCGGATACTTTACGATAGGCGCGCATTTCAGGAACACCGCGCTTTATCGCTTCATAATAACGCTTCGTCTGGGTCGGTTTGAAGCTTGGGCGCGCAATCAATTCATCGAGTTTTGTGGGACCCACGTTGTAGGCCGCAATCAGAAAATAACTTGAAAGCCCCTCATAGCGCTCTCGCAGAACTGAGAGATAGGCGATTCCGAGCGTCAAATTCATAAAAGGATCGGTTAGAATCCTCTCCATCGCTTTTAGGACCTCGGACCCTTGCTCGGGCAATCCCAAAATTCCAGGAAGCGAAACCTCACCAGAGCGTGCAACCATCAAAGCAGTGGCCGGCATGAGTTGCATTAAGCCCACGGCTCCCGCAGGAGATATGACCTTAACCCGAAAATCACTCTCGACTTGGATCAAAGACAATATAAACGCTGGATCAAAACGATACTTACGACAAAGTGTGACCAAATGCCTTGCAAGTTTAGGGGCTTGCGACTGCGGGAATAAATCCAAATTATCGGTCAAAACATCGGAAACGCGCTGAGTCGGGATCAAATGATAGGCATCAACGCGAGGAGCGTGAGCCAGGCTAAAGGAAAAGTCATCGCTCGGGTCAGCTTGAATCAAGCTGATCGTGGCCACCGCGCCCACAAGACCCAAAACCGAAGACCAATTGATGAGACGTCCAAAAAATTTCATAATACTTCTTAAAGCAAAAACCAGGCTCAACGAGCGAGTCATTGAATATGGCTTAGTCGGTGGACCTTACTCAGAGGGGGCGGCGGTGTAAAGGGAGAAGTGGGAATTAGTGACGCAGAGCAATTAACGCGGGTCTCGCATTTGGCGAGGCGCATCACTGAGCGCGCACAATGACAGCAATCGCATTATTCGTGATCGCGAAAACTTATTCTTGACATTTCATGATTTGTCATGAACAATAAATATACTATGAGCAAAGCCGTGAAGTTTGCCTCCCAAATTGATGAACATACCCTAAAAGAACTCAAAGCGTTCGTGAAAGAAGCGGATCGCAGTATTTCATCCGTCCTCACAGACGCGGTTCAAGAATATCTCGATCGCGCAAGACTTCGTCCGGCGTTCAGAAAAGCCGCTCAAGAAGTACTATCTGAGCATTCCGAATTGTTTCGTCGGCTCGCCAAATGACAACCTCAACTTATTATCTGTCCGTGGAAGAAGCCCTAGAACTTCACCGAATGCTTATCGAGCAATTTGGCGGAAGTCTTGGAGTTCGGGATCTGGGACTCGTAGAAAGCGCTGTCCATAGACCTCAAAGTGGTTATTATGAAACGCTATCACTTCAGGCCGCAGCCCTCTTACAAAGCTTCGCTCTTAATCATGCATTCATTGATGGTAACAAGCGCATCGCATTTGCTGCAGCAGCAGTGTTCTTAAAGGTGAATGGTTTTCGACTAGAAATTACTGCTGCGGATGGCGAGACTTTTATGATCCAGAAAGTGATTCAAGGCAAGTTCGACCTTGAGACACTCGCAGAATGGCTCGAGTCCTGTATGCGCCCCATAAAATAGTCCCGCACGCCCTCACTGGGTTCCCTCGATTTTCAAAGCATTGAGTTCCACCGCTTGCGTGCCTGAATCAGAGTGAAGGAACGCTTTGAAATAGAAACTCCCCGCCCCCACATCATCCTCGAATCTAGCGATGCTCGACTGAATCTGCGCCGCCGTATTGGTTTGAAGGTACCCAGAAGCCGGCACCCACTTTGCTCCATTATAATAATACCAAACTTGGCCGTTATTCGATATCTGGTACGCCATAGTTCCCGTATTAGCGGAACTGAGGCTTTCGTTAAACGCGCCTAAATTGAAATAGCCCGGCCCCACCTTGTTTGTGAGGGTCGGATTTCCCGCAAAGAAGTGGGTCGGCCCCACGCTAACGCGCCCCAGAGAGACCACATCAGAATAGTCGGACTCCAGAAAAGCTCTATACTGAAAATACCGATACTTACCCCCCATACTGAGCGCAAACGAAGGAGGACTCAGGGTTGAGTTCGTCAACTCGCTGAAATAAGTCGCCAACGTCCCGTCTGGTCCGACAAATTCGGGTCCTACGCCACAAGCACTGTCATCACAGACTCGAACTTGAAACTTGATTTGCTTTGATCCGCGAAAAAACATGTTTTTAACTGCAGCCGATGCAAGGGCTCTGCGATAGAGAGTAACTTCATCAATGTCTCCCGACCAATACTCTGCGCCGTTGATTTGCCTGCCCACAGAGGCAGCACTTTTGACTAGGCTGGTTGATACAGTGAGCGAGGAAAGGAGTTCGCCATTTCCGTACAGCCTTTCGGTTTTGCCGTCGTAGGTGAAACAGACGTGGGCCCATTCGTTGATCGTCCAGAAACTCGGAGCCAAGGTAGTGCTAGGATCCACAGCACTAAAGGTTGTGCCATTGGCTGTTCCGACAAGCTGCGCACCGTTTCTTCCAATATCCATGCTATTGCCGGCATTTTGATTCTTATCCGTCACCGTGGGGGAGCCATAGGAGAGAATCCAACCCGAGGTATTTGCCGTCGTAGCCGTTTTTGCCCAAGCACACATGCTTCTTGAATCATTTACGGAAGGCAATGTTTCCGGATTACCCAAGTCAACGTATCCACTCACTCCATCAAAGCGACCCGCGCTACTAAATCTCCCGTAGGTCGTAAGCGTCGCTCCTGGTTTTGAAGTTCCATGATTTAGGAAAGGGGAAGAGTCTTTGACTTCGCTTGGAGCCCCATTCCAACTTGTCTCATTCATATGTAGGAGGAGGACATTATCCGTCATACCCGTGTTACCACTAAAATAGCCTGACTCAGCCTGCGGACCTGAAGGGAGTTCTTTTGAAGAGGGGTAAGTTGGAGCCCAGGAAAGTGACGTCCAATTCACGGGCCCCCCAGCATCCATGATTCTTGAGGTAAATGTTGAGCGTAGATTTGCTGTTCTTGAATAATGATCGCTCACCTCGTTTGCAGTGAGCGCGCGCGTATAGATTGCAACTTCATCTAAGAGTCCCACTAAAGCACCTGCATTGCCCCGGCCAATCGAGGTCACCGTAAATGCCCCGGTCCAAGATCCCATACTATTCTTCACTCCATTGATGTAAAGAGCGAGATCTTTGCCGCCTGAGCGAGTAATCGCGTAGTGAGTCCACTGACCAGGCACGGCTGCGGTCTTTGCAATCAAATAATCTCCGGGACCATAAAGCCGAATGAGTTGATAGGCAAAATTTATGTCATTTCCACTCCCACTTTTTCCAAAAATCGCGTCTGCGTTGCCTCTGATGCCATCGAGTTTTGCCCACGCTTCGAGCGTAAAATCTTTGTCGAGGACTTGAGGGGTGATGGTAATCATGCTTGTACCATTGAAACGAGCGGCACTCCCGACGCGACCATAGCTCACCACTGCGGGGCAGGAGCTTCCACTACAGGCTCCCACCGAATTCGCTCCCGAGGCGTCCACAAATGACGTCGCGCCCACATTTTCGTCGAAGTGGTAAAGCAAAGTGTTGCCCGCCATGCTTGTCCAACCCGTATCCACGGCCCCATCGGGATGGTTTAGAGACGCTTGCCTTTAAGGCCAAAGTTTTTTCGTCCCAAGCCGTTAGCGCATGGGTTCCACCCGCAAAACCAACCGACGCATTATCGCTTTCGTTCTTCTTATCCACCTGATCCACGCTCGCCAATCGGCACACACCGTTGCTCACGAAAAGCTGATTGGGATCAAACGTATAATTTTCAGCGCTTGGAAAATCAAAAACCCCTGAAAATCCTGGATGGCTGGTGGCAATTGGCGCATCGACACAGGAACTGATTCCACCAAGATTATATTGCAAATAGAAAGTTTGAGCGGCGCCAAAAGCTAGGTTCGAGAAAGTAGCAACGCCCTTGTTTGCGGTGATCTTATTTCCAGAAAGTGAACCGACGGCTGGCGTCGTGCAATCGCTATTGTTGAAGACGTCAACGCTCGCTTGATCGCTGGTACTTACGATATTTCCATTAGTATCCAAAAGAGTGATGACGGGTTGCACCGAGAAGGGCACCCCCTAAGGTCGCAAAGGGAGACGGTTTCTGAGTGATGGCAAGCGCGGATGCGTTTCCTGGGAGCGGAGTGATCGCAGTCGGGTCACAACGGGTGAAACCCTCCAAAGAATATTTCAAGTAAATGGTTTCGGTCTTTGTGTAACTCAAGGAAACAAAGGTCGCGACGCCGTCGGAGGCCAACGCAGAGTCACCGCTTAGTTTTCCCGTCAGATTTGCATTGGAGTTGCATTCGTTGTCACCAAAAGCCGCGACACTCGCAGCGGCGCTCGAACTGACGGTGTTGTCAGCAGAATCCGCAAGAGTGATTACGGCGGGATCTGCAAACAAAATTCCCGCAGTCGGGGAAGTGGATGGAGCTCGCGGAGTACGAGCTGAGAAGCTGGCGCTGCCGTCGTGGGCACCGTAGACGCCGTAGCGGTAATGATTGCGGTGGTGGTCGCCGCCGTCGCCACCTCGGGCACTGAAGAATCACGAGTTGGGCTTACACTCGAAACGGAGGGAGACGTTGCAGCAGGGCTAACCGTTTTATCACGCCCACTACATGCGGAACCGCTGACCGCAGGCAAGCAGACGATAATTAGTCGACAGATGAGTCTGTTTAACAAAATTTTTGACATGGCTCCCCCGGATACGCGCACACGTGTGCGTATCAATTACCAGACAATAACAGTCGACTATTATTTCAATAAAGAATAAACAGATATTTGATAGCCAGACCATAAATTAACGTTTAATATTAACGAGTTATCGCAAAACTCCCTACATATGCACTTGACGTGAGCGGGTTTCGCGAAATAGGCATCCAAATCCGATCAATTCCGAAAATTGGCTAGTGGCCCACAAAAGTTTCTATTTATCATGTATCCTCAATTATCCTCAATCGTAGGATAAATACTGAAGAATTTTGAATAGATAGCAATGACGCAAACGCTCCGTCGCGATACAGGCCTTCAAACTAAAACCGTCAGATATTCATAACCAGAATTCTTGCGCCGAGTCGACGCTGCCGTAAATCCTAAGCTTAAACCCAACCAGCTCACGTCAAGCGCTTAAGCAGGTATCGTTCGCGTAGCGCAAAATCTCTAAAACTCCACCCGCTCGCCACTCAGCGGCAGGGTCATCTGATAGCCGTCTTCTTTACCAACAAAATTTAACGACCCACCCCTAGTGTAAGCATCTTTTATTATCCGAGTGACCGTGAACCCGAGCGAATCATAGAGCGCGATAGCCGACTTATTGGACTTCCTTACATCAAGAAGCATCTGCGTACAGCCTTGACGGAGTGCTCCATTCAATGCTTGCCTCATCATCAACCGCGCAAAACCATGCCGGCGACAATCCGGCGCCACGGCCACGGTCAAAATCTGTGCGTCTTCCAAAAGTGTCCAAAAGACGATGTAGCCCGCAACCCGCTCATCCGTCTCATCATCAGTCAACACCAAGAAGTGCCCGTGCGGCTTGGCAAGCTCCGCTTGAAAATGCGCCAGCGTCCAAGGCGCGGCTTGGGAGACATTTTCAATTTCGAGGATCTGCGGAAAATCCTCAGGCACCACGGGACGGAGACTCCAACCTTCAATTTGCTGAGATATAGGATGAGGCATAAATTCCTCTTCGCATAAATTTGCGCCGCGAGCAAACTTCATGCTAGATTTCTTTGCTAATGGACGCACTTAACGAGATTCAAGAACCTGAAATTCATTCCGAAGTCGAAACCCTCCGCCACTCCTGCGCGCACGTCATGGCCCACGCCATCCAGCGGCTTTGGCCCCAAGCCAAGTTCGGGATCGGCCCCACCATTGAAAACGGCTTTTATTACGATATTGATCTCGATGTGAAGCTCGTCCCCGAAGATCTCCCAAAGATTGCAAAAATGATGACGACGCTGATTACTGACAATCAGGCTTTTGTCAGATCCGAGCACTCCATTGAAGAAGCCATTGAGATTTTTAGAAATCTCAACCAGCCCTTCAAAATCGAAATCATTGAAACCCTGCGCGATACGCTAAAAGCCACCACGGTCAGCACTTACAAGGAGGGCGACTTCTTGGATCTGTGCCGGGGGCCACATATTCCGAAAACGGGTCAGATAAAAGCCTTTAAGCTGATGTCGCTTGCAGGCGCCTATTGGCGCGGCGACGAAAAAAACAAACAACTTCAACGCATCTATGGAACGGCTTTTCTTAATAAGGCCGAACTCGACGAACATCTTCACCTGATTGAAGAGGCCAAGAAACGGGACCATCGCAAACTGGGCAAGGAACTTGATTTGTTCAGTTTCCATCCCGAAGCCCCAGCAAGCCCATTTTTTCATCCCAAAGGTACGGTCATTTACAATCGCCTGGTCGAGTACGTGCGAAAACTCTATGGTCCTTATGAGTATGACGAAATCATTACGCCTCAAGTTTTGGACGTTTCGCTTTGGCATAAAAGTGGGCACTACGAAAACTATAAAGAGAGCATGTATTTTACCGAAGTCGACGAAAGGCAGTTTGCCCTTAAGCCCATGAACTGCCCGGCCGCGACTTTTGTGTATGCGTCCCAAAAACGCTCGTATCGCGATTTGCCGCTACGCCTTGCAGATTTTGGCCGTCTTCACCGCTATGAAAAATCAGGCGTGACCGCAGGCCTTACGCGCGTGCGAACTTTTTGCCAGGATGACGCTCATATTTTTTGCTCCTCCGAGCAGATCGCTTTTGAGATTAAACGCGTCGTAGAGATGATCCTCAAGACCTACGAACTTTTTGGTTTTAATGAAATCAAGATCTACCTCTCCACGAGGCCTGAAAAACGAGTCGGTTCCGACGCCCTTTGGGATCAGGCCGAATCTGGTTTAAAAGAAGTGCTTGATGGGCTGGGAAGACCTTATCAGATCAATCCGGGCGATGGCGCATTCTATGGACCCAAGATTGACTTTAACGTGCGCGACGCCTTGAAGCGCTATCACCAGCTCGGAACGATTCAACTCGACTTCAACATGCCGGATCGCTTTGATCTCAACTACACCACGGCTGAAAACACAGCCCAAAGACCCGTGATGGTTCATCGGGCTGTTTTGGGTTCCATTGAGCGATTCATGGGAATCCTCATTGAGCACGTCGCCGGTGCGTTTCCGTTCTGGCTTGCACCCGTACAAGCCCGAGTCATCGCCATCAAAGAGCCGCACACAGAGTATTGCCAGGCGTTTATGCAAAAATTAAAAGGGCTTGGGTTTCGCGTCGAATTAGATAGCCGCAACGAATCCATGGGATTTAAAACCCGCGAAGCGCAGACAGCAAAAATTCCGTTCGCGCTCGTGGCGGGTGATCGCGAAATGGAAGCCTCCCAATTTGCCGTGCGAAAATACGGCGAGCGCGAGTCTAAAGTTATGACTCAAGATGAGATTTTAGCTCTTTTCAAAGAACTCAATTCAGTTCCTGAGAAGATCGGCTGAGAAAATACATTGAAGCCCACCCATCAAGCCCTAAGAAACGCGCGCACGATCTATGACGCTTTGTATGGTTTTATTCCCATTACGGAATGGGAAGAGAAGATCATCAACTCGCCGCTTTTTCAGCGCCTAAGATGGGTCAAGCAACTCAGCTTTGCCAATTATATTTTTCCGGGTGCCGAACACAATCGGTTCGCGCACTCCATTGGCGTGATGCACTCGATGGAAGCCATGCTCCAATCCTCCGGGCTCGCGGTTTCAGATCATGCGCTTTTCAATCCAAAAGCCAAGAGTCCACCCGTAATGCTCCACAAAAGCATGCGAATTGCGGCACTCTTGCATGACATCGGGACATTTCCGTTTAGTCACGCCGTTGAAAAAGCCTATCTCCGCCGGGGCGCCGAAAAAGGCGAGGTCCGCAAAACCCAAGATGGCATAAACAAGCCACTCAAAGATCTCCCGAACTCCCATGAACACTTAGGTTCTTTCATTATCAAGAATACTCGCTACGAGGGCGGGCTCACTCGTATTCTCGAAGACTACGGCTTTGATATTCAGTTAATTTCGAGAATTATCAAAGGAGATTGCGCCCACCTTTTTGCCAACCAAATGGTGCATTCAGATCTTGATGCCGATCGTATGGATTATCTGATGCGGGACGCGCACTATACCGGAATCAAGTATGGACAATTTGACCGCGACTACATCCTAGCCAATCTCGTGACCTTTGAGACGAAAGATGGCCAAATCGGATTTGGCGTACGCGAAAACGCCGCGTTAGCTGTTGAGGATTTCTTGATCGCACGTTTCAGCTGGTACAGCCAAGTGGTACGCAATCCGGCGTCGGCGAAGTTTGACGTGATTTCGACTCACCTCACGGATGCGTTCTTGGACGCAAAACTCATGTATACGTTTCATGATCTCTTAGAGTTTGTGGAACGCGGAGACGAGCGGTTTTTCTGGTGGAGCGATTTATCATTTATCACGCGCTGCCAAGAAATTCGACTCAAGTCCCTGATCAAGAATCCCCGGATTCAACAACTCAACGAAATGCTGCTTTATCGCAAGCCGCCCAAGACGCTGCATCATCCGCTTTTGGATCATCGGCTTTTGAAAACTTCGCGCCATGGGAAAAAAGAACGCGAAGAGCTGAAGAGCAAAATTCAGCGCAAACTCTCCGAATTTGAGTCGGCTATCAAGAAATCGCGTAAACCTAATGCCTGGCTTTTGGTCGACATTCCTGAAAATGGAGTTTCCTTCACACGCGGCAAAGGGCTGGATGCGGTCCAAGTGGTCTCGAAGTCTGGCGAAGTCAGAGCGCTCGTGGATCGACCCAATGCAATCCTTCACAACCTTGCGGACATAGAGCACTTCGCGCCCAACGTGTACGCCAATGACGTGGCCTATAGCGTGCTCTTGGAAAAGGGATTGGTGCAGGCGTAAGATTATTCCAAGACTAGCGACATTTTTTTGACAGAAACAGGCCTCTTCCCATCTGCCACAAAACAGCGTACGCTTTTAGGATGTTGACCGAAAACGAATTAGAAATGATCCGAAAAGAATTCTCTCCCGAAGACGTTGCAAAGCTGATTGCAGAAGTAGAGCGACTCCGTGGGCAAGTTCAAAACTACAATGTCTCGATCACGCAAAAGATCGACACCATTGAATCCGACATGGAAAATCTCATCGAAGAAAACTCCAGACTCGTCGGGGTAAAAGAGGGACTGAGTGTCGAGCGTGATGCTTGTATCGCTCTGATGGCTAGGCTTGCGCGCACAAACGGGATCAATACGGGCGTCACCACGAACAACACCGTCGTGATCGATCTGCCAGCTGGCCAGGTCAACTGGCAGTTTAGCGCGGACGAAACGCATCTTATTGAGACGCTCCCCACTTACGAGAGGACCATCGAAGACATCAGCATCGAAGAGAAGTATAATCGAGTGATGAATCCGGGGATTTGAATCTAATTGAAGTCCCGCAGCATAATCAGCGTCCCAGGTTTTCGATCAAATCCGAGTTTCTGATTAATCGCTAAAATAGGGGCATTCGCCGAATCATTCCAAGTCGAAATTACCTCAATCCCGCGCCTCTTGGCCCACCTCATCGCTTCGATCTTTAATGTGGTCGCAATCCCACAGCTCCGAAAGCTCGGCAAACACCCCGTCATCGCGATTATCGCCATATTAGGGAGGGCTTCGCGCAACATCATTTGCGAAAATCCTACCAGCTCTGATCCAAAAACAGCCAATAACACCGCCTCCTCAGGAGCTCGGTCTTTATCCAAGTACTTCTTCAAAAATTCTTCAAATGAGGGCGGAGCACTCTGAGGTAGATTCGGAACATCTTTCATTGCCAAAAAGTACAAATCATAAAATCGCCGCTTAACATCTACAACCGTCGTCTGGGTTAAACTCTGGATCTGCAGTCCCTTTTTGTAAAAACTGTCAGGCAGATACTTCGCCAACTCTTCGTCAGAGGATTTCGAAAGATCGAATCGAGATTCAAAAACGCGGGTGTGCTCGCGAAAACCACGGCACTCAGCAAACTGAATCGAACCTGGGTCGCTCTCCGCCACCTCGGTCAATGTTGAATCTGGTTTATGCGACAGCGCGGATGCAGCCACGACATCATAGAGTGCTTTGCCGCACCCCTTTCTTCGATACTGCTCCAAAACAAAAACCGTAAGCCCCAACTTCTTAGGATACATCTTCGGTTGATATTGAGAAACACCTATAACCTTGCCCACACACTCCGCTACGAACCGCGCCCTAGGTCCATCAAACATAGGATGCCGATCCGACTCTCGCAAAGACTCAGCGGTGCCAAAAAAACCGGGCATGGTACTTTTAAATACTTCGGCAACGGCTTCATAATCTGCATCATTAGCTGGCCTTACGCGAATGTTTTCCATAGCCTCAAAAATATCAAGAAGTCTACCTCAAGTACAGCCCCATTGAGACATCATCAAGGTAGGTGTTGGTGCCGGACTGTGGAATGGAGTTGTTTTGCCCCGTTCTTAAGGTTTCTTGGATTTGATATAGCTGGGAGCGAATACTGAGCAACGCCGAATCACTCAGGTCTTTTGTACTCACGTCATGCAAAAGTTTCAGCGAAAAACTCCGGGAAAATTCGCAGTAATTTCAGATTACGCGGCTCGAGTCTCGAAAAAATTTCAGGCCAAAAATGACTCCGAGGGGGATGAAGTGGCCCTGACCGAAACTATTTCAGATCTGGAATATACCGCTTCATCGTCGAATGCCCAATCTTCTGAATCGCCTCCCATGCGTTATGATGAGAACAGAGAATTCTCAAATTTGAAACTTCAGAGCCTCCGCCCAAAACCACGGGGATCTTATGATCGTACTCCAATCCATGAGTTGATTCGCACTTTTTGCCGGTTTGAGGCGATACAAAGGTGCATTTTCCACCATCACGTTCCCAGACTTCCGCCCGGATGGCCGCGGGAATCTGCCTCGGATTACTATTTGCTACGGACTCCGGCGCCGGAGTGGCTTGCGCTGCTTTTAGTTCTTTGCTCTCTCTACTTTCTTGACGCCTTTTTCTCCGCTCATTCTTTTGGTCGGGATCAATCTGCTCCAAGGTGCGATCGGCAAGAAACTCAAATAACTGAGCTAGACTCGGATTAGGATGCGAATGAGCCAACAGGCCTTTGAGCTTCTCTAACTTCTTCATCAACTCAATCGACACCACGACCCTAAGTTCAGTTTCTGTGGACGAGACAACCCTGCTCGATTCTTTTGCTTTGGCCGATTCGGGCGAAACTTGAAACAACACCTTTTCACACTCCCGAACAGAGAGCTTCTCCATTTGCGTAAGCAGGCCGCGCTTTTCCTCAGGTGAATAGGTCTTGCCCTTATCGCGCTCCTCGCGTTTTAGAAAACATTGAACCGCACTCACGGTAGAGAGGTTCAGCGCGCCCGACTGAATCGAGGCCGCAGCACTCGGAACATCCTTGAGCAGACGCATCGAATTGATTCGGCGTGAAGCGCTAGCCTCCGAGTACCCTCACTCTTTTACCGCGTATTCAAAAAGAGAGCTAAACCCCAATCCCGAATAAAGTCTGCGCCGCTCCACCTCGCGCAATAGCTCCAATACTTGCGTCGTAAGCCTGCGCTCCGCAGCCGCAAGGAGTTTGATTTGAGACAAAAGATTTTCATCTGATTGAGTTTGTATATTCATTTCCATTGCATAACACGGGAAAATCGTACCTTGTTAACCGCTCTAGGATGCCTTTAGGATGGGGAATTTATGTCATAATTGGAACGACTCTATGCAAGCGCGATATCTGTCCAGGGCGGGCAAGTGAACCGCATTAGATGGCAGGTCACAGCACACCAAAGCCCACACAAGGAAAAATGCGAATTTGTTGTCAATAAATATTTTCAAAAAAACTGCGCTTTTCTGCGCTTTTTCCCCAGGGATTTTCTGAGGGAATTTACCGAGCCCCTCTCGTCAAACAGGACCCAGAGCTACACCCGTCCAATCCTTAGACAGTCCATTATTGCACACACCTTCCCACTAATCACAAGACCGCGAAATCATCACGCAATAGGCTACCCTTTTTCTCATCAGCCAGGCACCAAAGTTGCTCATAAGACCAATAGGAGAACGCTTGCATGCTTTTCAAAATATTGCCCCTCAGTCTGATCCTTGCCCTGGGAATCGGCCTTTATTACGGAGTCGCCACCGCAAACTCCGAAACCGATGCAACCCTCGACCGCTGTCTTTCCGCGTCCCGCAACACGAAATGGAAAACGATTTCCTACCGAGTCAGGCACCTCTGCAAGACAAATCAGTGGTGGCAACAAAACGACTACCGAGGCTCGGATGTAGATTACAAAATACGCGCGAGCAAAAACCGAATTGAACTCTCTGTCGACCTCGCCTTTCGCTATAAAGGAAAACCCGAAAATCGCGCCGTAGTTACCCAGCGCCTTCAAGCCGTCGAGCTGTGCGTCGCCCAGTTTTACGCCAGATTCGGTCTCCATTTAACACCGAACTTCAGAGTAGACCCCGAACAACAGACACTTCCCCTCTCCCTGCTCGAAAAAAGCGAAATCTCACTTTGGGACGAATACGACCGCGCGGGCTCTGCCAACTGGCCCTTACTCAGAAGTAACGGATTTGAAATCTCTGAAGATCAAGCCTGCCTCATTGCAACCCACGAACTGGGGCACAAATTAGGGCTTCCGGATCGCTATTCAGAATCAAAGTGTCCTGATCGCGAGCGCCCACGAGAGCCCACAGAATCCGAAGACAGTATCATGGGCGCAGGAATCTGGAGCCGTACCGACGAAAAAGTCCTTTACCCCGATGATCTCGAAATTATTCTAAGCCCAATTTGCCCACAACATTAAGCGCCCACTTCTTGGCCGCGGCGATGCCCTCCGGGCCGTGGGCATTATAATGGGGGTTGACGTTACAGCAGCAAACTTTATCGCCACACCAATTAAACTCAGCCAAAGGGCGCGAATCAATAACCTGGCACTCCCCAGTCACACCCTGCTCGATATCAGAGAGCACTTGGCCCGCCTCTTCAAAAGTCGCGTTCGGACCATACTTGGGCCCCACCCAAACACATGCGGCACCGCTCACGCGAATCGCCTCCGTGAGTTGCCTCACAGTTTCTACGCGCTGCTTTGAGGTCCATCCCAACGTATCATACATGTTTGCACCTAAGGCGACGACCACGCTCGAAGGATGGGCCTGAGACAAAAGCGCGTTAATAGTAGGGGCTTTGTAATCGGCCACTTTTCCATCAGTGACCGAACCACTTTTACAAAGTGTGCCCCCCTTTAAATAAGTCATCGTCGAAGCGCCCACGCAGGCCGTGCGATTCACCAGCATTCCTTTGGCGTCCAAAAGTCGCTCAAGTTCCGCCCCAAAAGGACCCGCACTGTGCGAGTCGCCAATGAATAAAACGGGAGACACCAGATCGGCACGCGCGAACGTGCTCACCAAAAAAAGCAATACCCACAAATTTCTCATAATCCCCCCTCACTATTCTAAAATAATCCCCAAGCCACGTAACAATACCGTCGCCTCCGGCAGGGAAAATTTCGCACCGGTAAGTCGACATTTCCCCGGATGAATATCGTAATTAAGCGCACCCTTGAAGCAGGCCTCTTCAAGATTTGCCCCCGCAAATTCAGCACGACTAAAATCCGAGCCGCTGCAATCACTCTGAGCCAAATTGGTTTGGGCAAAGTGAGCCTCATGTACGCGGCACCGACATAATTTTAGTTTCCGCAAATCCAAGCTCGTGAAGTTGGAAAAACTCAAGTTACATTCTTCAAATTCCAAACGACCCAACTCCCGCACCCGCGTCCAATCCAGGCCCAAGAGTTTTGAAGACGAAAAAGTGACGCTTTTGAAACGCGCATTCTTGACACGGGCGTTACTCAGATCACAATTCATGAACCGGCAATCAACAAAAACCGACGCTTCCAAAGATGTCTCGGCGATGCGCAATCCTTGAAACACGCAGTCATAAAATTCACGCCCTGCAAGTCCAAACCCCGCCATGCGAGTTATACGCGCTTGATCAAAAATTTCGTCCGCAAATTCAAGAGATTCCCCAGCATCATCCTTATGCATACTCAACGACGGGATTAGCATCGCACGCCGCATTTGTAAAGAATCAGACACATTCTCACCTGCCCTTGCACTTAAGGCGCAGTTTATGCTTAATAAACGTATAGGAGAATACAGACCATGGCCTTCGAACTTCCCAAACTTCCCTTCGCCCTCGACGCGCTCTCACCTTTTCTTTCAAAAGAAACGCTGGAGTTTCACTACGGCAAACACCACCAAACCTACGTGACCAACCTCAATAAGCTCATCGTCGGAACGCAGTTTGAAAAAGCCACCCTTGAAGAGATCATCAAAAAATCCGAAGCAGGAATGTTCAACAACGCTGCCCAAATCTGGAACCACACCTTCTACTGGAATGGCCTTGCGCCCACCGGCGACGCCGAACCCACGGGCGCGATCAAAGCTGCCATCGACAAAACATTCAAGTCGTTTACGGATTTCAAAGCGGCCTTTAGTGACGCCTGCCTCACTCAATTTGGGTCGGGCTGGGCGTGGCTTGTGAAAAAGCCGGATGGCTCACTCGGAATTGATAAAACCTCAAACGCCGGCACGCCACTTACAACAGCCAACACCGCGCTGCTGACTTGCGATGTCTGGGAGCACGCCTACTACATCGACTATCGCAATGCGCGCGCAAAGTATGTCGAAGAATTCTGGAAACACATCAACTGGAAATTCGTTGAGAAGAACTTCCACAGCTAAAACACCCTCGAAAACGTACTCCAACCCGTGAAACCGGATTGGTAGTTGCTATTGCGAGTCGCAAAACGCCAATTGTATTTGGTCAGCATTTGAGTCGCGGGAACCGAGACTTCCTGATAGGGCACCCTGAAACTAAAGGTGGGCAAAAACGAGGTTGCGACCTGCTCCAAAGATTGACCACAGAGATCAAACGAACCACCACCCGAAGAGATGGCAGTGATCCCAATCGTGCAAGCCACTCGTTGAAGGAGTAACGACATTCCATAAAGCTCTGTACTCTTAAGTTCAATGACCCGAGTAGCAGGCTTCACCGTCTTTTCTTGCGTGGTCCAAACATTGTCATAGCAAGGATAGGGAATTCCATATTTGTAACACGTCTTCCAATGCCGTTCATTCCAACCCACTTGCACTACGTATTCGAGGGTCGGATGAAAATGATGATGCTTATCTGAATCAAAAAGAAGCACACGCGTATCAGAGCCAAACCCGAGCGCCCAATCCTTGAGTGGCCCAGCATTGCGAATCCGGTCATTGGGGCTTGCGGCCCCAAGTTCCCGATGTATTTTGCTTTCGATGTCTCTTATTTGAGGCACTGAAAGGGCGTAATCAAATCGCGCGCCGCCAGCCATATAATTGCTTTGGTTATAATCATAAGTCCCGATCCCAAAAAACATCCCTCCTTGATTTGCAAACACCAAATTAGACTGAAAGCCCTGCGTTATCACCGTTGCGGGATAGGGAGAAAGAGCGATATTGGTTGCACCCGCGACGAGAATTTCGCTGACGTTATAATCATACACATTCAGCAAATCTCCTAAAGCGGCTACCCACGATCCAAAGCTTGAATTCAATAACACAAACGGCGTCAGATAATCTAACGAGCAAATACTCGTAAACTCCAGACCCGCCTCTACATACTCATCGAGAAAACCCGAATAAGCATGACCTAACTCATGGGCCGCCACATAGGTTGACGAATACAAATCTGAAAGCGTAACCTTTGCAATACCGTAGGGCTTGCCCAAAACCGATGGCGGAGTCGCATTCGCCGTTACTTTCTCCGTAGTTCGGGTATTAAATAAAACCATCACAGCCTGGGGCGCTACCGAATACCCAAGCGTCGAAAGCGCCTCACCCACCTTCGTATCGACCACTTCAATCACTTTCTCTTGCCGAAGCGTAAGCGCCAATCCGCGAATCGGATGCTTCGCAATTTTTCCACCAAATGTGGAGTCTGCACTCCCCAATGCCCCCCCGGGCAACCAAAACCCCAAGTACAAGAAGTTCGCTTTGTATTGCGTGGTATACAATCTTTCGTCATTTTCAGAGATATTGGCAATAAGATGATCAAACTCCTGCCGAAAGGTCGCATACTCACCCTCTGTAAACCCCGTGGGCAACACGGCCATGAGCGGATAGTGCGCAGGATCTCCTAACTGACTCGCAGTACACACTTGACCGCTCCCGGTTTTGCACAAAAACGGAGCGTGCTCAATCACGGGGAGTATCTTTAGCACGGAGGGAGTAAACAACTGAGACTGAAACGACGACTGAAATAGCGGAAAAACAGCCAGCGGCTGCGGCGCGGGATTAGGACGCAAAGAGGGAGCATCCAGTCTTGGTGCCGCAACAAAAGTGGCGGCGACAATAACATTTTGAGCCACTGCCTCAGGTTGCGCTCTCGCTCGTTGCGGAGCCGGCGAAGGCACTGCCCGCATCAATTCAGCCAAAGCCGCAGCCACTTCGGGTCTGTTGTTTTTTGTAAGGTTCTCAGAAACACCAGTGGGTGAAGCCGTAGGGGCAGCCGTTTGAACCCGAAAGGGATCGTTACAAGCAGAGGCGACTAACAAACAAAACAGCAAGCCATATTTATTTCTTAAAACGCTACGCATTTCTCACCCCCCTCTCAATCACTTTGAGTTTGATCGTCGGAATTCTCAGAAACCTGTGCCACGGCCCCGCCCGAGAGCACTGTCTCTCTAATTTTACTAAATTCTTTTCGCCACCCCGCTGGCACCCGTTTCATAAGTTCACTGTTGTCTCCCCCAGAAATCACAGCGAGCGGAAAGGACGCCTGTTTCTTGAGAGACTCTGGCGCCTTGGGATCTGCAACAACAGAGAGCAAGAAGTCGACAGAAGGTTCATCGCCACTTCTCGGATGAAAATAGCCCAGAATTTGTTGGCGATCACTGAGCCGCAGAGCGGGGTCTGCATAGAGCTGCACCAACAACTCCGCAGCGGACGAATCATGAGAACGCCCCACCGCATCGATGGCCAGGAACCTCGTTTTCCGAAGGTTCGTTTTGGTCGCGATCACACGCAACTGATCGAGTTGCGAGCCATTGAAACTGTTGGAACCGATTTGAACTTGCAGTTCGGGTTCATTTTTCCCAAGCAACGAGTGATCAAGACTTATTAGCGCTGGATTTGGGGGCTCTACCGTTACTTGATGCCAGCCATCCTTTTCAAAAGCGCGATGTTCTTCAAGCAAGGCCTTGTTGTTCTCCGCAACTTGATCCTGCACAGCCCGAAGTCCCTGCGGGATACTGGCGGGAGCGCGCTCACCGGCTGCGCCGCTGGGTGCTTCGAGCACAATGGGTTTTTGGTTTTCTCGCATCGAAGGCGAAGTGAAATAGAGGCCCAATACTCCAAGAGACAAAATACCGAAAACGCCCAGTCCGAGACGCCGTCGTTGCCTACGTAGTGTCCTGCGTGATCGTTTCTTTGACAAGATTCCCCCTAACGTACGTTCCCGAGCGCCCCCCAAGGCGCCCCCATAGTAACCAACTAAAACACTCAATCATTGTCTCACGCCCAGCCAAGAAAGCACAACAAAGAAAGCTATGACAATAAAAACTAGCAGTTTCAAATAGTTGACGTTCTGAGCCTCGGCGAGAAGCGCCTTCATAGGAACTCCGGCAGCCTCGAAGAAATTCTCGATGAGGCACCGAGTTTAACACCGGACACTCCCTGACAATCCCTCACTTCTTAAATAGTGAAGAAACTGGAATAGTGAAGAAACTGGCCGAAGGGGTGGGGGGATAGGCCCCTAACTTCGCAATTTCGGAAATCCAAACCTCCGCGCACGCCCCGCGCGCCACGCAACTCTACACTGCACTCCACACACGCACGCATTGGCCCACTTCCTGCTCTGCCTGCCCGCATGACAATAAAAATCGCCGCTCCCCTAACCACCGAAGCCACGCCTTGCCTTCAATGGATTGAAGTCGCAAGTTTCTTTCAAATTCCTCAGTTCGTTATTATTGGACTGCCCGCGCCCGAAGTGATGGAGGCCCGCGAACGCGTAAGAGCTGCGATCAGCTCCAGTGGATTTAAGTTTCCAAAACGAAGGGTTGTGCTCAATCTTTCCCCCTCCAGCATCAAGAAGCGCGGTACGGGAATCGACTTGGCCATGGCCTTAAGCGTGCTGGCCAACCAAGCAAAAATCAAATCTCCGTACTCAATTGCCGCCTGGGGCGAGCTGGGTCTAGATGGAACACTCAAAGCCTCCGGCCAAATCACCCGCGCGGTGGTCGCCACACTAAGAGAAGAAATCCCCTACCTGCTAGTCCAAAAATCGGAAGCGGCGACCGCGATCGCGACACTTGCGTCTCTTGGATCTCTGGCACCCCCGACATCACTTCAAATCATCGGAGTTGAAAATCTCGCCGAGGCCTGGCTGATGAGTCAGAGAATTTTTGAGGGGAAGATTCCCACAATCCAGCCACCAACAGCCGCTACACTTCCAGCCGCCCACCCAAAACAAACAACACACAAACTCCTCCCGCTCCCGCCGACACTTGCACGCCTCGTTTCTGCCAGCATCAGCGGTGCGCACCATCTCCTACTTCTTGGTCCCAAAGGTGTGGGGAAAAGCCAGGCTATTGAATGGATGACGGCGCTACTTCCCGAGCCCTCCGCCCACTCCCGCATCGAACAACTCCTACTCAAAGAACTTAGTTCTGAGCCCAACAACAACCCCTATATCATGCCCATCAGACGCGTCAGCTCGCTTGTTCGCCCCGCTGCCCTAATCGGGAACGCAACAGCCTCCACACTCCATCCAGGTGAATGCTCGCTCGCCCACGGGGGAATCCTCATTGCCGACGAGCTCCCCGAATGGGCGAGAGACTCCCGCGAGGCCTTGCGTGAACCGCTTGAAAGACGTCGGGTCACCCTGAGTCGAGTCAGCGGCGCTGCGGAACTTCCTGCAGAATTTATTCTCGCTGCAACAGGAAACCTCTGCCCCTGCGGAGGAGTGCCCAAGAACTTTCCACGTGCAATTAACGCGGGGAAAGGCGTTGAAAGCTCTTGCGATTGCACGCAGGCTCGCCGAAAAGCGTATTTCAGCAGAATTTCGGGGCCGCTCTTGGATCGAATCGATATCGCGGCACTCGTGGGACTGCAAGCCCCTGCCTTGACTTCCAACTCCGAGTACTCGTTTGAGAAGAAACAATCCGAAATTCACTTTTGCCGAGAGATCCTTCAAAGAACTTTAGGCAAACTGCCAGGAAACTTAGATCCAAGAGAAACCGAAGACCTTCTGCAAAGCCAAAAAGAGTGGCTCGCGACCTTAGAGCAGCTTCAGTTCAAGAGTTTACGGGCTCGCCACAAATGTTTTCGCTTGGCATTGACACTCGCGGCTCTAGACAAAGTAGAATCCGGGCCCACCCAAGCTCATTTTTTTGAAGCAGCCAACTATCGGCCAGAGCGCTTGGGCTTTTGCTGATGCGGTTCTTCATGTTTCTTGAAACTATCCAGCATTTGAGCTTTTGCGCGATTCACCGTTTCCGCAATCTGCTGAGCATCTTGCCAGGGACGCGTTCCTGGACGGGCAACCAAATCGGGATGATAGCGCTTCATGAGATCCCGATACGCCTTTTGAATTTCCTCCGGTGTCGCGTGAGGCGACACGCCCAAAATTTCGTGAGGTGGCGCATCGATTTTAAACCCCGTAAGGCGCAAAGGCTCGGGTTTTGGTTCCGGCTTCTTCATGCGGGCCTCGGCCAACGCCTGCGCGGCGCGCGGGCTGCTCTTGGCTTCTCTTTGGGTGGGGTTCTGGACCGGCTTCTTATCGGCCTCTCTCACCTTAAACTGCGAGGCCGGCTGTCGCCCGCGCATAAACCAAAACAACGCAATAAAGCCGACACCAATTCCGATCTGGATAAGATAAAATTTCTCACGAGTCACATCCCCATTTTGCATGATTCCGGGCTACTTTGCACGCTCTTGTGCACGCTCTTATTCGCTTTTTTCCCTCTTCACGCTTCAGCAGCGGCGCCTCCCTCCGAAATCTCGCTTACCCTAAATCCTCAACTCGCAACACGGACTGGAAGAGAGAGCTGCTGGGCCGAATGGACACAACAAAAAGAACATATTTGCATTCCCCGCACTCTTTGGAAGAAGTGGTTAGCGGAGACTCGCTCGTCATCTTTTATTCCCAACGAGCATCGACTCTTAGGTACAACCAAGATTTCTTCTCCTCTAATCAATACTTACTCCGCCAAAACCCCGAACAAAATCCTCACGACGCGTTTCATGGCTCAAGAAGAAGGATCACCGAACCAGGGAGGAGCCCCTAGCCTAATATGGCAAGGCATAATACTCATCGAGCAGCTCCGCGAGAAAATTTCTGATATTCTGGTCAGCACCCGCAAAGATCCTGACCCGCTAGGGGTCATCCGGAAACTTCTGATCGGACAAAATCTCTCAAACGCCCCGACCTCACTTCTAGTCTTGATCGGATTTATCCACCTCCTGACCGCCACCGGAATCCACCTCTATGTGCTCAGCTCATGGCTTCACTTTTTTTCGCGCAACTTTCTTCAGGCCTTGGGCTTCTCCCCCCGCAATGGACTTCTCTTCACACGGGCACTCGTTTTTGCGTCCGCGCTGTTTGCTTGGCTCTTAAGCGGGGCGCGCCCCGGAATGCTTCGCCCCCTCATTGTCGTAGGCCTGCGAAGTCTCGCTAAAACATTGGGCATCAAGTGGCGCTTGGGCGCGCCTCTGGTCATCGCGCTCTCGGCAGATCTTCTCGTGGCGCTTGTGCTTTCGGCTAAGGGAAACGCTCACGCCTGGGCTCCGGGACGCTGGATCTATGCCCTAGCCGTGGGTGGGGGTCTGATGTCGCTTCAAAAAGAAGTTCAGGACATTCAAAAAAAGCGCAACTCCTTCTTTGTGCGCCTTAAACATCACCTACACCAACACTTTCAGTTAGCCATTGCTTCTTGGGCGTTTGCCGCAGTCTTTGAGGCTTTTGTGACGGGAAGATTCGCACTAGCCACACCGATTCTAAGTGTAGTGACGCTGCCTCTTTTCGCCTCAACCCTCTATCCGCTCGCCCTGGGGCTTGCTGGCTTTGGGGCCCTCACCGGAATTTGGAGTCCCATGGGAGCGGGCCTTCAGGCCATCGCGGGCTTTGGCACTCACGCCACCCAACTCCTCGCCAACGCCGTATTCGCAATCCCCACACTGTGGGTTGTTTCATTTTCGTCCCTCGCCGGGGGGATTTTTCTTGCGACCCTCATGGCATCAGTGGGAAAACGATTTCAGAATTCTATTTGGACGCTCACCGCCCTTGGCCTTTTGGCACTAACTGCAAGAGGAACAATCGCCTGGTTTCAAGTCCCGCATTCCCAACTCCCGTGGCAAGCTGCCCTCATTGAACAACTCGATGTCGGCCAAGGAGATGCGACCCTCGTCGTTAATTCAAACGGCGAAGCCGGACTCATCGACACCGGCTCCAAGCATGCACTCTCAGACACTGCGTGGATTGAACTGCTGAGTGCCCGTGGGATTACGGAACTCTCCTGGATTGGATTAACCCATCTCGATGAAGACCACTCAGGCGGCGTGAACCGACTCTCGCGTCTGCTGCCCATTCGTTGTGTGGCCGGCACCCAAGCTGTGCTTGAGTCACCCAAAGCGATTCTACTTCAAACCGCACTCAATAGTGCTGACATCCCCCTTCGCAATTGGAGTTCAGGGTGCGTGCCACTGCCCACAACAGTACTCATTGCAAAAAGATCTCGAGAAGGCAACGCCCTCATGGCCGCCCTCCTTGTCCCATTGCAGGGTGGAGGGAGTTATCTCACCCTAGGTGATGCAAATACCGCCCAAGAGCGCCAACTCCTCAACTCGCCTTGGCTTACTCAAGAATTAAAAACCTGGGGCCCGATTGAGATTTTCAAAGCTGGGCACCATGGCGCAAAGACTTCTAACTCCCAGGCGCTCCTTCAAAACCTTGGGCCAAAAGTAGTATGGATTTCGGCGGGGGTGGGCAATCGCTACGGCCATCCCCATCCGCAAGCGCTCTCTCGATTTTCAGAAACTGGAATCCCTGTAGTGCGAACCGATCAGCAAGGCGTCCTTCGCTACAAGAGCAAACGCCCACCGTCCATTACAAAAATATCTCCCGTAACCCACGAAGCCTCATCGCTTAAGAAAAACCGAATCGCGGCTGCGACGTCTCGAGATTCCCCGACGCGCCCTAAAGGTAAACTTGCGCCCCGTTTCACGTAAAACTCTTCAAGCTCAATGTCGCTCGAATGATAGGACTCATGAAGCGGCGAACGAACAATGCCCGGGCAAACGCAATTGACCGTGATCTTGTCTTTTCCAAGCTCCTTGGCAAGCGCCTTCGTAAGGTGCACGACCGCCGCTTTCGAAACCGAATAAGCGAGCGCAGATTGATTGGGCAGAAGCCCCGCGGTCGAAGAAACATTGATGATGCGTCCGCCATTTTCGTTCTTAGCCATACAAGGAGCCACGGCTTGAGTCAGCAAGAAGGGCGCCTTGAGATTGACATCCATCGCTTCATCCCAAATACTTTCGGTGGTATCGGCAACCCCCCCGAAGGGGTAAATGCCGGCGTTGTTCACCAGACCGTAAATGTTTTTGCAGCCCACGAGAATTCGTTCCAAAGTTTTTGTGATTTGGTCCGCGCGTCTTAGATCGCAAACCTGTACGCCCACTTGTTGAGGCGAGGTCCCGGTGGATTGGAGAAGAAATTCTGAGGCGGCCTCCAATTTATTACGATCACGCCCCAGCAGAACCACGCGATAAGGCCCTCGTTCCAGGAGCAAGCGGGCCGTTTCCAAACCGATTCCACTACCGCCGCCCGTAATAAGGACTGTCTTGAACTCTGATTTATCGTTTTTGTCGCTTCTTTCACTTCTGTCATTAGCCATTTTTGGCGCCATTTATTTGAACCCCGTAGAGATAAGCGTACAATTTCAAAGGGAAGTTTTCAAACTCTTGCGATCTTCTTGCCATCAGGGGGTTAACTATAGTAGACTATTTACATCAGGTATTGGGGTATCAAGAAATAGCGAAGTTATTCCGACAGGATAGGGTGTATGGGGAAAATGGGGAATCCTAACAAACCGAATCAGTGCTCGAGTCTCGCAGCCCTAGCGTTTGCGCTTCTAGCTGCCGGCTCTGGTGCGTTCTCTTGCGCGCCCCCCGCCCCGACTGCAAAAGACAAAGAAGTCGTAAAGGAGTGTACCCTCGCGGATGATCAAAAAGCGACCCTCTCCGGGCGATGGCTGATCACGCCCATCCCCATTGCGTTTCATCAAGACAGCGGTTTTGCAAAAGACGAAATTGCCGACATAGTGGCCGCTGCCGACACCTGGAACGAATTTGCAAAATCGAGCATGAATATTCCCCTCATCGACTACGGGGGAGATCCTGTGAATCCGCGCATGTCGGCTTCTGCAAAGCCACCCACGCTGTGTGCGCAAAACATTGTACAGGGCAATCAGTTCTCAGGCCAAGTCGTCATTTACAAAGTAGGGCGATGGCCCTACGTCAACTATCCAAAAGCTATGGCCCTTACCAGCTACTGTCCTCTGCCTGCAAAGCCAATTTATACGATCAATATGGCCATTATGGAATTGAACTACCAAAACTTTTTTGTCGCAGGGAAACCTTCTCCTGATCTTCGCACGATTATTTTTCACGAATTTGGGCACTTAATTGGCCTCGACCATAGCTGTGACATGGAAAAGGCTAACTTTCCAAACTGCAAAAGCCCCACACTAAACCCGGCCTATTTTTCGGCATTGATGTATCCAGTCTTTGGCTTCGATGCCAACGGCAAAGGCGAGCAAAAGCGCGAGCTCACTTCTAACGACCAAGGCCGTGCCAACTGCCTTTATCAACAAGCCCCCTAAGGCAATCGATGCAAATTCTGTTCGAAGACAATCACCTTGTAGTTGTAAACAAACCCGCGGGGCTTTTAAGCCAAGGCGAAGAAACAGGCGATGAAAACTTGGTCGATTTGCTGCGAGCACATTTTGGGCGAAACTATGTGGGTCTCGTTCACCGCCTCGACCGTAACACCTCGGGCCTTATGATTGTTGCCAAAAGGTCCAAGGCGGCCAATCGCCTAACTTCCGCCCTTCAAGAAGGGCTCGTGATTCGTCGGTATTTGGGTTGGATTGAGGGGCGACTCAATTCGCCCGTACGATGGGAACATAAACTATTAAAAGACGAGCGCACGAATCAGGTTCGCGTGTTTCACAAAAATCATAGCCTGGGAAAAATCGCCGTAATGAACGCGCTGCCGGAAAAATTTTCGACCCTGAGAAATCTCCCCATCACGCTTGCGCGCTTCCAACTCGAAACCGGCCGCTCCCATCAGATTCGCGCCCAATGCGCCTTTGAAGGGCACCCCATTGTGGGCGATCGAAAATACAAGAGCACCGCTGATTTCCCACGTACTGCTCTACACTCTTGTGAGCTGGAGTTTCCTCATCCGATGTCGGGAGAGCTAATGAAGTATGAGGTGGAAATGCCGGGAGATATGCAGGGGCTGCTTCATTGAAGCGAGCGTCAATCCACTGGCATATCAATGGCCTTGTTGCTATAATGGAAAAAGGGCAGTGCATGGCGTATGCACGGGACAGAGAAAGAGAGAGAGAGAGAAAGACTATAATGCTGACCATTTCTCAGTTTTATGGAATTGTCATTCAGATGTTTTACGACGATCATAACCCACCCCATTTTCATGCTGTCTATGGTGAGTTCGAAATATTGGTTGCCATATCGCCTATTCGAATTCTTGAAGGCAATATCCCAGGTCGCGTAAAATCTATGGTTTTGGAATGGGCCGCACTTCATCAAACAGAACTTTTGCAAGATTGGTCCCTTTGTGAAAAGAAACAAAAGCCGTCAGACATTCCGCCACTAGAATAAAGGAGTAATTGCTATGATGAAAAAAATTACTGCCCTCGAAGTTTTGTCCAACCACAATCTAAATATTACCTTTAGCGATGGTCGAATGGTGCAATTGAATTTCAAAAACAAAATTAGACCCGGAACAGTAATGGCACCCCTTTTAGATACTGAATTTTTCGTAATTGGCCAGCCGTCTAGGACATGAAGTCGGGTAATTTTCCTGCGAACAGCGTCCGCAGCGCATCCATGGGATGCACTCCATTTTTTCTGCAGGTGGAGAGA
>JBBCAV010000125.1:0-28072 GCA_051382305.1 Bdellovibrionota bacterium FG-2
GGGTATCCCTCGGAGGTCACTAAGCGGCCATCCATAGCCATCTTAAGGCTTCCTTGCCTTGTATAGCGAATTCCCGCGGGTGTACTCACTTCCAAAAAGCCTGGTCCATCTAGCGCGACATCCAATGGCGCTTGAGTGACCTTCAAATTGCCTTGCTTGAAATTTGTGTAGGTTCCATCGTTGATAACCATCGCCTGGTCTTTTCCGTCTAACAGATAAAACTCTTTTTCTTTGATCATTCCACGAGGAACGTCGCCTCCGTCGTGATTTCTTTCGACAGAGGCGAGATATTCTTTGAAGGTCGGTGCGTCTTTCTTGAATCCCAAGGTATCTGCATTCGCAAGATTGTTCGCAACAACATCCACATTCTGTTGCTGAGCAACCGCGCCCGACACTGCTGTCCACATCCCTGTGGCCACTGTTTTATCCCCCCTAAGAGTGACCCAAAATTTGCCCCGGTCCCTCTCAGCACTGAACTAAAGCAATCGGCGTGCCGAAGTAAAAACTTGAGGAGATTTTTTCTCTTTCTTTTCTTTTCACTCCCAAGCAGAACGGCACAGCCTACATTCAAGATTATCCATTCGAATTGATGAATGAATTATCCAGCGCGCCAACATATTGGCGCACGACCCTTCGTCTAGCTCCACTCTAGACCGCGCTTTCCTACCTGAGCAAAGTTTTCCGCACCGGTAAAATTCTCCACAATGGAAGGCAAATCTTACCCATATTCACTGGTGAAGTGTGCCCACCTGTGAGAAAAATTGCTTATGAATCTCCTCATTGCGAAGCCCGTTGTTGAGTCCATACAGGACAAAGTTCAAGCCAGAGTTATGGCTTTCACCAAGAAATATGGCGCTCCCCCGAAGCTTTCCGTCGTTCTTGTTGGAGAGGATCCCGCAAGCCAGATTTATACTCGGAAGAAGGGCGAAGCCGCGACAAAACTTGGAATGGCTCACGAAACTCTCATACTTCCGGCCTCCTCAACACCAGAGGATGTTCGGAAGATTGTAGAAGGCCTCAACAGCGATTCACAGGTTGCGGGGATTCTTATTCAGCGCCCCCTTCCAAGAACCTTCAAAGAAGAAGAGGTCGTTTACTGGATTGCACCCGCAAAAGATGTCGATGCCTTTCATCCTGAAAATACAGGTCGCCTTATCTTGGGACTTTCTGCCCTTCCACCCTGTACGCCTGCGGGGATTATGGAGCTGCTTTCCTACTACAAAATTCCAGTAGCTGGAAAAACCGCCTGCATTTTGGGTCGCAGCGCGATTGTGGGAAAACCCGTCGCTTCAATGCTGCTGCAAGCAGATGCGACGATTCTCCATTGTCACAGCAAAACCCCCGACTTAAAGGGGATCTGTAGGCAAGCCGATATTCTTGTGGTTGCAATCGGAAAACCCGAATTTGTGGACGCCTCTTTTGTGCGGGATGGCGCAGTCGTCATTGACGTCGGCGTGAGTCGAAAATCTGACGGAAAAGTCGTAGGAGATGTTCTTTTTCCCGAGGTTTCAAAAAAGGTTTCGGCCATCACTCCCGTCCCCGGAGGCGTAGGCCCGATGACGATCGCCGTCCTAATGCAGAACGCCATTTCTGCTGCAGAAAATCAGAGGCTTTCCCTGGCCGCAAGACGATAAATGGTGTAGATAGTTTGTTATGCCAAAACAAACTGCGTTGATTGAGGAACATCGTCGCCTTGGGGGTCGTTTAATTGACTTCGGGGGCTGGGAACTTCCGGTTCAATACACCGGAGTGATGGATGAGCATCTTGCTTGTCGTGCCACCTGTGGGATTTTTGATGTCAGTCATATGGGTGAAGTGCACGTCGAAGGCAAAGACGCCGAGGCGTATCTCAACTATCTCGTCAGCAATGACGTTTCCAAGCTTGCAGATGGCCAGGCGCTTTATTCCGAGATGTGCAATGACAACGGCGGCGTCGTGGACGATCTTTTAGTTTACAAAAGGAACCGGGAACGTTTCTTGGTCGTCGTCAATGCCAGTAACTCCGATAAAGATTATGCGCATATGTTGAAGATTCAAGAGCGCATGTCGACCCGCCTAAAGAACTACACCCTTAGCAACGAAAGCCCCAATTACAGCCAAATCGCAGTTCAGGGCCGACATGCTGAAAAGATCGTGCAAACACTGACAAAATCAAACTTGTCCGCGGTACAAACCTACTGGTTTACAGAAGGCACAGTGCTTGGAGAAATCCCGGCTGTCCTCGCCCGGACCGGTTACACAGGTGAAGACGGGTTTGAAGTTTATGTTCCATGGAACTCAGGTCCCGAAGTTTGGCGCGCCCTTATGGACGCAGGCCAGCCTCATGGCATGAAGCCTTGTGGCCTTGGGGCACGCGACACATTAAGGCTTGAAATGAGATACCCTTTGTACGGCCACGAGCTCAGTGACGAGGGAAACCCCCTAGAGGCCGGTCTAGGCTGGGTCATCAAATTTGATAAGGGCGACTTTGTAGGACGTGCACCGATGCTTGCAGCGAAAGAGAAGGGCCTCACCCGCTCTCTGGTAGGCTTGAAAATGCTCGAACGTGGGATTCCTCGCCAAGGTTATTCGATCCTAGCGCCTGGAACAAAAGAGAAGGTGGGTGCCGTCACAAGCGGAACTCAATCACCCTCTCTCAATCAAGCCATTGCGCTTGCTTACGTTCCAAAATCAATGTCCTCCATCGGAACGCGCCTCGCAGTTGATATTCGGGGCGCTGCTTTGGCCGCCGAAGTAATTCCTACCCCATTTTATAAACGACCTTACTAACCTCTTATTTACAAAGGAGCGACTATGAGTTTTCCAAATAATCTGAAATACACGAAGGACCACGAATGGGCCCGCCTCGAGAGCCCTGGCGGCAAAATTATCACCGTTGGCGTCACAGACCACGCGCAGAGCGCCTTAGGCGATATCGTTTTTGTGGAACTCCCTGCTGCCGGCCGCGTTCTAAAAAAAGGTGAAACTTTCGGCGTGGTGGAGAGTATCAAGGCTGTTTCGGATCTTTACTCCCCTGTTTCTGGGAAGGTTCTTGAAATCAACTCAGCTCTTCCAAACGATCCTTCGCTCATCAATAAAGAGCCCCATGCCGGCGCTTGGATGTTGAAGCTCGAAATGACTGACACCAATGCGCTCAACGAACTCATGGACGCCGATACGTACACAAAGTACGTCGAGTCTTTACACTAGCGCGCACTAGACACTAAAGCTTCCAGATACAAAGTTTACTTGATCTCCAATCATGCAACTCGATGATCGTATCGGGGGGGTGTCCTGGCACTGTGAACGTATTACTGATAAGTACGGATCCTTTGAGCATCTCGCTCTTTGCTTTGTTCCAAATCTTAGGCATGGGTTCGGGAGAAAGAAAACAATACACGTAGTGATATTCGACTAAGTTGACCTGCCAAAGACTTTGGTATCTGATTTTGCAGTTCTTCTTAAACAAGCATCTAAACCAAGAAAGCAAAAAAACGATGGGAGCAGTCTCGACCCCTTCAAATTTTGCATTTGGGAATTCTCCTGCCAAAAAGCAAAGGGTACTCGCAAGGCCGCTTCCTAGGTCAACAAAAGTAAAATCCTTATGATGCGCAGATAAGAACTCCACGAGCTTACGGTTGGTTTCTTTGCCTGTTAAATATAAAGGAACCCGCTCCTTAAAGCTGTTCCAATTTAAGAGAAGAAGCAGGATAAAACCAATAAGAAATCCGGAGCGAGGAAGAGAGGCGGTATTAAGTGCCGTAAGCAGCGGGAAAAATGAGAAATTGATCAAGAGCCACCACCTTGGAAGGTGGAAATATTGCCCTACACCAGCCGCAATCGCCCCCTGCAATAATGCGGTCTGAAGCAAACCTAATTGAACCGAGAATAGTTCGATCGCCAAATAGCGAAAAGCAATAACCACAGGCACCGCCAGGAGTTGAGCCACCAGTGCGAGTATCGCGGGAGACTTGATTGAGGTAAATTTCACTTTTTGCGTCAATAAATTGATTTTGAGCGATTCACTCCAGTTAATCAAGGGCGGATTTTGTACTAATATTTTCCGCGGGTCGCATTTGCCGCTTAATTTTCTTATCCATCGGACGATGAGTAATACAGGAGAGATTCATCTCATGGGCTTCATCGGAATTGTCATCGTCCTTGTATCTGTTATTGGGGGCTACCTCTTAGAGGGTGGCCACATGGTTATTCTGTTTCAGCCAGTGGAGCTTTTGATCATCGCAGGTGCTGGCCTTGGCTCCTTGCTGATCTCTGCTCCGATAAGCGTGCTTAAGAGTATTTTGAAGCAGGCTATCGAATCTTTCAAAGGGGGAGAGACTTCGAAAGAGGAATTTACCGAACTTCTCCTTTTGCTTTTTGAACTTTGTAAGACGGCGCGTGCAAACCCTATGTCTATTGAAGCGCATGTGGAAACCCCACAGAATAGTGAAATTTTCAAACGTTATCCCCGGCTCTTAAAAGACCATCATTTGATCGCCTTTATTTGTGACACACTCAAAGTTCAGGTCAGCTCGCCTATGAGCCCCTATGACCTCGAGGAACTCATGGAAGTCGATATGTCCGCTGGGCACGCTGCAGAGTCCAACGGACCCAATACAATTTCCAGACTTGGAGATGCAATGCCTGCCCTCGGGATTGTCGCCGCCGTGTTGGGAGTTGTGATCACCATGGGTAAGTTGACCATGGGTAAAGAAGTCATCGGTCATAGTATTGCTGCCGCTCTTATCGGAACCTTTCTCGGAATTTTGTTGTCATACGGTTTCTTCGCCCCCCTTTCTGCGAAGATGGAAAGCGTCATCAACGAGGCTCACAAGTTGCTCGACGTTTCAAAAACAGCAATCCTTGCCTATGCCAAGAATTGTTCTCCCAAGGTTTGCGTAGAATTTGCCCGACGAACGATCCCGCCGCAATCTCGGCCATCGTTCGCTGACATCGACCAGGCCACATCAAAAGCAGGAAAGGCCGCAGCATAGTATGGCTAAAGAAGCCGCCGTCATCATCATAAAGAAAAAGAAGAAGGGTGGGCACGCTGCCGGACACCACGGGGGTGCATGGAAAGTGGCATACGCCGACTTCGTGACTGCCATGATGGCATTCTTCCTCGTCATGTGGGCGATGGGTTTTGATGAACAGACGAAAGCCTCTATCGTTAATTACTTCAACAACCCCTCTAGTCCCTGGACGCCACAGCTTTCCGAAAAAGACAGCCTCCCCATGGGGGATAGAACGGGGGCGGGCGAAAGCATTCTTCACGGCTTAGAGGGTGGGGTTCCCGAAAACCAACTCATGATCCCTGCCAGGCCCATTAATGAAAATCCCAACGGCGGCGACAGTAATCGCAGTACGGGTTTTGCAGCTGACGCGCTTGAGGTTCTCAGTAAAACCACTGAGATGAATTTTGAATCGATCCGATTCTCGATCCCTACGAAGAATCTCTTTGTCCTGGGATCCACCAATTTCCAGCCCGCTGCAAAAAAACTTCTCACGCAGCTCTCCTTAGCCGCGAGAGGAAACAAAGGGATACTCAATATTCAAACAGATCTCGACCTTCGCCCTGGCGCAAATACAGAGAAAGGGTCCGAAAAATCTCAAGACCCCTACGAACTCTCACTCGCTCGATCCGTAGCGGTTCTCCAATACCTTGTTGCCAACAAAATAATGAATGAAGAAAGAATTAAGGCCGGGGCGCTGGAGAAAATACAACGATCGCCAGCCGCTCAAGCCTACTCTATGGAAGCGATAGAAGTTCCCGAGCCTAAGGTCCTCTTCACTTTAGGCAAGACCGCCCAAGCCACTGAGTGACGGGCAAGCACAAATCAAATTACGATCGCCTAGAACGTTATTAATTCGTCCCACTGCAGGCCAAAATTTATTTTCCTTGATCCAAGACGTTGGAAAAACTGCCTTCTCACGAGAATAGGGATGGGCCCAGGTCTCAGAAGCGATCTGAAGTGACGTGTGAGGGGCATTCTTAAGAACGTTGTTGATACGGTCTGCTTTTCCGGCCGCGATCTCTTCAATTTCGCCACGGATCTTGATCAGTGCATCGCAAAAACGATCCAATTCCGCTTTACTTTCGCTTTCAGTAGGCTCAATCATCAAAGTGCCTGGCACAGGAAACGACATCGTAGGCGCATGGAAGCCATAATCCATCAAACGCTTTGCAATATCTTCGACTTCGACTCCCGTACTCTCCTTGAACTGTCTGCAATCCACGATGCATTCATGCGCCACCAAGCCATTCTTCCCTTTATAGAGTAAAGGAAAATGAGCCTGAAGGTTCTTAGCAATGTAGTTCGCATTCAAAATGGCAACTTGCGTGGCCATTTTTAGGCCCTCTCCACCCATCAGAGCAATATACATCCAAGAAATCGGGAGAATGCTGGCACTCCCCCAAGGCGCGGCAGAAACAGCACCGACGCCATCCGCGCCCCCGGTTTTTACAAGGGGATGGGTAGGCAAAAATCGAGACAGATGTGATTTAACCGCAATTGGACCCACTCCAGGGCCTCCCCCGCCATGGGGAATCGCAAAGGTTTTGTGGAGATTGAGATGACAAACGTCCGGACCAAAATCTCCAGGACGGCACAACCCAATTTGGGCATTCATATTGGCACCATCCATATAAACTTGCCCACCATTGTCGTGAACCGTTTTGCAAAGCTCGATAATGGATTCCTCAAACACACCGTGGGTTGAGGGATAGGTAACCATTAAGGCGGCGAGATTTTTTGAGTGCTCAATTGATTTTGCGCGCAAATCTGACAAATCAATGTTTCCTTGTGAATCACAATCCACCACAACTACGCGCAATCCTGCCAAAGCGGCGCTGGCTGGATTTGTTCCATGCGCAGATTTTGGAATCAAACAAACATCACGATGCGTGTCTCCTCGACTTTCATGATATTTTTTAATCACAAGCAATCCGGAATACTCGCCTTGCGAACCTGCATTGGGCTGAAGAGAAACCCCATCAAAGCCCGTGGCCTCCGCTAACATCTGACTTAGTCCTTTAAACAGCTCCTGATACCCTTCGGCTTGATTCAAAGGCGCGAAAGGATGCAGTTGAGCAAACTCAGGCCAACTCACAGGCATCATCTCCACTGTTGCGTTCAACTTCATCGTGCAAGAACCCAGAGGAATCATCGAAAACCCAAGGGAAAGATCCTTCGATTGCAGTCGCGTGATGTAACGAAGCATTTCAGTTTCAGAGTGGTAGGAACTAAAAACGGGGTGTTCGAGGTAGGGCGTCGTACGCTCAAACCCGCCCAGGACCGTTCTCGTTGCTTTAGACACCGCCCTCGACTGTGGTTTTCCCGATCCTTCAGCAAAAGCGGCTAGGATATCTAGAACGTCTTCTTCTGTGACTGTTTCGTCCAGCGAAATTCCAAGAAACGCTTTACGATCGAGCCTGAAATTAATCTTACGCGCAAGCGCCGCCTGAATCACTTTCGAACGTACGGGTTCCGCAAGTTGAACACTGAGCGTATCAAAAAATGGCTCTTCCCCAACCTGAAAACCAAGCTCAACCAACCCCTGCTTAAGATTCCTTGTAAAATCATGAACTCGCTCCGCGATTTTTTTCAGACCCTTGGGGCCATGATAGACCGCGTACATGGAGGACATGATCGCCAACAACACCTGCGCCGTACAAATATTGCTCGTCGCCTTCTCTCGACGGATGTGCTGCTCGCGAGTCTGTAAAGCCAAACGAATCGCGGGTCTGCCATCCACATCCTTCGAAACTCCAACGATTCTTCCCGGCAGCTGCCGTTTGAGCGCGTCCTTCGTCGCCATAAAGGCGGCATGGGGACCCCCGTATCCGAGAGGAACTCCGAAACGCTGCGCCGAGCCCACCACAATATCGGCACCAAAATCATTCGGCGAACGAAGAAGGGTAAGGCTCAATAGGTCGACTGCGAATACACTGAGTGCCCCGACGCTGTGAACCCTTTGAACAAAATTCTTATAATCCTGAACAGTCCCATCCGTCGCGGGATATTGAACTAAGGCACCAAAAATCGGGGTCGAAAAATCAAATCCGTTAGGGTCCCCGACAATAATATTGATTCCATGGGGTTTCGCACGCGTTCGAATAAGTTCTATTGATTGAGGATGACAGTTCTCGCCGACAAAAAATGCCTTTGAAAGATCCCTATCTTTTGCGGAAAAACAAAGATTCATCGCCTCAGCCGCTGCCGTAGCCTCATCCAAGAGCGACGCGTTTGCGATGTCCATTCCAGTCAAATCTCGAACCAAAGTTTGAAAATTCAAAAGGGCCTCAAGGCGGCCTTGAGAAATCTCCGCCTGATAGGGCGTATATTGTGTGTACCATCCCGGATTTTCAAGAATGTTTCGCTGAATCACGCCCGGAACGTGCGTATTATAGTATCCGGCGCCGATATAGGAACGAAAAACCTGATTGCGCGAGGCAATCTTTCTCAGTTTTTCCAAAACTTGCGACTCACTGCCCTCCGAAGAAATCGCAAGGGGTTTCTTTAATCGGATCTTTTCGGGTACGGCCGCTGTCGTGAGCTGTTCAAGGCTCGAGTAATCCAGAGCCTTAAGCATGGCTTGAATCTCCCCCTGTTGTGGCCCGACGTGACGAAACAAAAAATCATTCTTAGTATTTTCTTCTTTGATAGTCATAGCTTCTCCGTATTACCTCTTTATCACCACTTTTTATCTGCTGGAATTTTTTATTTTTCGCTTCGTTTTTTCTTGACGCAAATAGGTCAGCAACCCTCTTGTTGAGTCTCCCCTTCTTAAGCTATGGTGCGTTTCACTCAAATGCTAAACGCCCCAGTGACGCCCATAAATGTAATCGATTCCCAGGAGTCCAACGCACCCATGAAGGACGCAGCGGAGACGGCGCGTGCTTTTAATACGGCGCTCCTCAGCTCCCAAAGTCTCCTGCAAGGCTCGCAGAATCGAGACATCGGCGCAGAGATTCTGTTTCTGACCAAGACGCCTGGATTCCAAGCCTTATTGCGGTGTATTCAGAACTACGCCACCACTTCTGGCCTTTCCGAGGTGGCGGCAGCGAGCTCTCTCGTTGAAACATTTAGAAAAATGGACTCGCTTTGGGCGAGTTTAGCGCTTCAAGAAGGCATTACCCAACTTCGATCAATCATGAACGAGCCAGACCCTCAGAATTAATTTGGTGGGTCTAGGTTCTTAAGATGAACTCCCAGGGAATTTCTATTTCGCCCTTTTGGTCGATAATCCCCTTGGGTGGGTTTGGAAAGGGTCCCGCCTGCCTAAACGCTCTAGTTGCGGCTTCATCTAAATCATGATTTCCGGATTCACCCAAAATTTGAACTTTCACAATTTCACCGTGATTATTTAGAACAACCCGAACGCGAGTCACATGATCCATGTCAGAAGCTAATTGACGCCCTGAGTGATAGAGTTTGACCAACTTCTCGCGCAAAATCGGAACCCAGGCCAGGTCAAGGCGAGTGCGAATTCTTTGGAAATACCCAAAAAAGACATACTCTCTCGTATTCAGAGCAGTCTTATCACTTTGTTTAAACCCTTTGACATAATCCTCGGCGTTTTGTGGGAGAGCTTCGCTACCGAAGTTCGCCCAACGCGTCGTATCTCTTCTTGCTTTCTCGATTTCCTGAATTTCCTTTTGCGATGGAATTACCCGAAGCCCCAACCCTACCAAAGGCTTATCGAACCGTTCTGGGCGCACCTCCTGGTGCGCCTCTTGAGGCGATTGGGCCTGGGCCCCACCCGCAAGAATGTTTTTTTGTTTTGATACTTTTTCTTCGACGACCCTTTGATTTCGTTCACCCAAAAATGCATCCGGCAGTGCCTTCTCGACCCGTTCTCCAATTGAGGTCTGAACAACTTGATGTCTAATTTTTGACTCTTCTTTTGACGCTTCTTGAATCTGTTTTATTTTTTCCTTCACAGGCGGTGGGGTAAAGTCCAACTCAACCCAACGTAAATCGTTAGAAAATTGATGAGTTGCCCGCTTTTGAACTAGGGTGGCACACACCATTATAAAAAGCATGTGCACAACAAAAGACAGACCTATTGAACTTCGCAGTGTTCTAACTCCCATTGGTTATGTACCACTCTCCAATAGGTGTTTCGGAAAGAATCTTAGTCTTCTTTAAATATTTCGTTCAAGCGAGCTGGTGCGCTGTTCCCGCCCGGCTCCGCGCGAGCCGTCGGCTGTGTGCCTTCTATAAAGGCTTCCTTAATCGCGCCCGGCCAATTTGAAGGCGCAAGCTTCCCGGTAGCAGCGTCAATATTTTCAAAGACCACACCCTGCGGGACCACAAAATCAGTTTCAGGATAAGGCTTTACCGCCTCTTTCATAAAACTCAACCAAATCGGAAGTGCTGCTCGCGCGCCCGTCTCAGAGGGGCCTATCGGCTTATGACTATCAAATCCAACCCAGACGCCCGTCACCACCTGAGGCGTAAAGCCCATAAACCAAGCGTCAATAAAGTCGTTCGTAGTTCCCGTTTTTCCCGCCACCGAACGACCAAGGCTTTTTGCTTCGTGACCGGTTCCGTAGACCACAACCTCTTTCATTAAGTGAGTCATGACATATGCGACACGCGGATCAAGAAGCTGCTCTATTTCTGACACGGCGGCGGGAGTCGCCGATGAAGCGGGCTTTGGTTCCTTCGGATCTTTTAGTTCCTTGCCAACTTTTTCCGCAAAGGCGAGGGATTGTTCAAGCGCTTGCTGCGGCTGCTGAAGTTTATGCTCCTCCAACACTTTTCCGTCCCGATCGACCACTTTTAGAATGAAGATCGGCTCGATCTTGCGCCCCAGGCGAGGATAAAGCGCGTAGACTTTCGTGAGATCTATTAGTGAAACGGCGGAACTTCCAAGAGAGATTGAAAGATCTCTCGGAAATACTGAATCAAGTCCCAACCGCTTAGAGTAATCAATCAAATAGGGAATCTGAATATCTTGAACAATCTTGATTGTGGGTACGTTACGAGACTTAATTAGCGCCTGCCTAAACGTAGTGTCCCCATAAAATTTGGATTCAAAATTGGCTGGCTTCCATTTTCCAGTCTCCGCATCATCATAGGTTAACGGAGCATCAACAATGATGGACGCTGGGGTGTATCCCTTTTCTAAAGCCGCAGTATAAATAATAGGCTTAAAGGAGGACCCTGGCTGTAGTTGGGCTTGAATGGCACGATTAAACTCGGACAAAGAATAATCATAACCACCCTCCATGGCGAGGACAGCTCCAGTTCCAACATCCATCGAAAAAAGTGCTGACTGTACTTGTGGAATTTGATCGAGCGCGACCACCACGCTCTTTTCTGAGGCACTCACAACCTTAACAAGAATCACATCCCCCCGCACTAAGACGCGAGAAGGTACTGAGGGTTCTGGCCGTGCTACAGTTGGATTCTTCTCGTCACGCGCTGGGCGCGCCCACTTCATTTTATCAAGCGGCAGTTCCGCCTTAATCACGCCAAGTAAAACGGTTGCGAACTTTCGTTTATCGTCAACACTCGAAACCACCCCCTCGTAGGCTTCACCGACGCTAAGAAGATTAAGATCTCCTTTGATTCCACTTTTCTGAAACGCCTCAAGTGTATCTAAACGTCCATCCGGAAGTAAAAGCTGGTAGGGCACCTTCGTTCTTATGATCTCAACCCGCTGTTGCGTTAGAAACTCCTCGATTTCGGCATTGGATTTCAAGCGTTTGAGCGGCCCTCGATAACCATCTCGTTTATCCACAGCCGCAAGTCCATCACGAACACTTTTTGATGCAGCTTGCGCAAGGGATTTTTTCAAGGGAACAAACACAGTCAAACCGTCTTCGTATACCGTCTTTTCTCCATATTTCTGTAGAAGATACCTTCGAATGTGCTCGACGTAATAGGAGGCAAACTTCGCATTGACGTCCTCGTTGCGATAAATTTTAACCGGGAACGCCGCAGCCTCGTTGAATTGGGCTTGAGTAATGAAGTTATTTTCAAACATTCGGCGCAGAACATACAATTGACGTTCTTTTGCCTTCTTGGGATTATGAACTGGGCTATATTTTCCCGGCGCTTGCGGCAGTCCCGCAAGAAGGGCTGCTTCGGCCAACGTTATTTGGGAGACATCTTTTCGGAAATAGATTCGAGACGCCGCCTGAACGCCATAGGTACTATGGCCGAGATAGATTTGGTTGAGATAGAGATAGAGGATCTGTTGCTTAGTGAGGTGTTTCTCCATCTTTTCCGCGATGAAGATTTCTTTGATCTTCCGAATAATACTTTTTTCAGAGGTTAGGAGAAGTGATTTTGCTACCTGCTGAGTAATCGTACTTCCGCCTTGAGCAAACCGACCCGCCTTAAAATTTGCGATGCTCGCCCGCAATAAACTTACAAAATTTACCCCCGTATGTTGAAAAAACTGATCGTCCTCAGCGGAAATAAATGCGCGGATAAGAACTTCTGGAATTTTATCGTAGGGAACGATGTAACGTATAACTTCATTATAGAACTCGCCAATAACGAGATCATCGGGATTCGCCTTGGGTGTCTCGGGCGCTGATAGCACTTTGGTAACGATCGGGGGACGATAATCCGCAACCGTCATAATTTTGGGAAGCGACTTCGAGAAATGCCAAAAGAGAATGGCGGCAGTAGCACACCCCAACACCGAAGCCGTTGCTGAAAATATTAAAATCGCTCGAAACACACCTGATGCTTTTTTCATTTCGAGCCTCCTTGAATATCACTCGGATTATCACTCGACAAACCCACTAACGCACGTAGTGCGTTCCGATTCTTCAGAACAACTTTTTTTCCATCAAAAACCGCTTCATTTCTTTTTTCAAAGTCATCCTTACCAATTCCTATCAGGTCCGGCTTAAGGATGAGGTCTACCGAAGCGTCTATCGCCATATCGCTAAGGTTAACATAAACGATGGGACCCTCAGCTCCCTCTCGGATGTTCCCGAGCACCGCGTTCAATTCAACGAGGGCGCATCTTGATTTACTTAATGGCCCCAGGGCACAAATAAGGTTTGGAACGGCAGCACCGTGGTCAATTACAGCTGCTGGCTGGTCGCTCTTTGGCTGAAGTGCTAATTTCATCGGAATCTTAAATTGAGAAAGATCCTTAGTCCCAAAAATAGCAGCCAACGCTCCCTCGAACCGTTTGGATTTCGACTTCGTCTCAAAGAGACTCGAGACGAGGCCTTCTTCCTTATGAAAGAGGTCTGCCTTAAATTTAATAAGCGCCCATTCAAAATGATTAATGT
Organism: Bdellovibrionota bacterium FG-2; assembly: GCA_051382305.1. Classification (GTDB taxonomy): domain Bacteria; phylum Bdellovibrionota; class UBA1018; order UBA1018; family UBA1018; genus CAIRTR01. The sequence continues at coordinate 13,247 of JBBCAV010000125.1, forward strand.
TCCCATCTGTCGCATAAAGCGCCCCAATCAAGGCACCCACTTCAACGCCTACAATCATCCCAATTGGAATTTTTTCTTCCTGAAGTGCCTTAATAACTCCTGCAGAGGCAAAGCCTCGCGCGGCTCCAGGCCCCAAAACGAGGACAATGGGTCGAACACTTGGGGGTTGCGGCCCATAAGTGTTTTCCGGTGTAGGAGAACTCGTGATCGCTGGCTCGGGTGGCCCGAACGCCTCTGGAGGTCCAAAAGGTTGAGGCAGGGGTGAAGCGGTGGGTTGCGCTGATATATTTGCCTGGGCCACACCTGTGTCTTCATGGTGTTGCGCATTTCGCTTTGTCGTTGCACAGGCCGAAAGGAGTGCGGACACCAGGACCAGGTGGACAGTCAGTTTTGCGATTGTGAGGTGGGATCGAACGACGTATTTCATTCTTTCATTTTCCAGTGAGCCAAAAACTCACAGTTACCGTTTGTTCCTGTAATTGGAGATTCTATCAAGCCCTTTCGAATGAAGCCAAGGGATTCAGCATAATTTGTAATTGTCGCCACCACCTCAAGTCGGTCCGTTTCACTCCGAATAATTCCCCCTTTTCCAACTTTCTCTTTTCCAACCTCAAACTGGGGTTTTATCAGTGTAATCCAATCCGTTTTCTGCGTTGAAAAAAGGCGAAGCGGCCCTAAAAGCATTTGGAGAGAAATAAATGAAACATCAATAACGATAAGGTCCACTACCTCGCCTATCCAATCAAATTCGGCGTAGCGAGCGTTCTTGCCTTCATAGACTACCACCCGTGGGTCTGTGCGGATCCTCCAATCAAGCTGGTTATGACCGACGTCAAGAGCATGGACCTTTGTGGCCCCCCTCATGAGTAGAACCTGAGTAAAGCCGCCGGTTGACGCCCCAACATCCAAGGCCGTCTGCCCTTCCACTGGACACTGAAAACGATCTAAGGCGGCTACGAGTTTTATTGCACCTCGTGAAACGTATTGGGATTTATCGCCTCGAATTCTAATGGGTAAATCTACTTGAATGGGTGTGCCCGCTTTTGTAACGGGGGTGTCATTTACGAGAACATCTCCACTGAGAATGAGCGCTTGTGCCTTTTGTCGGCTTACTGCGAAGCCCTGCTCTACTAAGAGTAAGTCCAGACGCTTCTTCATTAAGTTCGTATGTTTGCAGAAAATGGCTTGAGTTCCGGGTTTCCGGAGGCATCCTTCGTTAGAAGTTCGACTCGTTTTTCAGCTGCAGCCAAATAGCTTTCACACGCCCGAGTTAGCTTGACTCCGTCTTCGAATTTTTGGAGCGCGTCTTCAAGACTCAGCTCTCCACTTTCAAGTTTCTTCACCGTATCTTGCAAAAGGGCGAGCGACTGCTCGAAGCTCATGGTTACTTCATCTTTTTTAGGGTTTTCATTTTCCATAATGAGTAAAGTCTTAGCACAGTGACTATTGGGGGCCAATTACGTTTACGACCCCTGGTGAGGCGAAAAATAATTCAGAGTAGCGTATTTTCTTTGCACGATCTTCCAAATTTATAAGACCTAGCCCTTCTGGCAACTGTACAGCAACCACCCGAGCAGACTCCGCTCTCATAGGCTCACGACTCATAAGCTGCCCCGTAGGCGACAGAAGATAGGTCTCCGAAGTTAAGGCTGGCGCTTCACTCAGAGACCGAACGACCGGGAATAGCTCGCCTTCTCCTCTGAACTTAACAAGCTCTGGAAAGGCCGCCACAAGAAGTCCACTTTGTTCGCTCACGCCGCCTTCGAGGCTCGAAACCCAGGACCTTATTTGATCAATTCCAAACTGGTAGAGGGTGACCGCTTCGTTTGCCGCCGCGCTTGAACGAAGAAGAATCTGACTTCTGTGGACGGCCCCATTTTCACTTTCAGTCTCAAAAACTAATGGGTATTTTGACGAGGTTAGTAAATGCGAAAAATTGAAGGCGCCCTCCTGATCCGTATATACACTTGGCGCAGAACACCCTGGAAGGTTGACCTTGGCTCTGGAAACTGGAAGAACGCCAGACACTTCGGCCGAAATCACTGTTCCGTGAATACTCTTTTCGGAGAGACCTCTGAGGTCGACAAAAGTTGCTGATCCTACAAAAACGGGAACACGTACTGCAAACTCACTTACACCCTTCGAATTAATAAGACGCAAAATATTTGCGCCTGGCTGAGCATTTAAGAGGACAAAAGTACGCTCTCCTCTCCTCTCTGTGGGTGCGAGGACATTGTGGTTAGAGTCGAAAAGAAGTGGCTTCTCGGTGCGCCCAGAATACTCGATCAACGCCCCGTCCGGGAGTTCACCATATACGATTCCAGAGGAGCTCTGATAAACCGCCCCCGAAGCAAGTTCAAGGGTTCTCCTTGAATTCTCCGACAACAATGGAACAGTATCCTCGTGAGTGGAGGCGACCGTAGGAATGTAGCTCTTGGCCCTGAGGACAGTCCAGATTCCGAAATGTGACTTCTCATCAATCAAAACCTGAGAAATCTGAGTATTCAAACTAAACGCTTCAACATACCTTTTGGATACTCGTCCACCCGTGTTTTGAACAGCTTGAGTATTCACGTCTAATTTCGTGTTCGTTTGTGGTTGCACCTTGGGCTGAGAAGATTGCGCCGTTAGGGTTGGATATCCAGTTGTAGCAGATTTTTGAATCGTTAATTTTGCTCCGGTGGTCGCCACCAGCTCTACCTTATCTTTAGCTCCTGGACTAGATGGTGCCCCATGTTCTGGCTTAGAGAAGTAGGATGCAAAAAGTTTCTGAACTCGACTGGCTAGTTCTGGATCTTGAACTGCATGATCTGTTGTCGTCGCATTGAAGGGTTTCGGTATTATGTTCTGAGTGCCAACCTGCGTGTCCACATTAAGTGGACTGACGAGCACTGGCTTTGCGCTTACAGACAGCGGAACGACTGCGGCGGGTTTGATTACTCGCGCTTGAATACTCACTACTAGCTTTGCCTTCGTCGCACCTGGGGTGAGCTGAGTATTCAGTCGGACTGCGGCCATCGCCGGCTTTCGCTCTACATCTTTGCTTAAGGCCACGAGCTCAAACTCGTTAATCAAGGCCGAATGAATATTCTGTAGTTTCTTCAGCTCCGCTGAAGCATCGCCCTTAACCGCCGCCAACACAGTCTTACGGGCTGTCCTTGACGTCGCAGAGCGTGAGGTAACGATACGATCCATCTTCGGCGCAGGCTTAGACTTGGGTGTAGCCACGCTCGGACCCGCATTTGCCTCTGCGACCACTTTGGGTAACTCAGCAACAAGCGCGGGTGACTTTGCAACCCAACCCCATCGGTCGGATCGAACTACGATCTTATTTTGTTGGTGGTGGTGAACTATTTTTTTAGAAGCAAGTATCGCGGTTCCAGCAAATACCAAGGCAAAACTAGCCATTAACGCTTGCGCGCGCGATCGTCCTAAACGCCAAAATAAATTCTGGGAACTGACTCCGTCCTTGGAAAAGCTCACTGTAAATAAGTTTATCCTAAGAACGGCGATTGTGACAACTAAGTTTTATCTCCGCCGGAAGATCCGACTTGCTGCCTTACCAACGCCCGCTGAAGCTTGAGTTGGTATTTGCGAAACCTATGTTCATCGAGAGCCGCGTCACGAAGGGTGTCTTCGGCGAGTTTCTGTGCCTTTTTCGCTCGATCCAAATCAATCTCTCCGCGAAGCTCAAGCGTTTCGGCCATGACCGTCACATGATTGTCGCTCACATGAAAAAATCCACTCGAGATCGCTCCAAACGAGATCTCACCATTCTCCAAATGGTAACGAAAAACACCCGTTTCCAGATTGCCGACCATCGGAGCGTGCCCATCAAGAATCTGGAGCTCGCCCTCGCTCCCCGTCAATGTCAGCTCTTGTATCGCAATCGCGCTCAAGAGCCTTCTCTCTGGAGAAAGAACCGTGAGTTTCAATGGTGTGGTCACTGCTTAGCCCTTTCTACAGCGTCTTCGCTTTCTCGATGGCATCTTCAATGGTGCCGACGAGATAGAATGCCTGCTCAGGAAGATCGTCATGCTTGCCGTCGTGAATTTCCTTGAACGCCCTAATCGTATCTTCAATCTTCACAAACTTACCTTTGATCCCGGTAAACTGTTCGGCAACGAAGAAGGGTTGGGACAAGAAGCGCTGAATCTTACGCGCACGAGACACGATAAGCTTATCTTCTTCAGACAGCTCGTCCATCCCAAGAATCGCGATGATATCCTGAAGATCTTTGTAGCGCTGAAGAATAGCTTGCACCATACGGGCGACTCGATAGTGTTCCTCACCTAGAATGCGCGGATCCAAGATTCGCGAAGTCGAGGCCAGAGGATCCACTGCCGGGTAAATCCCAAGCTCTGCGATTTGGCGCGAGAGGTTGGTCGTCGCATCCAAATGTGCAAATGCCGTCGCAGGCGCAGGATCCGTGTAATCGTCAGCAGGAACGTAAATCGCTTGAATCGATGTAATCGATCCCTTGTTGGTCGAAGTAATTCGTTCCTGAAGTTCGCCCATTTCCGTAGCTAAGGTAGGTTGATAACCCACAGCAGACGGAATACGTCCCAACAATGCCGAAACCTCAGAGCCAGCCTGAGTGAATCGAAAAATGTTGTCGATAAAGAGCAACACGTCTTGATTCTCTTCATCGCGGAAATATTCGGCGACAGTGAGCGCTGACAAACCAACTCGGGCACGCGCTCCTGGTGGCTCATTCATCTGGCCATAAACGAGAGCGGTCTTATTGATAACTCCGGATTCTTTCATCTCCATCCAGAGATCGTTCCCTTCTCGGGTTCGCTCTCCGACGCCAGCAAACACGGAAAATCCGCCGTGCTGAGTCGCAATGTTATTAATTAACTCCATAATCAAAACAGTCTTACCAACGCCTGCTCCTCCAAAGAGACCAATTTTTCCGCCTCTGGCGTAAGGCGCTAAAAGATCAACGACCTTAATGCCTGTAAAAAACGCCTGCGTGGTCACTGACTGATCCCGAAAGGTGGGGGGTGGGCGATGAATGGGATAGGTCTTCTTTGTTTTTACGGGACCCATTTCATCCACAGGCTCGCCGATCACATTCAAAATACGTCCGAGGGTTTCTCGGCCCACGGGCATCTGAATCTGATCACCTGTATCCTGTGCGGGCTGTCCGCGGGTCAAGCCGTCAGTACTGTCCATGGCTACACATCGAACGGTGTTTTCACCAAGATGTTGCGCGACTTCCAAAACAAGGTTCCACTCCTTGTCGTTGATTACGGCGTTAGAAACTCGAACGGCGTGGTAAATCGCAGGAAGCTTTCCTGCGTCAAACTCGACGTCGACGATTGGGCCGATGACCTGTTTAATTCGACCTAGATTAGTTGGATTTGCAGTTGCTGACATACTCTCTCTCCTCAAACGTTTTTCTGTGACTCGCTACCTGCGATGATTTCAAGTAATTCTTTGGTAATCCCTGTTTGGCGTTGCTTATTATATTGTAAGGTAAGTTTTTGGATCATTTCGCCGGCGTTCTTTGTTGCGTTCTCCATCGCTGACATACGAGCCCCATGCTCCCCGGCCTGAGATTCGAGCATCATTCTAAAAACCTGCGTTGCGAAATGCTTTGAAAGCATGCTCTCCATGAGCGCCTTCGTGTCTGGCTTTACAATATAGACGGGCGTCTCAGTTTCAGGCTGATTCGCCGTGCCCTTAGACACCCCTGCGGGTGCGCCTAAGAGCTCAATGTGTTGCAGTGGCTCGAGCGGCAGAAAGTTCTCAGTCAAAACCTGTTGGCTGATCGCATTCTTGAACTCATTATAAATAAACTTAACTTCGTTCACCTGACCCGAAAGAAACCGTTCTAAAATAATGCCCGTTACTTTTCGGGCCTTAAGAAAGGCGACCTTCCCAGAATGCCCGGGATCAAAAAATGCGATAGGATATTTTCGGGTTTTGAAAAAATCATTGCCGCGCTTTCCGACAAAAGCGAGTTCAAAGTACTCACAGCTTGTGCCATCAGAGGCGATCCATCGTTGCGCAGCCTTAATGACGTTGCCATTGAAGCCGCCGCAAAGACCGCGATCCGAAGAAACGAGAACAAGCAAAACTCTTCGGCCCACCACTGCTGCTTCACCCGAATCATTGCTGCCGGAGCGAATAAGCGGTGATTCAAACTCACCACCCGAAATGGCGGCAACCAGTCTAATCAATTCTCCAATTCGTTTAGAATAGGGGCGATGGTTATTGATTGCATCCTGGGCGCGACGAAGTTTAGCCGCTGAGACCATTTTCATGGCCTTTGTGGTTTGCTGTGTCGTTTTTACGGATCCGATCCGTTTTTTTAGGTCTTTTATGCTTGCCATGGATTACGCCGTAAAAATTTGATCAAACTCCTTAAGGGCCGAATCAAGCTTCGGAGTCAACTCCTCATCAAGCTTGCCCTTCTTAACAATACCCACCAACACTTCTGAATGTTTCTTCTCAAGAAACTCCAAAAGTTGTTTTTCATATTCCTTGAGTTTATCCAAAGGAAAACGATCCACAAAACCCTTCGTGCCCGCATAAATAACGATGACCTGATTTTCAATCGGCATCGGCACGTATTGCCCTTGCTTTAAAAGCTCCGTAAGCCGGGAGCCTCGCGCAAGCTGTTTTTGCGTAGCGGCGTCCAAATCGCTGCCAAACTGACTAAAAGCGGCTTTTTCGCGATACTGCGCAAGGTCCAACCGTAATGTTCCTGAAATCTGGCGCATCGCCTTGATCTGAGCACTACCGCCCACGCGCGAGACGGAAATCCCGACGTTCACTGCGGGACGAACGCCCGAATAGAAGAGATCGGTTTCAAGATAGATTTGCCCGTCAGTAATCGAAATCACGTTCGTCGGAATATAAGCGGAAACGTCACCTGCCTGCGTTTCGATAATAGGGAGGGCCGTCAAAGAGCCGCCGCCCAACTTATCGGAGAGCTTTGCCGCGCGCTCAAGGAGCCGAGAGTGCAAATAGAAAACGTCGCCGGGATACGCTTCGCGACCTGGAGGGCGTCTCAAAAGAAGCGATAATTGGCGGTAGGCTTGTGCCTGTTTCGTCAAATCATCGTACACGATCAGAGCATGTTTCCCGCTGTCGCGGAAGAATTCACCCATCGTAACTCCAGTGTAGGGGGCCAAAAACTGGAGTGGGGCCTGATCTGAGGCGGAGGCTGAAACAACAATCGTGTGCTCCATTGCGCCGTGGGCGCGGAGTTTATCCACCACCTGTGCAACCGTGGATTGCTTTTGCCCAATGGCGACGTAAATACAGAACACGCCTTTGCCCTTTTGATTGATAATCGTATCAATCGCAACGGCGGTTTTTCCGGTCTGTCGGTCACCGATAATCAATTCGCGCTGTCCTCGACCAATGGGAATCATCGCATCGATGGCTTTAATGCCGGTTTGAAGGGGTTCCTTAACACCTTGACGTTCAACAATCCCAGGCGCCTTCACTTCGACTTTACGAAAACTCTTTGCCTTAAGCTCCCCTTTGCCGTCGATCGGAACACCGAGCGCGTTAACGACGCGGCCCAGAAGCTCTTCGCCAACAGGAACCTGAACGATCTTATTGGTACGGCGAACAGAAGAACCCTCTTTCAGAAGAGTGTCATCCCCAAGAATTGCGATACCCACGCTTTCTTCTTCAAGGTTCAAAACCATCCCATAGACGTTGGAGCCGAAATCCACAAGCTCTCCTGCCATGGCCTTTTCCAAACCATAGACCTTCGCCACTCCGTCTCCGACCGAAACCACGGTACCGGTCTCAGAGACGTCGAGCTGTTTTTCGAAGCTCGCGAGTTGGGTTTTTAGAATCTGCGTAATTTCTTCTGCTCTAATTTGCATACATTCCTCTCTTAACTTTCATCCAAAACTAAGCGTTGCCTTTAATTCCAGCGACCGCGCTATCGCGCAGCCTTTGAAGCCGTGACTGAAGCGTTCCGTCATAAGAAACACCATTAACAGTCACCCTAAGCCCCGCAAGTAAACGGGGATCTGTCGAAACACGAAAAGCGAGTTTCTTTCCAAGTTTTCGCTGAAAAGATTTTACCAACCCATCCACATCGGCTGTGCTTAGGGGCTCAGCCGTTTCAAGGCGGGCAGAAACCCCACCCTCAGACGCTAACCGAACCTCTATCGCCGCTAGGCGAATTTCATTCAGCGCGGGCATACGCCGCTTCTTCGCAATGAGCTCGATAAAGCGGGCCAACAGTGGCACTAAATCAATCTTTTTTGCAACGGCTCGAACAACTTCGACTTTCTCGGCGGTGGTAACAAGGGGGCCCGATAAAGCGGTCTTCACCTCTTTAGATCCATCAATGGCTTTTACAAAAAGGTCAAATTGTAGCTCAATGCGATCAAGGATTTCGGGAGTTGCCCCGGACTCGATCGCCGCTTCATAAAGGGCCTTTGCGTAGGATCGTGCGAGACTCATTGTGCGGCCTCCACTTGCTTAGAAAAATCTTCACGCATTCTCGTGCGATCTTCTTGGGTCAGCCGCTCTTTAATGATCCCTTCGACGCGAGTAAAAACACACTGGGTCAACTCGAAATAAAGTGCACCTTTAAGCTCCTGGTAAAGTCCCGCAGCCGCAACCCTTGCGTCAGCAGAAACCCCTGAGGCCGCCCTTTGTGCGTCGGACAAAATCCGAAGTCGCGCGGACTGTGCGTCTTGGTGGACTTGCTGCCGAAGAACCGCGGCCTGTGATTCGATTGATTTAAGTTTTGAGCTAAATTCTTCGTATTTGGCCTGCGCCTCAAGAAGGTTTTCGCGGACTTCGAGCAGTTCTTTTCGAATGGAGTTGTGCCGATTAAATACAAAGTCGACGAGGGGCTGTCTGAGATAATATACCAAAACCCCGAGGAGAATAGAAAAGTTGATGGCTGGAGAAATTAGGGTTTCCATTTATCGCTTCCTTGTCATCCCTTTCTTGAAAGCAGTTTATCCGAAATGTCCTGGGCAAGCTTCTCAACATCCTTAGTGAGCGCTTCTCTGAGCTGGTCGCGTTGCTTCAAAATCGCATCATTTGCTTCTTGTGTAATTTTCTTGGCGTCTTCCCTGGCGTGCGCAAGCAAAACAGATTCTTCGTGTTTCGCTTCAGCCAAGACTTTTTCAAACTCCTGGCGAATCGAGAGGCGCTCATCGGATAGGCGGCGCGTGTATTCCGCTAATTTAAGCCCAGCCTGTTGCGTAAGTTTTTCGGCTGATTCGCGATCCTCGACTGTTTTCTTGTGTCTTAGTTCAAAAAGACGAAGAAAAGGGCAAAAATAACTGCGGCTTAAAATGAAAAATACGGCCGCAACAATGCCAAACTGAATAAAGAATGTCGAATCTAGCCCTAGCTGCTCGAGAACTGCGCTCACTGAGTTATCTCCATGGGACAAGAAACTGCCGTTATGAAAGTTATTTGGGAGCTAACATGATCTCGTCGATACGGTCAAGCTAGGATTTCTTGACGCCAAGAAAAGATCGAACCGGCGCAGCGGGGGCGCGCACCATTTTACTGCTTCCTTCGAAAATGACGCCCTCATCAACCGTAAGACTAGGGGTAAGAATATCTCCTCGAAAGACGGCAGGGCGATGAATTTCCACCCGATGCTTGGCGCGAACAACGCCATTAACTTCGCCACTAATGATCACAACGCCGGCCTCGATTTGGCCTTGAATACGGGCACCTTCTCCTACAATTAAAGTGTCAGAGGTGAAAATTTCTCCTCGAAAAGCGCCGCCAATGCGGACGGTTCCATGAAAGCAAAGCTTCCCCTCGAATTCACATCCGTGATCAATAACGCCGGTGACGGTCGAGTTCTCTATCGGGGTTCCTAATATTGGGACGTGATTCATACCTTGCTATTCTGCATGGCTTCGATCAACCGATCAAGCTCCTGGCGTGTGGAATAGTGAAAAACCATCTTTCCTCTTCGGTCGTTGCCTTTTATTTCAACTTTCGTAGACCATTTTCGCGTCAACTCTTGGCTTACCGCATTAAGTCGCGCGCCCATTAGGGTGGGTGGCTCGGGGAAAGAGGGGGGGGGCGCTGTTTGGGTAGAAGCGGTTTTCATTTTAGAAACAAGTCCCTCAATTTCGCGAACGCTGAGTTTTTCCTGAACAATCTTTGCCCGGAGCAGCAACCGCTGCTCATTATCGTCAATCGTCAGTAATGCTTTGGCGTGACCAAAGGAGAGAATTTGTCGACGCAAGTCGTCTAAAATCGCCTCTGGAAGTTTAATGACACGAAGGTAGTTCGCTACACTTGCGCGGTCTTTTCCGACTCGTGTGGCGACTTCGTCTTGAGTGAGTGAAAAATCTTCGATTAATTGTTGGTAGGCCAACCCCTCATCTACGCAATTTAAGTTCTCGCGCTGAATGTTTTCAATAAGCGCAAGTTCAAGCGCTTCGCGATCCGTTGAGCGTCGAATGACGATGGGAACCTGCTTTAGGCCAGCTAGTTTTGCAGCACGAAGCCTTCGCTCACCGGCAATAAGTTCGATCGCTCCCGTATGAGATTTTCGAACGACCAGGGGCTGAATAAGGCCACTGGTTCGTATGGATTGCGCAAGTTCCGCAAGAGTGTCGTCATTAAATCCGCGTCGCGGTTGATATTGATTAACTTCTATCGCTTCGATGGCAACCACACTGATTCCCATATGGCGATCACGATTCGCCGTATCTTGGGCGCTCGCACTTGCAGGCATCGTGGCGGCCATGCGCGCCTGGGCTTGTCCTTCGATCGAACTGCCGACCGAACTCCCCATCCCCGGAAACAACGACGCGAGACCTTTTCCTAAAACCTGTTTCTGTCCCATACTTCCTCTCCCCTCACTCATCATACAAATGTACTCATTTCTGGCTGATTATGCGGCCGCGCCGGCATTCGATCGCTCACATTTTGATTTCGACTCAAAAGCTCCTTTGCGAGATTCAAATAGGCCAAGCATCCTTTTGAATCGATATCGTAAAGCAACACAGGTTTTCCGAAACTCGAGCACTCACTCAAACGAACGTTTCGCGGCACGACGGTTTCAAAAACTTTATCAGGGAAATAAGTCTGAACTTCTTTCACCACTTCGTGCGCCAAATTATTTCGCCCGTCAAACATGGTCAAAACAATGCCTTCGTGAAACAAGCTTGGATTCAAACTTTGTCGAACGAGCGAGACGGTGTGAATAAGTTGCGATAGCCCTTCAAGCGCAAAAAACTCGCACTGAAGGGGGACTAAAAAACTATCCGCAGCCGTCAGCGCATTTACCGTGAGAAGCCCTAGTGACGGCGGGCAGTCGATAAGGATGTAATCAAATTTTGCTTTGATTTCTAAAAGTGCCGAACGAAGCCTGTTTTCGCGGGCAAAGGCCGAAACAAGTTCAATTTCAGCCCCCGTGAGGTCGCCGTTTGCTGCAACAATTGAGAGGTTATCTATCTCTGTGGGACGAATCACCGAAGACAGCGGAACCTCACCAATCAGCGCGTGATACATGTTTTTTTCTGAAGCAAGCGTCGCGCGATCAACCCCAAGGGCTGAGGATGCGTTTCCCTGTGGATCAAAATCTAAAATAAGTGTCTTTCTCTCGGCAACTGCGAGGGATGCGGCTAGGTTTACTGTGGTGGTTGTTTTTCCCACTCCGCCCTTTTGATTTGCAATTGCAATTACTTTTCCCATTATTCCTCTTCTTTTCGCAGTTTTTATTAAATCGCTGCGAACAATCAACACACCTCTGCTGGGGGGAGCCTTTTTTCAGCGCCCCCTTTGAATCCAGCAGAAATTGTGTTTGTGGTTGGGTGTGGATAACCTAAAAAGATTTCTCTAAACTCTGTACTGCGGGCCCTCACTACTCGGCTACTCACAGGGAAAAGGGTAACCATGTTCTTGGTATTCATCAAGCTATTTTTGAAAAATAATGAGTATATCGTGAGTATCAGCGGGTGGCGGCGCATGACCACGCGTAGTCAAAGGGTAGTCATGCATACTCATGTTCCACGTGGAACACGCGAAAGCTTTATTATGACCCTGCGTTTTTCTTCGGGCCCCACAATGTATTTATAGGTCCCCGAAACATCAAATTTCCATCGCCGCACCTGGGGGCTGCAAGTATTCCATTCCTCTTCCCATCCTGGGCCCTTTAAGAGTAATAAATTGTTCCACGTGGAACAAGGCCTAACCCAACCCAGGATCTTTTCGACATTTCCAACGGCGCGGGCAACTATCGACCCCACATTGGTACTCCTAATAGTGTGTTCCACTCGATCCCCTACAACTGAAACATTCTCCATACCAAGGGCGGTAACAACCGCATGAAGGAATTCTGCCTTACGTTTTTCTGAATCACAGAGTACCCACGCCTGAGCATCCATCATTGCGCAGACTATTCCAGGCACCCCTACCCCTGCACCTAAATCGAGCGCAGGATATTCAAGTAGACCCGACTTAAGTAGCCCGACTGCGTCTAGTATGTGCCCGAAGAAGAAATCCTCGGGTTTGATTAGCCTTGTGAGGTTCTGCCGCTCGTTTTCGACTAATACCATTTTATAGTACTTGAGTAGCCGCTCGCGCGTTTGATCACTCAAAAAACCGCCAAAGAAGAGGCCTACATTTTCTGCTAATAATCCTGAAAGCCCGCTAATCCATTCCTGATGACTAGACTGATTAGACACGCGCCACCCCTTTTTGTCGTTCTTGCATTCGAAGGTGGATCATTAAATTAGCAACAGCGGCGGGAGTGATTCCCTGCAGCCGCCCCATCTGCCCCAGCGTTTCGGGACGAAACTCCTTGAGCCGGGAGCGTATCTCGCTCGAAAGCCCGGGGATAGAATCAAAATCAAGCCCCAGCGGAATCATAACCGCCTCACTTTTTCGAACGCCACTTAGCAAATCCAGATCTCGCTGAATATAGCCCTCGTACTTGACCTCAATCTCCGCTTGCTCCGAAGCGCGCGCACCAAAAACATCTCCTAAAAACCCGAGCTGACACAGCTCAGACCACCGAACCTCGGGCCGCCTCAATAAAACTTCCGCCGACGCCCGATCCTCAAGCGGGCCGATGCCCAATTCGGTCCAAACCTTCGTCTTTGTGGTTTCGGGCAAGAAAAAATGTGTCTTCAAAGCGCATCGAGCCTGCACAATCTCACTCCGCAACTTTTCGACTCGCGAAAAACTCTCATCAGAAACCAAGCCTAACCCGTGCCCCATCTCCGCAAGCCGCAAATCCGCATTATCTTCTCGCAACAACAGTCGATACTCCGCCCGCGAAGTGAACATCCGGTACGGTTCATCGGAGCCCCTGGAAATTAAATCATCGATCAGCACGCCGATATAGGCCTCGTCCCGTTTCAAAACAAACTCGTCGCGGCCCAAAACTCTGTTGGCGGCATTGATTCCCGCCACAAGACCTTGGGCTGCCGCCTCTTCATACCCTGATGTCCCGTTTACTTGGCCCGCGAAAAAAAGCCCCGAAACATCCTTGGATTCTAGGGTTGCCCGCAAAACGCGCGAATCAATAGCGTCGTATTCGACGGCATAACCAAGGCGTGCAAACTCGGCCTTTTCAAGACCCACAATCGAGCGAACGAACTGTTCCTGAACATCGGCGGGGAGGCTGGTAGAAATTCCGTTCACATAAATCTCATCGCTCGATAAACTCTCAGGCTCCAAAAAAACTTGATGCCGGTCTCGCTCAGAAAAGCGCTTCACCTTGTCTTCAATCGACGGACAGTACCGAGGGCCAATACCTTCGATTGCCCCACTAAATAAGGGTGATCTCGAAAAGTTATCTGCGATAATCTCGTGAGTGCGCGAATTCGTATAGGTGATGTGACAAGGCACTTGTGGCAGGACGGGAAACTTCTCCCACTTGAAATAGAATGAAAACGCGCTAGGTTTCTCATCCCCCGGTTGCTCTGCCAAACCCGAGAAATCAATACTTCCCCTTTTCAACCTTGGGGGCGTGCCCGTCTTAAGTCGCCGCAACCGAAAACCAGCGGCTCGCAACCATGCGCTCAAACCCTTTGCGGAATCCTCGCCTACTCGCCCCCCCTCAGACTGATCCGCCCCCGTATGCATCACCGCTCGCAAGAAAGTACCGGTCGTCACAACGACCGCGCGAGCCGCGATCTTTTCGCCGGAAGCCAATAACACGCCGCTCGCACCGGCAGCCCCGGTCTCAAGACCCACAACCTCACCCTGAACAACCTCAAGACCCGAAACACCGCATATATCGCGTATATAATGTTGCATCGTAGAGGTGTAAATTGCCTTATCGCATTGGGCCCTGGAGGAGCGAACGGCTGGACCCTTGCTTGCGTTAAGTGTGCGATATTGTATGGAACTTTGGTCAGTGTTAATACCCATAACGCCACCTAATGCGTCGATTTCTTTAACTAATTGTCCTTTTGCCAGGCCCCCAATAGCGGGGTTACAGGACATAGCTGATAAGTTATTGATATTAAACGATATAAGCGCCGTTCGGCAGCCCATCTTTGCAGCGGAAATGGCGGCTTCACAACCCGCATGCCCACCCCCGATAATGACGACATCAAATGAACGCACGGGAGTCTATTATGCTGCGCACAAAACGGAGTCAAGGGGGAAACGAAAACCAAACCAAGCAGTTTCTCATCGTGAGAGCCCTTAGGTTAAAGCTGCACCCAAAACGCTCCTCACGCTCATCTCAAGTAGTGATCAACCAATGTGACTAGAAAACACAAAATCCTGGCCAAGATGAAAAGAATCCAGGTTTTTTGGTAGGTAGGCGGCGCACCTTACGGCGGCCGCCCCCATTAAAACCGGACTGGCGGGTTTTCCGCATCCGGCTTCCTCACTGACAAA
>JBBCAV010000126.1:0-1874 GCA_051382305.1 Bdellovibrionota bacterium FG-2
CCAGGAGATCCGGGCTTTAGTGAGGAAAGCCATTGAATCTGGCGAGCGCGAAAACCTCGCGGTTCATGTCGTGGCGACCGTGCCTTCGAAGATGGGGCAGGAGCCCGTGGCGAGGTTTGTGCTGACGCTGTCGCTGAAGAGAAGGTAGGAGTTCGCGGTGAGGGGGCGGCCTTGCTTAGCCTCCGCGCTAAAAACGCGCATCCTGCGCGCGCGGATCCCCTCATCCTCACCGATAATTCTTAACGTGGGAACTGGGGAGCCCAGGTGCCCAGAGGGCACTTGACGTCGATGGGACTGCGCTCGGACTCCGCCCGGAAAGATGAATGGGGGCTGGGTTTAGGGCCAGCTAAAATGATTGGTTGTAGTGATTAGAAACCGTGATCGATTTCCTGGTGTTTCCCGTTAAAATTATGACTTTCAAAATGCTTTCATCGCGAGCTCTAGAGTTTACTTTGAATTCATTTGTTTTTTCCAGGAAGATGGTCAAAACTCATATTAGGAAACTTATTCTAGAAAGAGCCCGTACAAACTACAAATAGGAATACAAAATGAAAAACATGCCTCTTGGTTTTGCCTTGGTTGTTTTTAGTCTATCTTTTACCGCTTTTGGTGGAGCCAAGCAGAGTGACCCGAGCATCATAAAGATTCATTCGCAGGTGCCCGCCATTAAAAGTTTTACGGTAACTCCTTCTACTTTGACAAAAAGCGGCGGAATCGTAACTGTTTCGCTCGTTACCAATCCGCTTGCAAAAGGAGTTTCGATCAAATCAGCCCAGTTTGCTTGCCCAGTTGGCGCTATTCCCTCTGTTTGTAGTTCTCCTAAATTGTCTAGCGACGGCAGTAACCAGTGGGCGGCCACTTGCCAGATCTCGATACCTTCTGTTTTATTCACCGGAGAGTCTAGCTGCCAGGGAGTTGTAACCGACAGCAATGGAAATAAAGGGGGAGAGACGGTACATCTGAAAATCACCCCTTGAATCCCAAAGCGTGACTCGCGATTGAAAGTTAGGAAAAACCAAGCCCGGAGTGGTGGCCACAAGCCCTGCTTCGGGCTCGTTTTATTTCAAATGCTTAGGGGACGTTCTGCCATTCTTCCAATCGAATGCATACTTGGATGTGCGTCCGATTTAAAATACTAGGTTGACCTAGCAAAAATACTAGGCTAACCTAGTATTTGTGAAAAAGTTGATAAATCTTAGCTTTATTCAGCAGTTAGAGCGTAACATAAAGCTCAATACCGGGCTGTTGCAGGTGATTATCGGACCCCGGCAGGTCGGAAAAACCACGACCATTCTTGAATATCTCGAGCACCAGCATGCCAGCCGTTTTCATTATGTGAGTGCGGATGCGGTTTTCCATGCCTCGCACGATTGGCTTGCGGAGCAGTGGCAGATTGCCTTTCAACAGAAAAAGCTCCTGGTGGTTGATGAAATTCAAAAATGTGAAAATTGGTCCGAAACGATCAAGACCCTTTGGGATCAGTTTAAAAGAGAAAAGAAGACGCTGACGTGCATTTTGTTGGGGTCGAGTTCTTTGCAAATTCAAAAGGGTTTGACCGAAAGTTTGACCGGTCGTTTTCAGTTGATCAAAGTCTTTCATTGGAACGCCAGTGAGTCCAAGCGGGGATATGGGCTCACTTTTGAGGACTATCTTCGTTACGGAGGGTACCCTGGGTCCTATCCATTGATAAAGACCAATGATTGGACCGGTTTTGTTAAGCAGTCCATTATTTCCACGGTCATTGAAAAAGATATTCTTCAATACCAAAATGTCAAAAGCCCCGCGCTTTTTAAACAGGCTTTTGAAATCCTGATTTCGTATCCAGCTCAAGAAATCAGTTACACGAAGCTCTTGGGACAAATTCAGGACAAAGG
>JBBCAV010000127.1:0-1081 GCA_051382305.1 Bdellovibrionota bacterium FG-2
ACCAAAAATATTTCGGTGACTCTGTCTTTACTTAAGAGCGGAGGTATTTGTACCCATTTTTGACTGCTTTAATAGGGTGAGTGTAACTTTTCCGGGGGGAAAATCATGAAAAATCTAATCGTTGGTTTGGGTATTGGATTGAGTTTCGTTTTGGCGGGTTGTTCGGGCAAATCCAGTACAGTCGAAGCGCCTGCTGCGGACCCTGCGACGGCGCAAATCGAAATGAAGATCGGTGGTGGGGATGGAGTCGGAGGGAATGGAGCGGGAGGAGCTTCTGACGTCGCTGCCAGAAAAGTCACGGCGTTTCATGCGGGAGGTATTCCTTCAATGAACGAAAAAATCGTAAATCCTCAGCAGTCTTCTATCGTTTTGTTTGATCTTGCCGCCGTGAAATCGATTACGCTGAATTCGCAGTTAGGTGACAAGACGCCCATTGATTTGGTTGCCGCTGAGTCGGGAGGTTATCCCGCAGTCACCTATAGTTTTATGTATGCAGATTTCAACTCTCTTCTTGCGACCAAACGGCCTGTCGGCGCAGCCTATCTCATGGCAAGTGGGGCCAAGAGGCTGATGGCTATCAATCGGGTTTCATCACTATCTGATATTGTGACTGCTGGTGTTTTTGCGGCCGTGACCAACGATGATGGTTTGGTGGTCTTTGGATTTTATGATTCGGCTAAGATCAAAGTTTCGAATACTTTATTGGTCTATAATCGTGATGGTATAAAAGTGGGGAGTGACATATTTTTCTCTCCTACTGTCGCGGCTCTAGGGGTGCAGGGTTTTGCTGTGGTTCATCTGTCTGGCCTATTGCCGCGGAATAGCTTAAATGGTTGGGTGATTGTCAAACACGGAAAGCCTAATAGTCCGGTCACTTTTATGGCCTACAGATTGGATAGTCCTGTTGCAATCGGTAGAGCGCCGTCGATCTCTTTGAAACCGGAACAGGTCGTGAGCGGCTCCCTGCCCCTGAGTCAGTAGATCGACTGTAATCTCAGCTTAACCCTTGCTTCAAGTCCTCAATCAAATCTTGCACGTCTTCGATGCCGCAACTCACGCGAATGAGGTTGTCGTGAATGCC
>JBBCAV010000128.1:0-2738 GCA_051382305.1 Bdellovibrionota bacterium FG-2
AGCCTGGAGCGAGGAGCAGTTTCGGCAGGCCTTCATGGACTCCAAGCGCAAGTTTCTCAAACTCGTATTTCGTGAAACGAATAAAGGCTCTGACAAAGAAGTAAACATCACCTATGAGTTGACATACTTGGATCAATCCAAAGGACACGACGCCAAAGTAACGGCAAAAAAACTCTGCAGTCTGGTCCTAGATCAAGGCAAGTGGTTAATTAGCAATGTGCGAAATATCAAGGAACTTGTGGAATACCAAAACGAACTTTCTTTGCCATAAGCCCCTATTTAAAGATCGCTTCAGCGTAATCCGTATTCGTCCGCGTCGAGTGAATACGAACCTTGTTCCATTTTGGGGTGCTCGCAAGGGTCAGTGAATAATTCTGCGTACCCTTGCTTGAGCGAAGGGCAGTGGTCCCCACTGTTTCGCTATCCGCCACCGGTATCAATTGCAGACCCGACTCCACAGGCAGTGAAACCCCCTCGAGCCGAACGATCCAAGATCCAGTATCCATGCTATAAATAACAACAACTCCAGAAGCCGTCTGACTATTGAGCCCTAAGAACTCCGCTTGAGCCGTGATCGTTCCCTTGGGGAGAGGGTCGTTAGGAATTGGGACCGTACCCGTTTGCATCTGCCCACAGCCCTGAAGAACGAGACAGCTAAAGAGGAGAAAATAACCGTTAATGTAGCGCATTGTGCCAGAGCTCACCAGGTCATTTTCCCATTTTTTTGATTCGAAAACAAGCAAGCTTCAATTCAGGACCATAGAGGAGTAGACTCACATGAAGATGAACCTTCACCGATCTGTTCTTCGTTTCTGTTTCTTAATTGCGGCATTTCTGTTCCCTGCCTTTGTGATGACCTTTATTCTTTTCGGAAGGTCGACGGCAATGGGAGTAGCTGCGTTACTTCTTTTTCTGTTCTTCGGCGCAATAACATTCAGCGAAAAGATCTTTCGACGTCACCTCAACATAAAGGGATACCTTCAAAACAATGAGTTAAACGTCGGAATTCAAAATACCCTTAAGCGTGTAGCCCTTAATACCGGAGGGAAACTCCCCCGCCTTGAAGTTTTCCCAGAAACGGGTCGGTTTTGCTTGGTCGTCAGATCTTGGAGCTCACGTGGAACGATCTTCTTGAGTCAAGGCACACTTACGGGGAGCGAGGAGGCGGAGCTCAGAGAAACACTTCAAAGAGCGGTGAACCTTTCCCGCGAAAAAGGGATTATAGTTTCTAGCGCGCTGCTTATCGTTATTATGGCAGCCTTTGAAGCCTTTCCCCGTATATGGCAAGACTATATCTTAAACCCTGTTGAAGTTTCTTCAATCGGCCGTCCTTTGCTTAACGCATCACCTTTTTCGGTCCTCCGCTTCTTAATGTTTCGCCCGGTTATCCGTTCATTGCTTGGCCAAACGGGCGGACAAAATGCAATGGCTGGAATTCAAGACGCGCAAGCTTCGCAAGAGGCCCTTGTCTATCTTTGTCGGCAGCAGTAAATAGAACAGCTTAGGGCTCAACAGAGCCCCAGGGGAGAGGATTTCTGTGGATCATAGTAAAATTGATTTGACGACACTTTTCCTTTCAATTTCTTCTGCTGCCTGTATGGGCCTCAATGCAGAAGATGCTGAAAAAAAACCTAACCTAGAACTCGCGCGGCAGAATATCGACCTCTTGGAACTTCTTCAAGAAAAGACTAAGGGCAACCGGAGCCCCGAAGAAGATAAACTCATTGAACAGCTTCTTTTTGAAACACGAATGCGGTTTGTTGAGACCGCCAAAAAACTAGGACAACCATGAAATACTCACTCAAACTCTCTCTCGGCCTCTCTTTCCTCATAGCAGTAAGTTTCAGTCTTTCCGCCACGGCTGAGCTTCCTCCAGGCGATCCCAATATTTTCGTGGGGCTTTCCAAGAAAATCGTCCCCTCTGTGGTAAACATCTCGACCTTCACTACTGTGAGAGTCCCACGAGGAGGACAGGGCACTCCGGACGATTTGTTTCGTCGATTTTTTGAAGACTTTTTCAGGCAGCACCAAGGTATGGGTCCACAAGGACCTCAAGGGCCCGGAGATGATGAGGACGATGGAATGCCGCCCACACACCCTAAGTCGCCGAAAGGCCCTAAGGGTTCGCCCGGTAAAGGTCCAAAGTCCATGTCGTTGGGAACTGGTTTCATTATCGATGCTTCGGGCTTAATTCTGACCAATAACCATGTAGTCATTGATGCGGATGAAATCAAAATTTCATTCACTGAAGCGACTGATGAAAAGCCCACAGATGGCGAAGTTGTAGGGCGCGATCCTGAAATTGATGTGGCCTTGATCCGCATCAAGAGCAAACGCGAAATGGTGCCCTTGGTATTGGGTGATTCTGATGCGTTGGAAGTGGGCGAGTATGTCGCCGCTGTCGGCAATCCTTTTGGACAAGGACATTCGGTCACTCATGGGATCATTTCGGCGAAAGGACGTTTGGCGCCGGATTTTCCCCTGGCGAACTATCTTCAAACCGATGCCCCCATCAATCCGGGTAACTCGGGTGGCCCCTTAGTGAATCTAAAGGGTGAAGTCGTCGGGATCAATAATGCGATCGATCAGCGCGCGCAGGGGATCGGCTTTGCAATTCCGATTAGCCTAGTTAAACGAATTTTGCCTCAACTTCGATCCAATGGAGCCGTCGCGCGCGGGTATATTGGCGTGCTCGTCAGCGAACTCACTCCAGAACTCGCCGAAAAATTAGGCGCTCA
>JBBCAV010000129.1:0-8560 GCA_051382305.1 Bdellovibrionota bacterium FG-2
ATCGTATGGACAAGTCCGAGCGAATGGGGTCCGGGATCGAACGGATTCGTCGCACACTCAAGAGTGCCGGAGTAAAGGCACCAAAATTTGAAAGCGATCTTTTTTTTACGATAGTGTTCGAAAGACCTGAAGAGTATCGGACTGTAAAGGACGGTAATGAGGTAGCTGGAAAAAGTAGCCAGAAAAGGTATCTAGAAAAGGTAGCCAGAAAAGGTAGCCTGAAGCTGAGTGCTAGCTCCAAGCGGATTTTAGATCTGATCAAAAACAATCCACTGATTACGATTGCTGAATTGGCCGCCCAAGTGGGTATTAGCATAGGGGCAATAAAGAAACATATTGTGAGTCTAAAAAGAAAGAGTCTCATCCGCCGTGTCGGCCCGGACAAAGGCGGCCACTGGGAGTGCTTATGACTACCGTTGGGCGCAACGACCCCTGCCCCTGTGGCAGTGGTAAAAAGTATAAACGCTGCTGTTTGCTTAAAGAGTCAACGATCATCTCAGACGACCTTCTCTGGCGAAATGTTCGCAATGCCCGCGACGGCGTCCACCAGAAGGTAGAGCAGTATTCGCGTGAATTTTATGTCAAAGAGGATCTACTCGTTGCATGGGATGAGTGGTGCTTAGATTTTGAAGAGCCGATTGGAACCAATGAAAAGGAGTTTGGGCTATTCATGACTTGGTTCTTGCATAATTGGACCTGTCCTCGGCTGCCTGAGCCGCGAGCACGGATGGCCATCAAGTACCTGGCAAACCGTTTTTCATCCCTCAGCGAGAAGGAACAGGAATATCTTAAATCGCTCTTGGAAGAACCCATTACCTTTTACGAAGTGATTGAAGCGCGGGCAGGTCACGGCATTCACATGCGATGCATCCTTACGGGGCGAGAGTTGTACGTGAGTGAGAGGTCTGGGTCACAGGGCGTGCATCCGGGCGATATCTTCTTCGGACGGTTGGGTGTTATGAAGTCCGAGGGTGACACTGCGATTTTTGACGCAGTCTCAGATATTCTGATTCCCCCTGCGTGGAAAGGCGAGATCCTTGAGCTGCGGCAGGATCTTAAACGCCTCAAGCGTGTGAAAAAGGATTCACTTTTAAAGCCAGCTCACGTTCTTGATTTTGAAACCGACATCAGGGACGTTTATCGTGAAATTCGTGATCGTGCGCTTAACCCCAAGCCGCCGCGACTCGTAAATACCGATGGCGAGGAGCTGTCGTTTAACAAAGTGATCTACGAGATTGATAGTTCAAATGATGCCTTCAAAGCACTTCATACGCTTTGTTTCAATGAGACTTTTGATTCGCTGCTCGATCGAGCCACCGTGAGCATGGATAACAACATTGTTGAGGTCGAATTCCCATGGCTAAAGAAAGGTAACAAGACTCACCGTGGCATGGAAAATACAGTTTTGGGTCATATTACGATTGAGAAAAACAAGATGACCATCACCGTTAATTCCTTGAAGCGCGAGGCCGCCATCAAGGAGATCATAAAAAAGCGTTGTAAAGGTAACGCCCGCTATAAAACGACCTTGATCGAGCCGCTTGAAGCAAAACTGGCGGAACACCGAGCCAGGCAGACCCCTGCAAGTAGTGAGGAACATGCCAAGGAGCAGCAAGAGCTGATGAATCATCCCGAAGTCAAAGCCAAGCTTCAAGAGATGCAACGAAAGCACATGGAGGCCTGGGCGACCGAGCGCATCCCCGCTCTTGGTAACAAAACTCCAGTTCAAGCCATGAAAACCGCCGAGGGTCGAGAAATGGTGATCGCTCTGCTGAGTGACTTTGAGCGCAGCGCTGGGAAATTGGGTGATCGGGAGTTTGAACTGGAGCTGATTGAAGGGATTAAGCGAAAGTTAGGATTGAGCGAGGGAGAATCTGACTCATGATTCAATCTGATATCCAAACGGTTTACGTGTGGTTGCGATCTACGGCTTTGGTTTCCGGAGTAAAGACACTCAGTACGAAAAATCTCCCCATGGCGGATTTTTTCCCTGTACCGACGTGAGAGGTCCTCTGGGAGCGACAAGGTGAGCAAAATGCTCGGCCTCATACCCCGTTGCGAGGTGCATAACCTTAAACCCGAGTGCTTTGGCGGCAAGGGCAACTTCCTCACCGGTGACGCCATTGCCCAAATTAGCATCAATGTAGAGCGGGGTGTCTAGTGAGAACGATCCGGCTTCAGCAAAAAACGCCTCCCGAGTCGCAAAACAACGGATAGTTTTGCCGTGCTGGGTGGCAACATTAGTCCACGTCGAATGCATCAAAAGTTCATCATCATCGATCAGGATAGCATCTAATCTCACCTTGGGTTCTTGAATTACGATAGGAACAAACGCGGCCATAGACTTAGGAATCAGTTTGACGTTAAGACGAGCAGCTCGATCGGCAACGTGCTTCTCTTCAAAGCGACTTGTCACCAATATACTCTGATCGCCAATGCCGAGTTCCTCGATCAAATCCAATCCCGTTTTGGTATGGCCCAGTAGTTCAAAATCAGCCAGATAGATGCTGGGCGTTCCCTTTGAGTCCTTTACCCACCGGGTGATTTCTTCGGGAGTAGAGAAATGCTGTATCTCAATCTCCTTCTCCTGCAGCCGGAGTGAATCAAACCGGCCCTGCCAAATTCCGTGGATACTGGGATCGTCATCCAGAACGACGACCTTAGCTCCCCTCGGGATTTGCAATTTTGAAACGAACCATCCTGGTGCCAAAGCCTGGGGAAGGCTGATCGTGACCATCGTGCCGTGATCTGGATCCGGCAAGGTCTTTGACGTCAGCTTCAATTCGCCTCCCCATCCCTTCACGGTCGTATGGGCATGGTATACACCAAGCCCCGACCCACCTTCTTTGCCGTGGGTCTCACCTCGCTGTCCCAGTTTAGTAAGAATCTCCGGAGGAATACCTTTGCCATTATCACAAATACAAATCTCAATGGATCCACTCTGACCTTTGCGCAAGGAGAGCGTGACAATTCCACGATCACCCATCGCCTCTACGCTGTTATTAATGAGATTCGAAAGCAGTCGTTTAAATTCCGTTGCTTGAACTCGCGCAAACAACCCGTAGGACTCAGCGTCGAGACGTGAATCAATTTCTATTCCGAGCTTCGGTCGAAATTGCATGCGCTTTTCCGTGACAAGCGGGTCGATCAGGCTGGGTAATAAAAATGTGTCGCACTGCTCAGCAGTAGTATTGGCACTGCCGCTATCTGTTGTGCTGTCTGATGTAGCGGCTTTTTGTAGTGTGCGATTTCGCTCGATAAGGTTATTGGCAATATCTTTGATGCGGTTAAGTGCTGAGCGAACGAGAAGTCGTTCGTCTTCTGGAATATTTTTTGTTTTTGTCATCACGTTATCGAGGGCTGCAAGCGGGGATCGGATGTCGTGGGCTACCTGAGAGGCCAATTGAGCCAAGACGGTTTGCTTGCTGCTGGTGACTAATTTATTTTGCGTCGCCTCTAGTTCGCCTAGAATTTGACTATACTTCAAAAAAAGACTGGCGCGTTCATCATTGGCACTTGCCGCCTGAACCGGGGGAGTGAATTTGGATATTTTACCAACAGCTATCTCCCCCATGTGCTGAACTACAGTTTCGTAGGGCCGAATCAGGAAAAAAATGGACTTTACCAAAAAATAGACAACGAGAAAAGAGGATGCCACGCCCAGGAAAATAACAAATAAGATCATGCTCGTGGAACTACTGTTCTTCGCTAAGTCAGGAATGGAAAATACGATCAAACCCAATTTCTTGCCGTTCTTTCCGATGATTGTCACCGAAAAGGTCTTCACAGCTGGATCGTCGTTAGATCTTTGATTAATGGCCCAGGTGTCGATGATTTGCTCATTCACCGGGCCAAAGGCTTTTGCGCTATATATGGCATCATCTTTGACGAGCTTGCTCAGTTTTTGTGCGATTGCTGAATAATCAAGGGTTGAAAAATCGTCTACGAACAAGCTCGGGAGCGATTGCTTCAGGGTGTCGCCATAGCGTGCCGTATTTTCTTCCGATCGTTTCTCGAAGTAGATTGAAAAGCTGATAGTAGAGACAATAATCGGAATCAAAGCGACAAGGGCAATAAACGCTATCCACTTAGCCTTGAATTTGTTCCTAGAAATAGTCTCCAAAATTCTCATAGATTCTCTTCTGTGTTTGAAAAATCAAACATGTAGTTTCCAAGTACACTGAGTTCGAAGTTTTTCAAGTTGGCAGGAAAATAGTAGACCCCCTGAGACGATGAAATTGGGACCAATAAGGACTTCTCAATCGCTCTCTTGTCGAGCCTTTTACAAAAAGACTCAATCTCAGCTTTGCTCTTTCCGCTAAAGCTGTCGAGCATGGTATCAATTTCAGAGTCAGAAATATTGCCCAAGTTATATTCGTTCCCGGTATGAAAAAGCTCGATATAGAAATACGGATGCGTGTAATCAGCAATCCACATAACCAAAGCCATATCAAAGTCGCGCTGCTGCACCTTTTGATAAAAAGCCTTCTTCGGCAAGCCTTCAAGCGAGATCTTAATTCTTGGATATTTATCCAGTTGTTTTTGCAAAAAGGAACGAATCTGAGAAATCTTTGAGTCCTCGAGATAAGAGATGATGCGAAAATTATAGGTTTCACTCCCCGGCACTGCTTTATAGAGTTCGGATAAATCCGGCTGCGCAACCATACCCAAATTTTCCTGTGTCAGATGTCCTAACATGCCTTGGGGTATGAGGCCTGTCGCTTGAATTGCGTCACCCGATGGATTAACGAGAGAAACCAGTTCTTGTTTCCGAAAAAGCTCAAACAAAAATCGTCGCAGTGAAAGGTTTTTTAACTTCGGATTCAGAAATGAAAAAAAGATCACATTTGTATTTAAGAACGGGTACTCAACCTTTTTAAACTGATTTTTAGCAAGAAAGGCCTGAAACACCGACTGCTCTATGCTGGAGGCTAATGGATTTACGTCGTGAAAGGGTGCCGCGCGATGCGATACTTCAAGTTCTGCAATCGTTGTGACCAAACGAAACTCTATCTTCGAGTTTTTTGCTTGCGCCCCCGCATACTGATCAAACCGTGAAAGCAGTATTTCGTTTGATGATCTGCTTGTGATTTTAAATGGCCCGAGTCCTACCGGGGCACGCTCAAAATCACTCGAAGTCGATGAAGTAAATTTTGATGGAATGATGGCGGACTTCCGGTCAGAAAGTGTAAAGAGGAGAATCGTATTCGGCTTGTCGAGCCGGATATCAAAAGTCCTCGGCCCGACGGACAAGATATCCAATTTCCCTGGAATGTAGGCAAGTGCACAGGATTTCATACTGCGGCATTGCCTTAACGAATCGGTGACATCTTGTGGTGTGACCTGGCTTCCATCATGAAAGAACAGATTGTCCTTGAGTTGAAAATGGTAGGTCCTTCCGTCAGGAGAAGTTGACCAAGTTTTCAAAATATTGCTCGAGAACCCAAATTCGTTGTCGAATGTAAACAGAGTTTCATGGAAATATCTGCCAACGTAAAATGAGTAGGTGTCCAGCATTTTGGTTGGGGTGAGGGTCAGGGGCATCATCGGCAATGCAATTCGAATCGTGCCGACGGGGGTGGGTGGTTTTGTGCCTCTCGTACAGCCAACCGTGCAGACCAGCAGAACCATTAGGAATAAGAAAGATGATTTGAAGTAGTTGACTTTTTTAATCATGCGGGCTAGGTATACCACCAAATTGGGTTCTTTCAACCCCAAAGGAGTTCAAAATGAGCAGAGTTATTTCTCTTATCGAGTTGGTTTCAAGAATCATTGGCAAAGGGGTTACCCTTCCTCGTGGGAAGTATATTCCAACACAAATGCCCATCTAAACAAGGTGTTATAGATATTGGCACGAGTCGCGACCACACTTGCTTGTGGAGGCGGCGCCCTCGGTATCCGACACAGGAAGCCAAGTTAGCGAGTTGTCCATGATGGAGCCGCCATCTTGGTGAGGAGGCTTTTTGGTGAGTAGTTTTCAACCCATGTACAGCGACGAAAAGTTTCTTCGCTACTACGATATCATCAGGGCACAAAACACAGATTTTGCCGTCTTTAAAGAAGACCTCTCGGACGAGTGCGATGTTCTCGATTTGGGTTGCGGGCAGGGAACGCTCGCCATGGCTCTAGCGCCCCACGTAAGGTCAATTGACGGTGTAGACCTAGCTCCAGAAATGATTAAGCTTGCAGCGCAGAAAAGGGATAAGGCAGAAACCCGCAATGTCACCTTTTCCGTTGGCGATATGTTCACCTTCGTCCCGGCAAAACATTACGACCGTGTTATTTTGGGGAATAGTGTTTTTTCGGAGGTTCATGGTCTTGAAAGCCAGATTTTACTTCTTTCCAAGATACGCTCATGCCTTAAGCCATCAGGGAAGCTGCTCTTTACGGTAGTCCTATTGGATAACTCAATGGTTGGTGCTGATTATCTAAAGAGAGAGATCACAGATCCTGCCACACAGAATAAATTTACCATTCATTATGAGAATCGTCTGGATCTTGGGGCGAGCATCTGGAACGCTGATATTGTAATCAAGGATCTAGCCGTCTCCGAGGAATATCGCGTGAAGTACCAAGCGAATATTTATACGCGCAACGAAGTGCTGCTGCTCTTGAAGCACACAGGGTTTCGTTTAATTCGCGAGGTTGGTACAACGGGTTGGATGAAATATTTTACCTGCGAGAAAATTGAACCATAAAGTTTTGGCTAAATAGCGAATTACATGCCAAAATTGTGTGATGGGGCTCGCGGCCAAATCCGAAAACAGTAAGTCGATAAAATACCCGACCGGGGTTTGGGACGCTACTCTTATTCAGCTTGATTTCGGAAGTAAAGAGTCGGCGTTTTTTCCCGCCGGACTGATCGCATTGGCTACGGATGCAAAAGACTCTGGTTACAAAATCGGCATCGTTGACCTGAATCTTTCTCGTCTGCATCTGAACAAAAACACAAGTGACACAATCTCAGAGCTTATTTGTCCCCGGTTGGGAGTTTTTGGGATTTCAGTGTTTTATGGATTGCTCCTGAAATCTTTGAAAATTGCACGGCAGCTAAAACAACGCTTTCCCGATTGTACCATTGTGCTGGGCGGACCAGGTGTTTTTGAAATTGAGGAGCCCACAATAAAGCGGTTTAGCCACTACGTTGATTTCGTGGTGAGGGGGGAGGGTGAGGAACCGTTTCGTCGGATTTTAGACAATATCGCGCGCGGTGGTGCGGGAGATATTCCAAACGCTTTTCGCTATGATCGACAGACCCACCTGGTTTGTTGCGGGCAAGATGTAGGCGGCGAGAGTGTCAGGCCGGTCCCCAAACTTGACTATTCATTGATCGACCTAAAAACATATCTTCGGTACCAAGAGTCTTCGGAATTGCCAATTATTGCCGGGTACGGCTGCCCGCGCGTTTGCTCCTTTTGTTCTACGAATAGATTTTGGAAACAGAAGTATCGTGTGAAGGCGGTTTCGGATCTCGTAAATGAGATGAAGCACAACCATGAGTTATTTGGAGTGACTCATTTCGCTCTTGTTCATGACAACCTATTTGTTTCAGAGAAGGTCATTTCCGAATTCGAAAGTGGCTTTAAGGATATCCCGTTTTCTTGGTCGTCAACAATCCGGTTGGATAAATTATCCGAAACTTTGCCGCAAAAACTAAAAAAAATGGGATGCAGGAGTTTGGCGATCGGCATTGAGTCGGCATCGAACAGGCTGCAGAGTAGCATTAATAAAAAGCTAGAGCTAAATGATGCCATCGAGCTGATCGACTCGTTACAGAGAGAGAATATCCACCTCACCCTAAGTTACATCCTCGATTTGCCGGGATCCTCTAGAGCGGACAATATCGAGACCTTGAACCTGGCTTTCCTTTTAGCCGCAAAACATTTCAATATTCAGACACAAATCAACAGAGTCGTCTTTTTGAATGGAAGCGAAATATATTCACAGAGACATGGCTTTACTCATCTTACCTCCGTGGATTTGTTGAGTCTGATAAAATATTGCTCAAAGACAATCCCAAAGACAATATCGCATCTTTCCTCTTCCTCAGGTCAGTCCATTCTGGAGACGATGGAATGGCTTTTGCGGGAGTCTGGCTTTTCTGGTTACACAACGAACGGAGAATATTCCCTGCTTATCCGGTTGTCACTTAATTGATGTTTTTGAAGATTTCGCGCTGCGCGCAACGCTGTAGACTTCTCGATAGGTTAATCCAGGCCGGAGAGTTCCAAGTCCCAGTAAAGTTCGAAATGATACAGCTCGATAGAAGCGCCGATTGAACCTGAACATGAATTCGTTCAAGTAGGTCTGAAGATGCGTACATCATCCAACCACCCCACATTGAGTAACTCGGCCTGGATGTCGTAGAGATACCAGGAGGAAGTTATGAACTTGGAAATTCTAAAAAAGAAGATCAGTACGTTTCGTGGTGAGGGTGGCCGGGTACGCATTACCGATGAGAGCCTGCTCATGGAGATTCTGTTGGCGTGGGAGCAGTGGCAAGGGCCGGTGAAGGAGTTTTACCGGTCTATTGGCGTGAGTCAGAAAGGAATGGCTTCGA
>JBBCAV010000130.1:0-27047 GCA_051382305.1 Bdellovibrionota bacterium FG-2
TCCTTATTCTCCTCTATCACTCGCTCCATCGAGCTATAAGGCACATACGAATATCCATTCTTCAAAAGCCGTAAAGTCGTGAGCGCCCGCGAGAGTCGCCCGTTTCCATCTTGAAAGGGATGGATCCGCAAAAACGAAACGACAAAAAAAGCGATAATCAAAAGCGGGTGAAAATGCTTTGCCTGAAATGCAACGAACACCCACGCCGCTAGCTCCGCCATTTTTAGAGGAGTTTCAAAAGGAGTTGTTGTCTCAAAAATGATCCCTAAACTATTGCCGGCTGGAGAAAACGCCTCAACCGAATTGGGAAGGTTCTTATACCGCCCTCGATGACGCTCATCTTTGGAGCTATGCCGCAATAGGACGGCATGCAGTTGCTGAATATGATTTTCACTGAGCGGAATTTCCGCCCACGAAGAAAATATGAGCTCCATGAGCTCCGCATATCCCGCCACCTCTTGTTCATCGCGCGACCGAAACGAGTAGGTTTTCACACCCCTTAGAAGCGCATCCACTTCCTGGTCCGTAAGTTTCACGCCTTCGATGCGAGTACTAGAACCTACCGACTCGATAGTAGCCACTAAGTGCCGCAAGACGATCTGGTGCCAACAAATGAGTGGCGGACCAACGGCCCTTGAACTCATCAAGTTCGCTGATGAGACTTAGGATCTTGGGAGTGATTTCTAGTCTTGAATTAATGGAACTCGCAGGATTTATGGGATTCATGGGCACCATATATCCAATATTTTATCCATTTATATCCACAAAGGCAACGGATTTGGTTATAAATGAGTATAAAAGGTTAATATATTGGACTAATGCGTAACAGCACAATAAGCGCCCCACACTACTCAGCCAAGCAAGACTTCACGTTTTCCGCCACCCTGGAGAGATGCGCCCAGGCCCGTTCGAAATCAAATGGTTTGAAATCCTCCGGCCGCAACACGCTCCTAAGCTGGGTATCAACCTGCTCTTTCAAATCTTTCTTGCGCTGCTCGTGAACTTGGAATCCCGAATTGCCACCGACCTGCACTTTCTTTCCTGCCAGCCCCATCAGCTCAGTATCGTCTTCTCGAATCACTTTTTTTCTGATCGCATAGTCTACATCATAGAGATCCCGAATGGCCGCTCTCTCCCGAGTCAATGCAGCTCGAATCTTTTCCGCATAAGCCTTACTCAAAAGCGTTCCGCCCTTAAAGTAGATCTTTGACTCCGAATCTCTCAACGCATGCAAAACTAAAGAACAGAAATAATCCTTTTCAATAAGATATGCGTCAAAATTCGTCTCACTTGCCGAGTATAAAACGGCATCTTTGAACTGCTGACGATCCGCGTGTGGTAACTTTGATTCACTTTTCACCGACAATCACCCCCCACTTCCTATCCACTTTACCCCGTCTACCCTTTGAAGGGTAAAGCGGGACCAGTCCCTTGGAAATGGGCAAATCTACATGAATTTTTTTTGCCCATTTCGCCCCGCCTTCAGCTTGATCGAGAGTGTATCCCACCCTCCTCCGCGCACCAACGTTCCCAAACTTTAAAACAATCGCAATAAACTCTCGCATAAACCTACTATCATTTACCCGCCCTTGGAGCCAACCATAGGCATCCTCCAAAACCCCGCAGCGCTCATAGTCATAGATCGCATCAAAAATTGCTCGCGCCAATGACCCCATCTTGATGACGTAATCACCTTCACGCTCACTCACGGTAAATTCAACAACACTCCCCATACGTTTCTGATGCACCTTAATGAAACGAAACTCTTGTCCCAAAATCGTCTTCACGCCGGAAAGCCTATCGTTATAAACGTCAATACGGGACGACATCTGCTGACTTAAGCCATGACGCTGAAAGGAAATACCCCCAGTAAGCTGCCATGCACTAGCTCCAAGTTCTCTCATCAAAACAGAAACAACAACAAGCGGCAAGGGCTTCCATTTTCCACCGATCGGCAAATTCCTCGGAACGAGATATAAACCCCGCTTGACCTTGGCGATCCGCTGTTTTTTCCCCAAAGAATACAGAATTGCCTCTTCCTGGCGCTTGGTGAATCCAAGTTCTTTCACCAAATCTCCAGATCTAACAATTCGCACGTCTCGATTCTGAGTCCATGCGAGCAACTGAGTCACTAATTCACCTAGACGCCTCTGTTGAGTATGCATGCTATTTATCATAACTCATAACTAAAAGGAGTAGCAAGAAATACCATACAACCAAACGCCTCACTTCACCCTAAGCCCAACCTTTACTCAGCAAATCCTCAAGCGCGCCAACATCTTTGCCCGCAGCCGCCCAAGCCTCGCGCACCACGGCCTTAAACTCGCTCTGAAAGTGCTGACGCGTGAATACTGAAGCGCGCGCACGACAATCAGCCTCTGAAAAAACCACCGCGCCCGATTCAATCTTCTGGACCGCTTCCATCAATGCTTCGACCGTCTGTGGGACAAACAGCACACCCGTCTGAGGAGTCACCGTCTCGCACGCCCCGCCCTCACCAAACGCAATCACAGGAGCGCCTGAAGCCATCGCTTCAACCGGCGTGATGCCAAAGTCGTCTTTGCCCGGAAACACAAACGCGCGGCACTTCGAATACAAATCCGCAATCGCTGTGTTCGAAAGCGAACCTAAAAAATCCACCGTCGGGCCCGCGATCTTCTTCAACGCCTTTTGCCCGGGGCCCGAACCGACAATGAGCAACGGCAGCTTCAGCCGGGTAAACGCCTCAATCGCCAAATCCACACGCTTATTAGGCGCAAACGCACCGACCATTAAATAACATTTCCCTGGGAGCCTAGGCTTTGTAAACCGCGACTGCTCCGCAAAAGGATAAATCACCTTCGCGTCTCGCCCATACAACTCGTGAAGCTGACGGGCAATGTACTGACTATTGGCCACCAACACATCCACCCGCTCTGACGTACTAACCGAGCGATCCCAATCCTGAAGCCGCTTGCGCACGAGAGATGCAGCCAACCGAACCGGAAACCGCGCGCGCCCCTTACCAAAATAATCTTCAAACCGATCCCAAATATACCGCATCGGCGCATGAACATACGAGATGTGAACCGCGCCCGGGGCTTTGCGAATCCCTTTGGCCACACAATGAGACGAAGAGATCACGAGATCAAACCCCGTGAGATCGAATCGATCGATCATCCCTGGCATCAGGGGCAAAAAATAACGATAACGCTTTTCAGCCTGCGGAACTTTTTGCAGCCAGCTCTTATGAATTTTCAGCGTACTCAACACTGGCGAAATCGCCCCCGGCACATGAAGCAGCGTAAAAAGATCACTCTTTGGAAAAAGCTCGGCAATGGCTTCGAGAACGTATTCGCCGCCGCGCATTCCGGTGAGCCAGTCATGAACCAGAGCAACTCGTATCGGCGATTGGGAAGCCATCACAAACGAGTCTTAAAATATTCGAGCGTTTTAGCAAGCCCCTCTTCCAACGAGACTTTTGGCTCCCAGCCCAAGAGCGTGCGCGCGCGCGTGATATCGGGACAACGCTTGCGTGGATCATCGGGACGAGCAGGCTGCGTGGTCAGCGTCGAGGTTGATCCCGATAATTTTATCACCGCTTCAGCAAACTCTCGCACCGAGCGCTCCACGGGATTTCCAATGTTCACCGGATCGTGAATGTTGCTCTCAAAAAGGCGCACGATTCCATCGACAAGATCCGTGACGTAGCAAAAGCTCCGCGTCTGACTTCCATCGCCGTGAATCGTGAGTGGCTTGCCTTGCAGAGCTTGCATACAAAACTCAGGAACGATGCGCCCGTCATCGGGACGATTGCGAGGACCGTAGGTATTAAAGATCCGCACCATCCCGCCATTCAAAGGCTTCGAGCACCCCTCAGGCCAACGCCCCACTCCCCGATTGGCAGTACTGACATAGGCTTCGGCAAAACGTTTCGCTTCATCGTAACAGGCGCGGGGGCCAATCGTATTGACGTTGCCCCAATAGTCTTCTTTCTGAGGATGCACGAGCGGATCGCCGTAAGTTTCAGAAGTCGAGGCGAGCAAGTAGCGCGCCTTATAACGGAGCGCCAGCTCCACCGTGTGCTTTGTCCCTTCAGAATCCACCGCCAAAATCTCAAACGGAATTTTCTCGAAATCCACAGGACTTGCCGGACACGCAAAATGAAACACGCCATGCAGCCCATGTTTTGCGAGCAACTCCAAACGCTGTTCCGGAATCGGCTTGCACACATCCCATTCCAATAGTCGCATATTGGGATCTTCAAGCGCTTGCGCAAGATTCAGTTTTCGGCCTGTTACAAAATTATCAACCGCCGTGACCGCGTAGCCCTTGCCCAACAAAGCCTCACATAAGTGCGACCCAATGAATCCCGCTCCGCCGGTAATGATTATATGTTTCATTATATGATATGTTTCCTAGGCGCAAAAAATAACACATCCTAAAGGGAATTGTAAATCCGATCCATCGTTGCGCCGAGATTCTCCGCACTAAAACGGCTCAAAATCGCACGCCGAGTCTCCACGGAGGTCCGCACCCCTCCTTTGCTTGCAACCTGCTGCATCGCGCGAGTCCAGCCTTCCGAATCACGGGGATCAAGCCAAACAGCCTCCTGAGCCTTAAGATCCACAAGTCCCTCGCGATGAGGCGGAATTTCTGAAACCAAAATCGGCACCCCAAGTGCCGCGGCCTCAACCGGCGGCAACCCGAATCCCTCATAGAGAGAAGGAAATACCAACGCGCCCGCACCTTCAATCAGCGCCCGCGTTTCATGAGGAGCCACACTCCCAAGCGCCACGACTCCCGGCACGTCGGCGTACTCTTTCATACTAACTGCAAGCGCCCAGGCCTGTGGCGCAGTTTCACGATATTTCGAATAGGCCTCTACCAGCATTGCGACATTTTTATGAGGTTTCGGATTTGAAAGCGCAAAAAAATACTGGCCCTTCTCTAACCGATATTTCCCCAAAACACCGGAGATCAAGCCTTCGGTCACGGGCTCCGCAAGAGCGGGGTCAATCGTATTGTAGGCAATCACAATGTCCTGCGGCGCAACCCTGAGCCAATCCGCAATCTCAGCCCGCGAAAATTTGGACACCGTACAAACCACCGCCGCCCGCTTCGCGAACCTGTTGAGCAAAAACCGATAATACAGTTTATGAAACAATCCCCCGTAAGTGAGATGATTCAGATCATGAATTGTCACCACCCAAGGACACGGTGCCCAAGCTAAGCTTGCAAACGTCGGGCTATGGTAAAGATCAGCCTCCAAGGCCTTCAAAACTCGCGGAATTTCAACCAACTCCGCCAACGACAAAAACCGAGACCGACAAAATACCCGAGGAAAATCAGCAAAAACCGTTCGAGCAATCGACTCGCGCATCTCTTCATTAAGTAAAAAAACGACCTCGTAACCTAGCTCTTTTTTCGCGCGCAGGCCTTCGGCCAAAAAGGTAATATAGCGAGCAAAACTATGATGAACGGCGTCCACAGAGCGCGCATCGATTACGACCCGCCGGCGTTTCTTTTGCTGGACGCCCGCTGCCGTGACCTCGTTTCCCAAAAGCGCCCAAGCTACCACCCACATAAGTTGATGAAGGACTTTGCCTTCGGCAAAATTAGTCTGGGTCAGCCCATTAATATGAAAAACAATCCAAGCGCAAAAAAGCCCGCGTCCGCGAACGTCTGAAAAGAGATGCACCAGACGGGTTTTCCAGAAGAGAACACCCACAAACACACACCAAGCAAACCAAGAAACCGTCCCTAAAAGTCCCGTGCCTCCTAGATAATCCAAGAAGTTATTATGAGCATGCCCACTAAAGACACTCGCTCCGCCATGCTTGCTCATTAAATAAAAACCCGAGAGTTCAATGTTGTGGTGCCACCCAACCCCCGTAAAAAGACGCGCCTTGAAAAATTCAAAATTTGCTTCCCAAAGTTCCTTACGAGTGGCGACCCCCAAAGCATGATGCATGCGTGCGGAAATCACCGGATGCTGCGACACTGCAATTCCACCCAACACAAAAACCAGCGCAAGGGGTAATGAAATTTTCTTAGGCAAACTCCACGAAATCCAAATCAGCAACCCCAAGGGAAGCGCAATCCAAAGCGTGCGAGAGTAAGTCGCAAAAAGCACAAAAGCGCCAGCAGCCGCCAGGACTCCGAAGGCCCACCGCATGCGATCAGAGCGAGCAAGTAACAAGCGATCAAGCCCGACAAAAAACGGAAAAATCAAAATACTGGCAACCGACAAATGATGCCCAAAAAAAAGCGTCGAGTGAAACCGATGCTCAAGCCCCGGAATATGCTGCGGCCTCGGCCACCCCGTAAAATGCTGAAAATCGCCTATTACCACTACAACCGCGTAAGCAATCATCCAGGCCCAGAAAACTGATTTCCGTGATGCCGCCGGAAGCGCTCGAAGTCCCACCACCAAAAAGAGCGGCCAAAACAGGTACCAGCCCTTTGCCATTTCTTTAAAGAAGAAAACCTCTGAAACACGCCCGCCTACTTCAAGCGGCGCCCATTTTGCAAAAAGAAGACTCAAAACATAGGCGAAAACAAGTAAACCCGAAAAGGCTAAGTAACGTCGAGAAGCAGAACGAGTCAGTTCTGCTTTAAGGAGTGCTCGCAGCCCAAGGGGGCCGCCCGCGCCTGCAATGAGCGCACACAAGACCACGACCGCGCCGATACTCATCGTCGCCATAGAGCCAAGCGACAAGACGGCATAAATTCCTAAGCCCCAAGCGATTATTTGATCTCGCCTGGCCGTTAGCAATCAAGCACCTTTTGTTTCGAGTTCTTATCTACAATGCCGATTCGCGCTAACGAAAAATCAAAACGCACGGGATCCGTGGGATCCACTTTGCGAAGCGCGGCAGTCACTTCAAGAGCAGCTTTCCAATCCAGGGTTTTTCGCTGGGTCAATCGCAGGTTGCGACTGATCCGCCCCACATGAACATCCAGCGGAATCACAAGCTGCGCAGCCGACAGAAAACCCTTATTTCGAACCAGTTCCGAGCCTTGCGTCCAAAGTCCTAAATCGATTCCATCGCGACGCCCCATCCAGCGCAACAGCATACACCAGCGCTTGCAACAACTGCCGTCTTGGGGCGCGGTCAAAAAATGAGACTTTGCAAGCGCCGGCTCTCGCGCTCGAATTTCGGAGATTAGCGAATTAAGCGCCGATTCAAAAGTCGAGACGTCTTCAACACTATGGACAGCACTATGGGGCGAAAGATCGCGAACAAAACGAGCCCCCAAAGAACCATGCTCCGTCCAAATCAGATTGAGTGTTTTGAAAAGAGCCAAGACCTCGGGCCCGCGATTGAAACGATGAACAAAACCCTCAAAACATTTTGCTGCCGCTTGCAATCCCGCCTCATGAGAGAGACTGCGGACAAACTGCGAAGGCGTAATCGCGATCCGCTCGATTCGACCCAACACATCACGAATCGAATGTCGGATTTGCACGACGTTTCCGTAGGCCAAAAGAGCGGCAATCAGAGCCACCGGCTCCTGATCCCAGGGCGATTTATAGTGATGCACAAACTCCAGTGGATCGGAGCTCAAAAACTCAGAACGATGGAATCGGTTCTCGTTTTCTCGCAGAAACTCTTCCAGCTTTGGGGTCGAAATTGGGAGCACGCTTCTGGTCTGACACACCCCGTGGGAATAGTCAAAGGAAGGTGGCTGCGCGAATTTTGACGCCACAACCCATTGCCGCCAGGGGGTTCGCTTTGCTTTGATTTTGAGGGAGGCAACGAAAGTCATTTGTTTGATGAACGGTGAAAGTCCTTTGGGTGCAGTTGATCGGAATTGAATTTCTCAATGCTGCGCCGAGGGAGCTTATTCCGATCAATTCCGGAAACTGGGTAATGAGATTCGGAAGGACCTACCCATAAAGATGCGACTGCATTCACGCGAAAAATTAGCGTGGTTAAGTGATAAGGTTTGGAGCGTGCGCGTTAGATGTGGGGCACTCGAGTTGAAAGCGCGTTTATCTCACTCCACTGCAGGAATCTTTTCGACGAGATCGGTTATTGCGCTCGCTCTATCATCTTCTAATACGCCAAAGAAACCCACTCGCGGAAATCTCTTACCGCTTTTGGCAAGCTCGATAGCTAGCTTCTTGTACATTTTCCTGCTCTCATCCGACTGGGGAAAAATCTTGTAAGCAATAATGACCTTACCGATTACGGTCTCTGAGGGGGACTTTTCCCATGGATTCCAGTTCTTCTCAGCAGTTGGCAGGGCATCGGCAATTTCTTGTTGGTTCAGAGCTAAGAGTTCGTTTTGAATACTCTCAATGGTTGCTGAGCGATCCCCTACTAAAGGGGAAATGGCATCCTCTCGATTATTAACCAGAGAGTCAAAATATCGCGCGAGGACGATTGCTTCGTTCGCTGGTGATACGTCCCCGAAAGGCGCATTTTTCACATTCACCAGCCTAGTTTCAAGGGCAAAGCTCGCTTT
Source organism: Bdellovibrionota bacterium FG-2 (assembly GCA_051382305.1). Lineage (GTDB taxonomy): Bacteria > Bdellovibrionota > UBA1018 > UBA1018 > UBA1018 > CAIRTR01. Next base: position 8,455 of record JBBCAV010000130.1, read on the forward strand.
CGCGATCCAAGGTAAATGCTCTGAAACCTTTGTGGCCACAACGCCGCGGGAACGGTCGAACTCAAACTCTTTAGAAGTGCTATCCGCCGAGGCCGAGATAACGGCAATCAGTTGTTGCATGCCCTTCAGATTTTGGGACAGTATTGGGCCCCCTGAGTCTCCATGATATACGCAGAGCTGATCACTCCCTTTTATCAGCATATCCGGGCGGGTGTCGAGAGCTTTGACAGTTCAAGATTACCTCATATGGACGCGCTATGGTCTGAACTCACCACCAAACAATCAACGGGCCTGCTAACGAAGAATAAAGAGACTTCAAATTCCAACTTCCAGATTCTGATAACCATGACTGCTGACTCGAATTTCTCGATTGTTTGTCAGTCCACAACATAGCCTGTAGCGATACCAATTCTGTTCGGTTAAGGGGCTTGGGTTGTGCTCATTTTTCGTAGAATATGCTTGCGAAATTTTGAAAAAACAGCCATAAATACGGCTAAATTCGCACATAGAGCGCGCACTTTATATACACCGTTTTTCACTTCTTACTCTTACGGCGCGCTTTTCCTAAGTGCCTCCTACAATAAGGCGGAGGGGGACCTCCTCGAAATCCTCGAGCAAGCCGATCGCCATCGCGTTTACCGCAAGCACGGGCACTCAAGCCTCTTTCTCTATGTCGTGCGTGAGCTGGGATTGTCCGAAAGTGTGGCCTATAATCTCATCACCGTCTGCCGAAAAGCGCGTGAAGTGCCTGAACTCAGAACCCTTATTGGCCATGGCACAATCACACTCTCAAATGCCCGCAAAATTTCACCCGTCCTAACACCTCAGAACAAAGCCCTGTGGCTGGAAAAAGCGGCGTCGCTATCCAAACGTCAACTTGAAAAAGAGATCGTGAAGGTTAGACCCGAAGCAGCCACCCCAGAAAACGTGAGTTACGTCACCCAAGAGCGCGTTCGACTCGAAGTGGGACTCTCTGAAACGGACATGTTAAACCTAAGGCGGGTACAAGATCTCATGAGTCAAGCGAAGGGACGGTCAGTGACACTTGAAGACGTAATTGTGCAAATGACGGGCGAGTATCTCAAGCGCCATGATCCGGTTAAGCGAGCAAAGCGGCAAATAACAAAAAAGGGAAAACATGCGCAAAAAGCGCCGCCAGCAGGTATGCAGCCTGTAGCGATACAGGTCGGGCCGCAACAACCAACAAAACCGCAGCCTTCTCGTGTCCCAATTCCAGCAAACCTACTGCATCAAGTGCGGCTGCGGGACCAGGGAAGGTGCACCTACACGCATAAAAATGGGCGAAAATGCAATCAGAGGCGCTTCATTGAAACACACCACAAAATACCGGTTAGCCAAGGCGGAGAAAACACCCTGGAAAACCTCACGACTCTTTGCTCATCGCACCATAGTTGGATTCACGAAGGGGGAAGCCCTTAACCGAACACCCGCAAAAACCGCCTCGGACTAAGACCTGCGTCATTTTCACCCTCTCCCAGAAAGACTCTTGTCAAATCCAAGCCCAGGTCGGTACAACTCTTTGCAGTGCCCAAAAGAACAGATATCAAAAAAATTCTCCTCATCGGAAGCGGCCCGATCGTCATTGGGCAAGCGTGCGAATTTGATTACTCAGGCACCCAAGCCCTGAAAGCCTTGCGCGAAGAAGGCTATTCCGTAATTCTGGTCAACTCAAACCCAGCAACCATCATGACGGATCCAGAACTTTCCAGCCGGGTTTACGTCGAACCCCTGACGCCTGAATACCTCGAAAAAATAATAGAAACCGAAATGCCCGATGCGCTACTGCCCACAATGGGGGGCCAAACCGCTTTGAATCTCACGATGGAACTCCATAAAAGCGGTGTCCTCAAACGCTATGGAGTGAAACTTTTGGGCGCAACCCCTGAAGCGATTCACAAAGCCGAGGATCGCGAAACGTTCAAGGCAACCATGAACGAAATCGGTGTGGATTCCGCGCGAAGTTCGGTTGCTCGGAGCGTAGAAGACGGCAAAAGAATTATTCGTGAAATTGGATTACCCCTTATCTTGCGCCCCTCCTTTACCCTAGGCGGAGAAGGCGGAGGCAGTGCCGCAACCGAAGCAGAGTTCCTGGAAAAACTTGAGCGCGCGCTTTTTCTCTCCCCTTCCGGGGATGTGCTCGTCGAAGAGAGTCTCGCCGGCTGGAAAGAGTTTGAGCTCGAAGTCGTGCGCGACACAAAAGACAATGTCATTATTGTCTGTTCAATTGAAAATTTTGATCCCATGGGTGTGCACACCGGAGATAGTATAACCGTTGCGCCTGCTCAAACGCTTACGGACCGCGAGTATCAGGCACTTCGCAATCAATCGATTCAGATTATTCGCGCCATTGGCGTTGAGACCGGAGGTTCCAACATCCAGTTTGCAATCAATCCTAGAGATGGCCGAATCATCGTCATCGAAATGAATCCTCGTGTCTCCCGCTCCAGCGCCCTCGCCTCCAAGGCGACGGGATTTCCCATCGCGCGCGTTGCCGCCAAACTGGCGGTGGGCTATACATTGGATGAGCTCACGAACGACATCACCGGGACTACGCCTTGTAGTTTTGAACCCAGCATTGATTACGTCGTGACAAAAATTCCGCGTTTTGATTTTGAAAAATTCGCCCCCACCCCGCACCTCCTCTCCACCCAGATGAAGTCCGTGGGAGAGGTCATGGGCATCGGGCGCACTTTTCACGAATCCCTCGGAAAAGCGCTCGCAAGCCTGGAAAATGGCGTCCCGTGGTTTCGCCCTCTGGCAGGAGATCCTAAAACGATTCATTGGGACCTGATCGAAAAGGCCCACGCCCGAAGACTCTGGGCCGTAGGCGATGCGATTCGCAAAGGGGCGAGTTGCTCTGAAATCGCGCATCGATCGGGAATTGATCCGTGGTTCTTAGCGCGCATTAGAGAAATGCTGACGCTTGAAACGACCTTACTTACCACACCCTGGCCGCTCGCCTGCGAAACGCTTCGCAAACTCAAACGTTTCGGCTGGACGGATCGGGCGATTGCGGAAACCCTGAAGTTGCCCGAACCTACGATACGACACGATCGCGAAAAAATGGGCGTTGTGGCAGGATTTAATTCCGTCGACACTTGTGCCGCTGAATTTGATGCTCAGACGCCGTACTTCTATAGTTCCTATTGGGGCGAAAATGAATCGATCGTCAGTAACAAGCCCAAAGTCATGGTGCTTGGAGGCGGTCCTAATCGCATCGGACAAGGCATCGAGTTTGACACTTGCTGTGTTCACGCGGCGATGGCGCTCCAAGCCAGTGGCGTTGAAGTCATCATGGTCAATTGCAACCCAGAGACCGTGAGCACTGACTTTGACATTTCGGATAAACTTTATTTTGAGCCCGTGACGGCTGAACATGTCTTAAACATTGCTCGGATCGAAAAGCCCTTGGGAGTTATCGTCCAATTTGGCGGCCAAACCCCCCTAAAAATTGCCAAGGAACTGGAACGCGGCGGCCTCAAGATTCTGGGAACCTCGCCGGACAGCATTGATCTCGCCGAAGATCGTGAGCAATGCGAAGCGCTGGTCCGTGACCTTCGGAGCTTGGGCCTTTGTCAACCTGAAGCCTTGATCGCGCACACCCGCGAAGAAGCCTTCGAGTGTGCCCGAAAATTGGGATATCCCGTTTTGGTTCGTCCTTCTTATGTTTTGGGCGGACGCGGAATGCGCATTGTTCAAAGCGAAGTAATGCTCACCCGCTTCATCGATGAGGCGATTCGTATTAGCGATAACCACCCCGTCCTGATTGATCGCTTCTTAGAGGGCGCCATCGAAGTCGATGTGGACGCCATTAGTGATGGAAAAGAAACTTTCATCGCAGGCCTCATGGAGCATATCGAAGAAGCTGGAATTCATTCTGGCGATAGCGCCTGCACGCTGCCCGTTGCGACCCTTCCCGTGAGCGTCACCGATCGGATTCGTACCTTTACCCGAGAACTTGCAAAACTCTTGCGCGTGATTGGCTTAATGAATGTTCAGTTTGCAGTCTTAGGTCGCGAGATCTATCTCCTCGAAGTCAACCCACGCGCTTCACGAACAGTTCCTTTTGTGAGCAAGGCCGTGGGCAAACCGCTCGCCAAAATTGCCGTTCAAGTGATGCTGGGAAAATCGCTGCACAACCTAGGAATTCGCGACGATCTCGACCGCAATCTCACAACCTTTAATGTGAAGGCCCCCGTTTTTCCCTTTCACAAGTTTCCGGGTGTTGACGTCCTCCTTGGACCTGAGATGAAGTCTACGGGCGAAGTCATGGGTCGGGGACACACCTTTGCGGCGGCGTATGCCAAAGCGTTGACCGCGGCGGGAATGAAACTGCCTGAAAAAGGTGACGTCTTTATCTCAGTGCGAACCGAAGACAAAGCTGAAGTGTTGCAAGTGGCTCGAGGACTTAAGGATTTAGGTTTCAAACTCTGGGCAACCTCAGGCACCGCCGAATTTTTTAATCGCTACGGGCTCGATGCGACGCCGATCAACAAAGTCCATGCCGGCTCCCCTCATTGTGTGGATGCGATCAATGCTGGGCGATTTGGATTAGTCATTAATACTACCTCGGATGAAGAAGCCATTGTCGATAGTTTTACAATTCGTAGAGCGACACTGGAACGAAAAATCCCCTACAGCACCGTCATGGCGTCAGCTCGGATGATGGTTGAAGCGATTCGGGAACAGCAAAAAGGTCCGCTTGAGATCTTGCCGCTGAATTAGAGCTTCTTGGTTTCTTGAGACTTTGGGTTGTAGAAAACGCGCTTTTTAAGAAAGTTCCTTCGCGAACCATCGACTTCAAAACTACCTAGGTCAATGTTCCAGGTCTCGCTCCCCCGGCTGCCCACCGCCGCAACCGTGTATTTTCCAGGAGGAATCTGAGCCTCCATCATGCAAATATTCTGCGGCAACATATTCCAAGCCCGGATGTCCGCTGACTCCGTGGCATCAACAGCCTTTTTGCCCGCAATCCAAACAGCCGTAGCCGCCGTAGAGGCCAAAAAGCCACCCGCGCTATTCTTCAAATTCGAATAGGTCTTATAGGCTGTTATCAAAGGAACTAGGTACTTTAGCCCAACGCGAACTCCGGTCTTTACGGAAACCGAACTGGACTTTTGATCGACTTCGTTCCAAGCAAAATCTCCAACGGGATCCACTACCACCATGGGGACATCGGTCTTTTTTCCATCTGAAGCGGTCAGCACCACTTTGTAGGTAACGTCATTGGGCACTCTGGCGATATAGGGAAGCTTAAATTTGAAACCAACCGCCTTGTCGATTCCGCGATTGATGGCTTTAAACCCATCACGAGAGTCGCGATCCGATACACCGCTCTTACGATCCTCTTCTTGATCAATGGCCTCTTCGATAACCCCTGCCGCCAACACAAGGGGGGCGAAATTAATCAAGACCTCCGCCCCGATGATTGTCACAATGTCACGCGTGGTTGGATCTTCAATGCCGTTAATAACAGAGCCCAAACCAACATTATAAACGCGCTCCTTCTTTTCAGGAATCATCCCCGACTCCAGAATAATCAGAGTGTTGCCGTCTTTCTTGGTCACGCGTTCAGAACTAAACTGGATATACTTCTCTAGCGCGTCGTATTTCTCGGTCGGATCAATCACGTTACCCTTAAGATCACTTTCCTTCATCGAGGGAAGGGACGCATACTGCGCGACATATTTGCCGTGTACTTTATTGAACGTCGGAAACATCGCATAACTTTTAATCATCAAATCGGCGGCATTCTTATACAAAATCCGGGCAGTTCCTAGGTCTTGAGGCGTCGCCACCGTTCGATGAACATAGGCGGCAAGAATTTTTGAGCCGATGTCATCCTTGTAGGCCGCCTGACCTCGATTCTTCTGCCTTACGACCTCAAGAATAGAATCCCAGGCCAACACATCCGCGCGCGCGCGGGCGAGGAGCTCTAAAGTTTGTTTCTTATCCAACCCCCTCTCGGGAACCTTGCGCGCCTCAAAAATAGTTTTGCCGTCTTCTTGGATGAGGGGCATTTCCCAGGCTCGAACCTTACCCTCTTGATACATCATGAGGTTGTTCATAACTAAGAAGTAATGAACCATCGAAACTTCATAATCCAAGCCAGGATAAGTCTGAGAGTTATCGTTAAAAATAAAAGTTGCGGTCTTTTCGCTCACCGAAGTCGTATAGAGCTTGGCGGCCATTTCGCGGGCCTTTTCAAAGAAAAGCTGTGACTTCTCATAATCACCTGCCGTGTGAGCCACCGTCCCGAGTTCAACTAGAGTCAAGAATCGGCTTTTTGCTTCAGAAACAACCTCCTGAGAGATGAGCTTCTGTTCCGCGTCTGAAAGTTTACCATTTTCCAGGTCATCGCGCGCCTGTAAGCGCACCGAACGCGAATGGGCACAGCCGGTGAGCCCAAGAAGGACCAAGAGAACAAGAGAAGCCGCCAAATTACGAGTTCGTGTCAACATACAACAACACTCCATCTTGTTCCCTTGGATCATTTCCGATACTACCAGCTGCTACCAGATTGTTCGCTATACTTGTTGACGACCTCACGAGTACGGCAGACTTCTTCCGCCGACTCAACGTTGGTCAAACGAAAATTGACCGCATAATTCTTGATCGTCTTTCCATCCCGCATTTCAGGCTTCATGTTGACAGAACCAAAAATGATAAGATCGGCACCTGATTGCTTGCCAATGATCTTGGCTTGCTTGGGGTCCACCATCCCATCATTTTGAAAGGTGATCTCCTTTAAAAGAGCCTGGCGTTGAGCCGCATCAATAAGAACAAAGGTATCGCTATTGGACAGCTTTTCAAGCAACGCTTCTTCGACATCTTTCACGGGCATATAGGCCTCAGAAGTGTTGTTTTGAATTTCGCCCACGAATACTTTGATCTCTTTGCCGTTTCTTGCACCTTTGAATTTCTTAAAGCGGGCGTGGTCGTAGATCTTCTTAATCGTGTTATCGATTACCAAAATCGTATCGCCATTGACCCATTTGTCAGTGACGGACATGGCTTTTTCATCCGCCACTTTGTCATCCACTCGCTGAGCTTTGAAACTTGCGCATCCTGCAAAGAAGGCAAGAGTCAAGACTGCCAAAATCAAAAACCGTATTTTTCCAAATTGTTTTTTCACGTTCGTTCCCTTTCGTTAATTAGTGGGTTTTCTGCCACTCTTCGTACTTCTTATCAATATCGCCCAGCTTCTGGTCGACCTTTGCCTTCAACTCTACATTTGCATTCAATTTCATAGTTGTGGCGCGAGACACAAGGTTATTCACATCCTGCTTGCTTACATAGACAAGCTTCCAGCAATGGAAGATGTTTTTAGCCCCTCCATTCTGCGAATAATCACGCCGCTCCCAATACGTTTTCTTTTCCATGATATTGCTGAGTTGCGCTTTAGCTAACTGCGAAGAGATCCTTTGCGTCTCTTCGCTCACCTGCGATGAGCCAGTCGTTTGGTTGGAGTCAGACTGTGCAGACTCCGAAGCGGCCCGAGCAATGGAAGTATCGGTGAATACCGCAATTTGTCGGGCAATATCGTCAAGCACATTGGCGTGTGACTTTTCACAAGCCATCCGCTTATCCGCGCTTTTGGCTTCGCCGACATAAAAATAGTTCAGTTTAGCATCGAATCCTTTTTCTTCGGCAAAAGTCTGAGGATTATCAAGCCAAGCCTCACGCCCACCCGGGGCTGCCTCTAGAACTTTAAAATCGGGTTCTTCAACATGAACTTTCACGGTCGAAGATGCGCAACCTACCATGAAATTCATCAGGGCGATCACGGAGAGTAGCAAAGAGAGCTGATTTCGCATACGAACACCTTTCTGGAATTAGATTCCGTTAATGGACTTGAGGAGCTTACCGCAGACTTCGGCTATGAGGTCCTCTTTTACCTTGTCGAAACAAGCTTGTTTAGTTCGCCCAGGCGAGGCCCGGGACCCTGAAACTACAATCGGGGCGATTGACCCACCTGAAAACCCAGCCTTGAGTGTGAACTCGTAATTGACCCATCCCTCTACGGCAATTTTCTGAGCCACCTCAAATAGAGCGGTCTTCGCAATATATTTGGGACTTCCGCCGTTCGCATCACGTGCCTCAACGATTCGAAAACCTTTTTCAGAAAGGCAACTCCCGAGCTGTTCCCGCACACCTGCGCCCTCTCCCTGATAGTCAACAAAGAGAGTCTGAGAAGCAGTTTTTTCGCGAATCCTTCCCTTTAGCTGCTCCAACTCCGCGGCACTCAAAGGATCAACGAGCAACTCGGGACTCCCAAAAACAGAATATTCTCTTTTGACGGCTCGAAACTTTTCGAAAAGTGCCAATACCTCATAAGCATCTGCCACACGCCCTTCTTTCGTAAAGAGCTCCAACTTAGACTGGAGTATCGCCTTTAAATGCGTGGCATCTTGGGCAATGAGGTTCCTAGCCTTGAGCTTATCGAGTGCAGCGAGAGCATAAAACACCTTTTCCGCAGCATCCTCATAGCGCTCCACAATCTCGACACCCCGAAGATCCGCTTCAGCTTTGATCTCTACCTTGCCTTGAGACTGATTCTCATCCAGGCCTTCAGTCTTGCCACTCGTGTGTTGACTCAGTGTTGAATTCGTTTCAGAAGAAAACTTCGTCTCAACCCGAGAATGAATCACTTCGACAAGTGCGCGTTTTGCTGATGCAGACGCATCTTCCAAGGTTTTTCCGCTGCCCACGCCGGTGAGATAGGTGTTGCGATTCCACTTTTCGGGGAGGGCACCTGCGATCCACAAGGGTCTGTCTTTCGAATCAGCACAAGACTCGTGCGCCGCGAACGACGACGCCGCCAAAATTAGAAATAGGAACACTAAAGTCGTTTTCGTGGATTTCCCAGACATCAAGAGCTCCTCTCGCAAAAAAAAACGCTAGGACTGAGCCTATCAGATGTGTGAAGTGTTTCAACCTAAACTCCGATATTCCTAAGGAGCCAATAAATTGACAGTCATTTGAGTTTTTCAGTCGAGAATGTTAGGCTCTTCGCTTCCATCCCAGGCACTCGGAGAAAAATGAAAGACTCTTTCAATTCCCTACGCACGTCCCTACAAAAGTTTGCAACTCAGAGATGGGGTTGGGTCTTTTTTTCGCTCATGAGTCTTTTTTCCCTAGGCAGACTCTTTCATCAGCCCGCACCAGGACATTATCGAGTGTTTACCCGAGCAGCTCTGAAACTCTGGGCACAACAGAATCCTCATGGCACCGATCTGGGAACTGGCGTCGGGTATTGGTTCTACTCACCGACCTGTGGAATGCTCTTTTTCGGACCCTTTGCATTATTGCCAGAATCCCTTGGACTAGCTCTTTACATGATTTTGTCCTGGGCCTTGCTTGTCTGGGGGATCCACTGCTTCTTCAAGGCACTTGCCCCCTTCAAAATCAGCGCTCGTACTCAAAACTGGTTTTGGTTTGCCCTTACCTCCCAGATCGTGGGAGCGATTCTTGCGAGCAAAATCGAAATTTTTATGATTGGCGGGCTCCTTCTGAGCTGCGCGTGGCTCCTCAAGAACAAGACGCTCGCCGCGGGGATTTTTCTTTCGCTGCTTCTTAATTGGAAATTTCAGCCGCTTCCTTCCCTTCTCTTGCTGTCTCTTGTGGTGCTGTTTTTAAAAACAAACGGACAAAGAAACTGGAAGTTCCCGCTCACCTTAATTGTTGGCTGGGCCGGGTGGAGCCTTCTACCCCTCGTCTATTTAGAACCCAGTCTTTTTCGCGAAATTCACACCCTGTGGAGCACGACCTTCAGCGCTTTCGTTCAAGAAGGATGGAAAGACTTCGAGAATCTTTTTGCTTTCATGCAAAACACCTTGGATATCTCGCTCTCATATCGGGACACCCAGCTTCTCTCCGTTATATTTGGTACGGGATGCGCAGCTGCATTGCTCTCGTGGCTCTTTCAAAACAAGGGCGCCCCCACTTACGCATTAAGAGGGGGAATCCTTCTTGCGCTGGCTTTAGGTTCCACCTTCATTTGTGTTTTTTCACCGCTAGGGCAAAACAATGCGCTCATTTTATTCGCGCCCCTGCTCATCGCGGGATTTTTTAGTTTTGACTCTGCCACCGGCATCGAGCGAGAGGTTTGGCGTTTTGCCCTGCTTTGGCTATGGGCGGTGATGACGCTCCCCTATAGTGATCTGGTGCCGATTGAGCAGCGAACCCTACTTCGGCATTTTGCCGTTAAACCTCCGGGAATTCTGTTGTTTTCGATCCTCCTTATGGGCCTCAGCTTTCGGAACAAATGGATCGTTTCACGCGTAGACTGAAGCCGACAGCAATGTTAGGCTTAGCTCATCATGTTACTTCAAATTACGGATTTGAAAAAGACGTACACCCAAGGCAACCAAACCATCGAAGCCCTTCGAGGGGTTTCCGTAAAGATCGAGCGCGGAGAGTTTGTATCGATCATGGGCCCAAGCGGTTCCGGAAAAAGCACACTGCTTCACCTCATTGGTGGGCTTGATCGGGCCACTTCGGGTAAGGTGCTCATCGACCAACAAAACCTTACGCTGCTCTCGGATTCAGAACTTTCACGGTTTCGACGGCTGAAGCTTGGATTTATTTTTCAATTTTTCAATCTTTTGCCCACCCTCACGGCTCTAGAAAACACAGCACTCCCGCTTCTGCTCGATAATCAGCGGCTCTCTCAAATTGAACCCAAAGCCCAGGCATTGCTCGCGCACTTGGGCCTAAAGGACCGCCTGAATCACACGCCTGAACAACTTTCGGGCGGAGAAATGCAGCGCGTGGCTATTGCCCGCGCGCTCATTTCCGACCCCTTGCTCATCTTGGCAGATGAGCCTACTGGCAATCTCGATAGCAAAACAGGACTCGCAATTCTTGAACTTCTTTCGCAAATGGTGCGCGATCAAGGCCATACCGTCATCATGGTCACTCACGATCCCAAAGCCGCGGAGCATGGCACGCGATTGATCAAAATTCGAGATGGAGCCGTCGAAGAGGACCGGCAACGTGCGTAACCTCCTTACCTATATCGGACTTCGTCACCTAAGACGAAAGCCACTACGGACCCTTCTTACAGCATTGGGAATCGCCTTTGGTGTTGCTCTGTTCCTAGGAATCAAGCTCATCAACGAATCGGTGCTGGGCTCCTTTCAAGACACCATTGAGTCTGTCACAGGAAAAGCAAAGCTGACGGTTTCCGCGGGCGATGCGGGCTTTCCAGAAGAGCGACTCGAGGTCATTCGAAACACCAAAGGTGTCAAACATGCTGTTCCGATGGTAGAGGCCCGTGCCTATTTTGCTGGCACAACACAAGAGACTTTGATGATTCTGGGCGTCGATCTTCTTCAGGAACAATCCGTAAGAACCTACAAAACAACCGATGAGCAAGTCATCGACGATCCTCTCGTGTTCCTCAATCAGCCCGACAGCATTATTCTCACCCACTCCTTTGCAAAGGCACACGGTCTCAAAATCGATTCCGTTTTTGAGTTAGCAACCGCACAGGGAAAAAAATCCTTTACCGTGCGTGGCCTCTTATCTCCCGAAGGGCCGGCCAAAGCGTATGGGGGCGCTATCGCGATCATGGACATTGATGGCGCGCGCGTGAGTTTTGGAAAAGAAGGCAAAACGGATCGGGTTGACATCGTACCCACGGCAGGCGAATCACTTGAAGATCTCTCCTCCCGCCTCAAAGACAAGTTGGGGCCGGGCTATTTCGCTGAGCGACCGGAGAGCCAGTCGGAGTCCATGGAACGAATGGTAAAATCTTTTCAAATCATGATCCGCTTCTTTAGTACCTTGGCCCTTCTCGTCGGCGTGTTTCTCGTTGCCAACTCTGTGAGCATCTCCGTGGCCGAGCGAAGACGCGAGATTGGAACACTACGCGCGCTCGGAGCGACGCAAAAAGGCGTTTTAGCACTTTTTTTGGGCGAAGCCGCTTGTCTAGGATTTTTAGGCTCGCTCGCCGGAATTTTTATGGGGCGGGCACTTGCAAGTTTTCTAGTCCAATCCGTGACCCGATCCATGACAGCGCAGCTCCTACAAAAAGTGGAAGTTTCAAGAATTGATTTCACCTGGACCTCCGCAATCACAGGCATTCTCATCGGAACCTTAGCCGCCTTTATTGCCGCACTCCTTCCCTCGATTCGAGCAACCCGCATTCATCCCGTCGAGGCGATGAAACGAACAGAGGCTGCCATTTCAGAAAAAAGTCGACTTACACGTTACACCCCGCACCTTGGCTTTTTGCTCCTGAGTTTCATGGTTATGACAGTCCTCACAGGTCTCGATCTTCGATTCAATGAACTCCAGTTGATTAATCAAGGTGCGTCAATGATTGGCGCCGCTCTTTTAGGTCCCGCACTTGTGGTTTTAATGATTCGATTCTACAAAAATGTTTTGGGGGTCACGCGTACAATTCCAAGGCTTGCACTGGACAATCTCCTTCGCAGTCCCACCCGAACCGCAAGTAACGTCACCAGCCTCATGGTGGGACTTCTCCTGGTCATCATGATTGCGATCGTCAATCATAGTTTTCGGACCTCAATCGAGATTTGGCTGGATCGCACTTTTAAAGCTGATTTGCTTGTGTCTTCTAACGGGCAGATTACTTCCTATCAAGTCCAGCCGCTTGATGAGTCGGTCGGTTTTGAATTAGGGAAGATAGCAGGGGTCCGCGCAGGCCTCAATGGATCTGCATACGCCTTGCGCTTTATTCACCTCCAATATCAAGGCAAACAGGTCGGGTTGAAAGCCTTTGATCCACCCGATCCGAAACTAGGATATTTCACCTACGACCTCATTGACCAAAAACCCGAAGATGCCGTGCCGCTCCTTTATACTGGTGGTGAACCGACGGTCATGATTTCTACCAACTTCGCCACCCATTTCAATAAAAAGACCGGAGACACGTTGGACCTTGAAACCCCTTCGGGAATGATCCATCTCAAAGTTATAGCAATTCTTACCGACTTCGCTTCGCCGGAAGGCGTGCTCTACATCGATCGTGCGCAGTACAGAAAATACTGGAAAGACCCGCTCGTCAGCGCCTTCGGCGTTTACGCCGAGCCCGGATATCCGCTCGAGACCATTCGTAAAGAGATCGACACCCGATTTGGAGCCACTCGCAACATCGTAGCTCGCTCAAACGCGAAGGTAAAAGCGTCACTCATGACTGCGATCAATCAAAGCTTCACCTATACGCGCGCCATCGAAGCTGCCGCACTCATCGTCGGACTTATGGGACTCCTCAATACGTTGATGATCAGCGTGATGGAACGAACTCGTGAATTAGGAACCTTGCGCGCAGTCGGAATGTCGAAGTCCCAACTCATCCGCATGATTCTAGCCGAGGCGTCACTTCTGGGGGCTTTGGGCGCGGTCGCTGCGACGCTCTTTGGCTCCCTCATTGCCTATCTTTGGCTGACCCACAGTCTAACTCACACCTTAGGATGGGTGGTTAGTTTCTATTTCCCGTGGAGCGCGATTTTTACAACCCTCTTGCTGGGCATTGTTGTATCGGGTTTAGCGGGGCTCTATCCTGCATGGAAAGCTGCGCAAATTCCTATTTCGGAGGCTTTAGATTATGAATAAATCACTTTTTTCCGTAGTCGTGTTTTTCAATGCCTGCACATTCTGCGCGCCCGCCTTAGCCGGACTTAGCGCTAAGGAGATCATGACCAAAAATGAAGAAGCCCGAAAAGCCGCCGAAATCCAATCCTCTGCTGTGATCACCACCGGAGGTGGAGGCGGCGTTGAACGAGTGAAGCAATTCACTTGGTGGCGCAAATTAACCGCCGACAAGGCCCGTTACAGTACAATGACCCGGTTCCATTCACCGGCCGAAGTTCGCGGCGAAGGCATTCTTTTTCTTGAACACGAGAATGACCAAAACGATGTCATGATGTACCTACCGGCGTTTAAGAAAATCAGACGCGTGGAGAGCCAACAGCAAAGTGGAAGCTTCATGGGCTCCGAGTTTAGTTATGCCGACATTGCAACGCCGCATGTGGATGACTACAAATATTCGCTCATCAAAGAAGAGACGTGCCCCGGCCTAAAGCTCAAATGCCAAGTCGTGGAATCTGTGCCAGCAACTGAGGCTGTCAAGGAACGCACCGGTTATACTAAGACCATCAGTTGGGTCAGGGAAGACAACTTCATGAGTGTGGCCGCAGAATTCTATGGCCTTGACGCCGTACTTTTGAAAAAATTGAGCGCCAGTGAAATAACGGAAGTCGACCCAACCCAACACAAATGGATGGCCCTACAGCTCAAAATCGAAAACCTCAAATCAGGCCGCTTCACAGTGCTTCAATTCTCGGCCGTTGCGGTGAACAAAGGGATCCCAGATTCGATTTTTACCCAACAGAATCTTTCGCGGGTGCCCTAATCTATGAAGATAAAATGTATCGCATTGATGAGTCTTCTATCGATAACCACTTCCCCTCTCTTCGCCGCTGAAACGCCTTCGATTGCGCCTACGTTATCGGGAAAAGTATTTACCGACATTTATGTGCCAACGGAAAGCATACGTGAAACGACCTTTAGGCGGGTCTCTTCTTCGGCGTGGCTTGAGGGCAACTCTCGCCTAGGTTCCCAGACCCAAGAAACTTTTTCACATTTTAGTCTCGCTGCTGATCTCGCGGAGGCTACGGCTTCTCAAAATTCTTCGAGTCAACTCACACTTACGCTTCGCGAGGCCTATGTCGGCACCCACCGCGAAGGATGGGAAGTTCGCGCCGGCCGACAAATCACGCCATGGGGCAAGTCGGATGCAATAAATCCAACTGACTACTTGTCTGCAAAGAATTACACGCTGCTAAACCCTGACGACGAATTGCGACGAAAAGGCGGAACAGGTGTACTTGTGAGCTGGACGCCCCATGCGGGAAATTCTCCCTTTAATTTCACGGCTATTTGGAATCCCATTTTTCCACAATCCGAACTCCTGATCGCCTCTCAGGTGGTCCCCCAAGGCGTCAGTGTTTCTACGGTGGCACAGACTCAGCCTACGACACTTTCAAATTCAGAGAATGCGTTCAAGGTTTCGATAAATGAATCGGCCTGGGACGCCTCTGTTTCTTTTTTTCGGGGATGGAACCATGTTCCGGAGTTTGCGGTTTCAGAGGTAATAGTTTCGCCTCTGACGGGGATCCCAATGGTCACGATTGCGCCCGTGTTTCATCGCGTGCGCGCTTTGGGTGGAGATGCTTCGACGACCTGGGAGAAGTGGATTTTGAGATTCGAAAGTGCGTATTTCTGGACAGAAAACAACGACGGCGGCCAGCCGCTCATTCAACCCAGCCATTGGGATTCGGTGTTAGGCGTTGAGCGTCCTCTGGGAAGTGATTTTCGAATTCAGACTCAATTTATCTATCGTGTTTCCTCCCATTTTGCGCCAGCTGCAGATGCTATCGCGAAGGCTAACGCACTTCTGCTGGGCTACCAAGATCGGGCGCGCCCGGGTGCAACCCTTCGTTTGAGCTACACGCATGAACCCTCGGGGCTTGAGGCCGAAGTCTTTGCTCTGGGAAATTTTATTGGCGGAGACTATTTTTTAAGGCCTAAGCTTTCCTACGCTTGGTCGGACGCCTTTCGCACAACTTTTGGTGCGGATCATTATGCCGGCCCCGAGGATCGACCCTTGGGGGCGCTGCATGGTTATAATTCAGTTTTTGGGGAAGCAAAAGTTTCGTTCTAAATAGACCCGGCTTTCCCGCACTCGGCAAATCTTTCAGCCTTCCAAAAGAGGCCAGTTGGGATAATCTATAGAGATCGACTTCCAATTGTACGCAAGAACAAGGATGTTTATGCGCAACCTCAAAATGACCTTCGTATTTTTGACCGCACTTCTAGCCCCACTTCAGAGCTACGCCCTTCACCACATCCCGGTAACCACGCCCGAATACCTGGCACGTGCATATGAGCAATCGCTGAGTATCGATGAAATCGATTGGGAGGGTCTTAAGAATGAGGCGCGCTCCGTAGATCGCGGCCAGTTCGCTTCGGAGTTAATTTTTCTTTCGCTGCAAAATAACACTCCTTATGCTTGGCTGGTACCCCTCGCTCTCAATGGGGACCGGGAAACGCTTACGGATTCACAAAAACAATATATTGATGAGGCAATCGAAAAACAAAAGAGCAGCGACCTACAAAAGTTCAGATCTTCTTGGTTCGTAGTCAATACACCTCAAACCCTGGCTTTGACCGAAGAAGCGCTCCTCTCGACGGACGATACAATTTTTAGTTGGTTAGGCGCAAAGATTGGATACTCGCAATCGACTCTTGAATTCCTAAAAAACAAAATCAAAGACCCCCTACTCCCAGCTGAGCGACTCGCATTTTACCAGGCGCACCTCTTACTACAAGACGTCACCAACGCACCACCTCCTACACCCCCTTCGGGCGATTTCTTCGACGTCATAAGGAATGGCAATCCCATCGAGTTTTATGCCTTTATGCTCCAGCAGATTAAACTGCTCAAATTTGCGCCCCTTGAACACAACAAAGTGGTGGGCGCATTGGATCTAGTTTTCGAGATTCTGTTTGGAGATACGTCAGAGGGTTACGCGGGTGGTGCAATAACGTCGGCGAATGAGGGAATCATTAATTACCTTCATAAACAGCTCGACCAGAGTCCTACCCGAGTGTTCAACTCTCTAAGGTTTTACAGCGCGATCGCCCAGCCATACCTTAACCACTCGCCCGAAGGAAACCCCCACCCTCTCATTTGGGAGAAAAGCTCGGCCAACGCTTGGGGCATGGCGCTCAATGCAACCCAAGGAGACCGGCTTGAGGCTCTCAAGACCCTTTCTGTGTTTGGGCATGACGACTGCTGCAATCAGTTTTGGCGCTACTGGAAACGCTCGGATTCGAGCCTATCGGGCTACATTGACTTGCTTAACACGGTTGTGCCCTCAGCCTTTCATGACATGCGCTACCCCGGCAGCCTCGCGGGCCTAAATGTGCCTGAGTATTTGCTTACTGAATATCAAGACCTTTACAAACGTGCCCAAGAACTCAATTCACCTGTAATTCAAAATGACGGTTTTTGGGCTATTTATTACCACGTTTATGGCGGGATGCTGATGACGACCGAACTCGTATCGCATGGATACGACAAGACCGGGCTGGTGCGCATTCCCGTCCTTCTTTCGGAACTCATGGGCTATTATTACAAAAAGATCGCAAATGAATATAGTTACATCCCAGGCAACGGCCCCGATGCGGTTGAGCTGTACAAAAAGGGCTATAAGCACTACAAGCAGCCTCTTTTTCCAAAACCTAAGCAGTGGGACTGGCTTCGCTTCAAGAATGCCAAATTGCTCCTGGACATACGTTTTTTGGAGCTTGAACTCACTACCGTTCAACACAGAATGGGCGCAGAATGGGCTTTTGATCGTTTAGCGAAGTAAGGCGTCATTTTCCTGACGCTAAAAATGGTTTTCCTCCAAATATTTGTCGAAACTCAATCTCCTCGTCAGCCGATGAGTTAAGAGATGGGAAACACACCCAGGCTTTGCCTTGCATTGATGAGTCTCCTAGCCTTGCTGGCCTGCCCTTCGGCAAACGCCGGATTTCTGCGCAACGTTCTTCTCCAATGGCAGAGCGAAGGGGCGGCCGAACTTCGTAAACTTGGTAAAGACGATTTGAACGCCGTACCTCAAGATCATATTATCGAAGCCGCCCAGGCCCTAAAGGAAATCAAGGGTTCGCGCACTTTACTCAATCGGCTCAAATCACTGTTTGACCTCGCGCCGGCTTATGCCCCAGATTCATTGCAGGCGTTCCTTAATACGCGAAAATTGAGTGCCAAAAAGATTTCAAGTTACCTTCAAAATAATCTCGACCCCACCATAAGCTTGGAAGAAAACGTTTCACTTTGGATCACTGCGATGGACACCAAATTCAAGGAGGGCAACCCCGTAGAGCCGGAAGAACTTCTCGCGCTCCACGCGTCCCTCTCGGAGTACAGCTTTAAACAAGTTGAGAGTCTTCTGCAATCCAACCCCGATGTCTATGGCTATGCCGCGGGAGTCACGCCCAAACTTCTTCGCCTTTACGACAAAACCATATTGAGAATCAGCAAAGTTATACAAAGAGTAACTGGCGCAAAACATTCCGCAATTGATCTAGGCCAAATCTCTCTGGGGTTCAATCTTGAGGTCTTAAGTGCGCCCGACCGATGCGGAGCCCAAGAAGTGATCGCCGCCATGCTTGAGGCGATCCCTATTCAACGGCTCTCAGCGGAGGCAACTCTCAAACGATTTTACAATGGTATAGTCCAAGAGGCCTTTGTAAAAAAAATGGCCGATACTCTGTGTCCTTTTTTAAAAAGTGCGTAACATGAGCCGATTATTCTGATTACCTTTACCTACGAGGAGAAAGGGTATGAAGGAAACTGTTGGAGCGGTGGAATCTCGGCTGAATTCATTGGCTAGGGAATTGAAGGGGTTTCGAGCGAGAAATGGGCGCAGGGCGCACCCGCCGAGTTGGATGTGGCAAGCTGCGGTGGGGCTATGCAACGAGGTTCAGCGGCCCGTTGTTGCGCGGCGATTAAGGGTCAGTGAGCAGAGCCT
>JBBCAV010000131.1:0-55642 GCA_051382305.1 Bdellovibrionota bacterium FG-2
CAAACGCCAGAAACTCATGCAAGGCATTTCGGATTCAACCGATCTCACGTCTCGCGCGGCTGCATCACAAAGCCGCTTTGAGTCATCGACCACGCAACTTGCCCAACTCACCGAACAAGCCGAAGTACTCGATCAGCGCCAAGAAGAAATGCGCACCGACTCCGTACGCATCGAAGAAGAAACGGCAGTGCAAACCGAGCAGTGCGAAAACCTGAGAACCCAAAAAGCAGCCAATCGCGCACGCATTGATGATGCCGAACGCGCCTTGAAACAAAAAGAGCGCGAGCGCGAAGACGCGATGAAAAAACTCACCGGAATTCGCTCCCGCTTGCAAAGTTTAGAAGAGCTCGATGCTTCTCACGAAGGTTTCGGCGACGCGCCTCGCGCGGTTTTGGATTGGGCAAAGGGACGTGGAAACGCGGACCAAGTGCTGGCCCTAGCCGACATCTTGGATGTCTCTCGTGATTTCGAAGCGGCCGTCGAAGGCTGGCTCGGCACTCGGATCGAAAGTCTGATCTCGAGCGACTCAGGCCTAGCCTGGGAAGCCCTTCAATCCACCCAAAAAGATGCAAAGGGCGCGGTCTCGATCCGGATTGCAGCACCTGGGAAAACAACGTCTGCTGATTTCAAAAAAGTTTCTGCGACCCTGACTTCTACCGGTTGCGAAGTTGTCGGCGCTCTTGAAGACTACGTTTCGATTCGTCAGGGTTTCTCAAACTCCCTGACTCAGATTGCCTCGAGAGCACTGAGCTGCGTTGCCGTCGTCAAAGCGCTGAGCCCAGAACAAGCCAAAGCCCTCACCGCTGAAGCCGGTGGCGTATCAGGCTGGTCTTTTGTAGGGATCGATGGCAGCGCCATGGAATGGATCGGCGATGGCTGGATCCTCCGCCGCGAAGTCGTATCAGGCCAAGAAGATGGCGAAGCCGCCACGATCATGCGCCGCAAGCGCGCGATAGCGGATTTCAAAGAACAGGCCACGGCTGCGGACGGGGTTTACGAAAACGCTGAAAATGCTGTTACCCAGGCGCGCGAAGAAATCGCTCAACTTGCTGAAGCTCTCCTTCAAACGGATGAGGCTTTGCAAGAAGCCAACATTCAAAAAGCGACGCTGGAGCACGACGCTCAACAAATAAAGCGTACACTCGCAGATTTGACGCGCGAAATTCAATCGGTGACCTCCAAAAAAGCGAATTGCGAAACAATGGCGGCCGACGCTTCTCGCGAGCGTGAAGAAGCGCAGATCAAGGTCTCCGAAATCATCGCTTCTCGTAAAGATCTCGAAGCGGCCATTGCAAGCCACGAAGAGGCGGTTTCTGAAAGCGAAGAGCGACTCAAACACCGTGACAGTGAACTTGGCGAAGTCCGCGTACGCGAAGCCTCCTTGCGCGAGCGCGTGCAAAGCCTGAGGCGCGAGCTTGAGTCCAGTCGGGCTCTCATTGCCGATCGTGAGCGCCGGATGCGCGAGATTGATCGCACTTTGGAGCGTGCGCGCAGTGAAAGTGATCAGTTCTCGGGTGGCGAAAACACGATCGAACAGAAGATCATGGATCTCACCGCTCAACTTTCGACTCAAAAGCAGGCCTTTGCTGAAATTCGGGACCGCATCGATGTGGTTAACCGTCGCGTCAAAGAAGGCATGGAGAAAATCAAAGACCTCCATCATAATGGCGATGATCGGCAGGGCTCTGCGACCAACCTTGCGATCGAATCTGAGAAATTGTCTTCGGACCTTGGTCACTTGGTTCAGGATCTCGAACAAAAGTATCAGCCGGGCTGCGTGGATGAACCCGTCCCCACCCCGATTCAAGAAGAAATGACCGGAGCCATCGTCACTCATGAAATGACCGAAGACGACGAGAAGATCTTGTATGAAGAAGTCGAACGCCTCCGTGATCGGCTCCGTCGTTTGGGCGAAGTCAACACGTCTGCGATTGAAGAGTACGAAGAGCTTAAGAAACGTTACGATCACCTTCTCATGGAGAAGTCCGATCTCGAGAGATCCCTCGTTAACCTTCAAGAAGCGATTGATCATATTAACCTCACCTCTGAGGAGCGTTTCCGTAAGGCGTTTGAATCGATTTCGGATCGCTTTACAAAGTTGTTCCCGATTATCTTTGGCGGAGGCCAAGCGAAAATTTCACTGGTGTACCCTGAAGGTTCGACGGACATCTTGGAAGCCGGCGTGGATATTCTTGCTCAGCCTCCTGGTAAAAAGATTGTGAACATCGGTCTTCTTTCCGGGGGAGAAAAAGCGCTCACCGCGATTTGCCTGATTTTTGCGATCTTCATGGTCAAGCCCTCTCCGTTCTGCATTTTGGACGAAGTCGATGCGCCGCTTGATGATGCCAACATCGGCAAATTCAACGCCCTCTTGCGCGAAATGTGCGTGAAGAGTCAGTTCATCGTGATTACCCATAACAAGAAAACCATGGAGCTCAACGACACGCTCTATGGGGTGACGATGGAAGAACCCGGCGTTTCCAAGATGGTGTCTATTGAGCTGCATTAGAGTTTTGAGGCTCGGCGCGCTCGTTAGTTTGGCACTTGGTGGTGGGCTAGCGTGCGCGGCGCAAAAAACCGCAACGGCGCCTTCAACAAAACCTTCTCCTGTATCGATACTGGCCGAACCTGTCGCGCGACAGGTTCCGAAGCCAAAAGAGCTTCCAAAGCTTCTTCAAGAGGTGGAGTCAAAGTACACCCAAGCCGCGACATTGATGGCGAAGTTTAGCCAAGTCAATGAGATGGCGGCACTCAAACGCACCAAGACTAGCTCGGGCGTAATTTTGTTTAAGTTGCCAGGGAAAGTCCGTTGGGAAACCTTAAAACCTGATCAGAATTTACTGGTCAGTGATGGTCGAACATTTTGGTTCTACACGCCTCCTCCCGCTTTTGATGAAACGGAGCATGGGCAACTCATCGAGACGCGGTCTCAGCAGTTTCAATCACGCCTTCTGCACGCACTTCTTTCGGGCGCGTTTTCGATGGCGGCCCAAGGGACAATGGGCATGGGTATTCGTGAAAAGTCGGCGACAGATTTCATTTTAACCCCAAAAAAAGGCAGCGCAGGCACGGTCGCACAAGCCGGGATTCATATTGATCCTGAAAAAAAGCTGATCACCGAAGTAACCCTTAATCACGTGGGCGGCAACAGCTCAGTGATTACTTTGACAGAGATCGAACTGGGGAAACCACTCGATGACGGGCTTTTTCTATTTACAGCGCCTCCGGGGACGGAGCGGGTGAAGCAGTAGGGATTTGAGACTCGGGCGGTGTGGCGCGTTTTCGGAGCTGCGCCCGGGAACAGAAGGCACGTCGCAAGTGCGAAAGTCTCAATAAAACATCGGAATTGATGGGCAAGTTATTGCGGAACGGTTTTACTATTTTTGGCTCGGGCTTCGCAGCGGCGCTTGCCCATGCACGACCTCCCTACACAGACCCAGAATCTCATCAATTGTCTCTAGGCCAAAGTCAGGAGTGATAATCCGCAACTCAAGAGACCCACTGTTGAAGTCGAATTCGATCTTATCCAAGCTGAAACCTGTTCTGGAAATGTGACTATGCATCTTATCGCCCGTGATCACCAAACTCATTCATTCATTTACCTCGCGGAAGAAACAGAAAACTCCGGCGAATGGGAAGCCCAGGACAGCGAATTCTTTTCGCGCATCTATCTGTTTGTAAGGCATTGCCTTCAATTAGCGTTACCAGAAAGTGGAAAAACGACACTGGATAAAAAGGGCACTCTGCTAAAGTCCGTCGCAGCCAGAGAATTTGAAAAGATTATGCGCCTTTAAGCAGTTTAACTAATTCAGATACAGACTCCCGCAACAGCTTTTCGTCAATTTTATCGATTGGATTATGCAAAAAATCCTTAAAGAAAGTCACCTGTGGGTTTGTAGCAATATGCTGGCAATAATTTAAGCCATAGAAAGTCGATGCCCCAAAGTGAATGCCATCCTTAACCAGAACACGCGATAATTTTTTCACTGCGCCATTTGGGAAAATATCGATGTAATAAGTAGACACCAAGACACCATAACGCGTGTCAACCTCGAAATCGGGTCGATAATAGAAGGACTCGACACTCCCATTGGAATAAAAACTAATACTACCACTTAATTCAACCATTCGTCCCATTCAGTCAATCGAACCGTTTCCAAACGCAAACGACTTGATGCCCTCTCCTTCTTCTTTTGAATAGAAGCTCATGGCTTCATCGACATTCGTATAAGTACCAAAATAGGCTGTAACCCCCATCCAGCTATATTCCGAAAACGAGGATTTCCTCAGCTCATTCACATAAGTCTTTTGTGTCATCGTCGTGATCTGGTCTGAAGTAATGACCGAATTCAAGTACCGCACGCGAATCGAATTCGTGTGGTCGTACTTCAAAGCCTCACGATACAGCAACTCATGCAACGCTAAACCAATCCTATTCTCATCATCCATCTTATCCCACAGATCCTTATTGATGACGTAGCGAGCGTCCCCCTGAATATCCGGCTCATGCTGGATTGCGACTTGAACCACGCGGCAGCCGTTCGGAAAAAAGAGATGTCCCGAGTCTGGGATATCCACCAAATTCACACCCGCCAAGAACCGCGACTCCACCCCGAGAAAACTGACAATCCCAGCGCCAAGCTTTTCAGCGCGAGCCGGATCGACTCTCCTTAAGCGATCAAGTACGTACTGGACCTTCTGAGCAAAGCTGAGCCGAGAGCTTCCCATCTCGCGATTGATTCCTCGGTAAGCTCGCCCTTCGTAAAAATCTAAGAGCTCAACTGACGAAATATTCCCATGCTCATCAAAACATACGAGCCCGTCACCCCCATTGCCGACCTCCGTTCCCGCGGCCAACATCTCAATATCCTGGGCAAACAACATCGAATGAAACAATAGAACTCCGGCAAGTGCGCCCAAACTCCATTTTGATAAATTAAGCATCTTTCTCCTCCAAAAATGGCCCCGATTGCAGCGCAAAAAGCTGCGTTGATAGGCAATAAACATGGTCTCTCTCAGGCTTTGATTCGATCCACTGAACTAACTCGCGTCTGAACTTCTGAATTCTCTTTTTAATCTCAGGGAGCTGCTCGGGCGAGACGGTGACATTCACGGCTGAAAAGTCGCGCGCCTCAATTGCTTGTTCATGAAGCGCTTGGGCAGCGCGCTTTAGAAGCTGTTCATGATATTTTTTGATGGCGGCGCTCGCTACTTCAGAGGGGGCTGCCACGAACTGATTGGTACAAACCCACTTACCTTTTTCCTCACGAAGAATGCCAAGCTTCGTAAGCCTGGCAATTGCCGTCTCTGCTTCACTCACGCTGATTTTGAGTTGAGCAGAAATCCATTTCAGCTCGCTGCGAAACGCTTTGGTACGCGTAAGCTCAAGAATGGCGAAGTGATCCCAATCCGCAATAAGATGAAACAACTCCAACGTAAGCATCCGATCAGGATTGCTGCGAAAACTTTCAAGCTTTGATCGCGCCGCTTCTTTATCGCCGCGGCTGCGAGCATGCTCGGATTGAACAAGGGCACAAAACACTTCGCCTTGCACCGCTGTTAATTTCAACTTCTTCGCTACACTCACGGCAAGCCTTGGCGAGAGCCCCTGTTTGCGGAGGAGGACGTCGCTCACCCTCGTAGGAGCAAGCCCCAAGTCCCTCGCGAACGCGCGCTGCGAATAGCTAGAGTTGTAGCGCCTGCGCGCTTCAAACTCGTTTTTCAATATCGCTCGGTAATCGAGCGTTGCGGGCGAATTCGTGGTCATGAAAACACTACTGCCAAAGCAAGCGGCGCTGTCAACAGCTCACACGACAAAGTGACATGTGAGGTGGATGTGTTCGAATTATGGCCTAAGATTTTGCAAAACACAAAGAACAATAAAATTCATAAGTTTTGAGTAAACTGCAACTTAACGCATCTCACGCCTACCAGGCCCAATCCTCTCACCGGCGCCTCCCTATGCACGACCTTCCTTCACAAGCCCAAAATCTAATCGACTGTCTTTACACCAAAGCTAGAAGTGACAATCCCTAACTCAAAAGACCGACGATTGAGGTGGAGTTCGATATTATCGTGGCTGAAAACATATCTGGTAATATGACCTCGCATCTGATTGCTCGAGATCGCAAAACGCACTCATTTTTTTACCCTTCGGAAGAGACAGAAGACTCGGGCGAATGGAATGCCAAGGAGAGCGAGTTTTTTTCGCGCATATACCTATTCGTGAGACACTGCCTTCAGATAGCTTTATATGAAGGTGGAAAAACCAGTTCAGATAAAAAGGGGTCTTTACTGAAGTTCATCGCAGCGAGGGAATATAAACGGCTTAGGCGCGCTTCAGCAGATTAACAAGTTCAGATACAGACTCCCGCAAGAGCTTTTCGTCAATTTTCTCGATTTGATTATTCAAGAAATCCTTAAAAAACGTCACCTGGAGTTTTGTATCAATATGCTGATATGACATGACAAAAATCTTCCCACGATACGTCAGTTTTTGCTCTAAATCACTCATAATGACCGCAACATACTTCCAATCTCCAGGCACTTTCCTAAGCCACCGAGACATATCAATATGGATTTGGAAAAAATGTCTCTCCCCAAACGCAAATCCCCCCTCAACATCCACCACCTCCTGAACAAAAACCCCGCGCTTCGACTTGAACTCGTTCAAGGCCGTATCGAGGACCTCTTGGTCCGTCTTGAAAACCCTGCCTGAATGCATTTTCGCTTCAACGACTGACATGTCCACCTATCGGCAATCACAGGGAAATTTTTAACCCCTCATTTTTCCGATATTTTCCCCTCATGAACTAGGCCATTTTTGCCGAGAAGATATAGAGGACTTGTGACCTAAATGAAGCATAGCGTGTTTATCAGCAGTCTGCTTGTGTGTTGGCTTTTTGGCGTTGGGGGTTGCACCACAACCGTGGTCACCCCGCTGCCTCCACCCGCCCCTTTTCTGCCCCCCTATTTGAAAGTTCCTCATCCTGCGGGTTATGACTTGGGAGATCTTCGCGCAATCTTCCAAGAAAAAGACGCGCCCACTGCGGAATCCCTTAAAGACTGCGACGCGGACTACATGAAACTTCGCACGCTAACGGTCAGTGAAGAAGAGCGCGAAGTCGGCGCCAGAGAACTTATAAAACAAGACCCAGTTCGCCTCCACTGGTGTTTCTTTTCAAAGCTCTTGGCCATAGAAGATACGATCGTGAGTCCAAAGTCTTTTATCGATGAGCGCCAGAAAAAGGTCTTGGAAACCTATCTTTTTCTCGTCCCAATTTCAAAAGCCTTTATGGCTGAATATAAAGACTCCCGCTATTATCGCTGGTCCATTCGATACTATCGGAGGATTAGCGAAACGGTGTTTTTCAAGCGAGTTGAAATTTCTGCTCCCGTCACAGCCGAACTTGTTGAAGCTGCAACCCCTAATGGTTTTCCAAAAGAGGAACGGCCTTCACGCGCGGTTCTTGATCGTTACGGACTCGGCCTCAGACAACCGGCAACGCTAGAGTCTCCTGCGGTAGCGCCCTCTCCCAACCCGGCACCTAGCTCAGAAATATTGGCCGCTTTACCTTCGGGAATTCCGGGACTCGACGTTCCTCCTCCTGATTCGGCAGCACCCCTTATTACTCCTGAGCCCTCGCCAAGCGTAGCGCCTAGTCCTGGGCCAAGCCCGGAGCCAAGCATTGCAGCACCAGCGACCCCACCTACTAGCGCTCCATCAAGCCCCGCACAGTGAACTGTTATCTATCAAAAATGATTGCTTAAATGACAAATCTATGCTTTAATATCTATATATGATTGGTTATGGAACCAGTTTTAATTCCTTTTCCGAAACGCTCCTCGCCATGAGCCAGAGAGCCAAATCACTAAGGCTAACCCAAAACTGGACCCAACAGGAGATCGCCGATCGCTCGGGCGTTGGCGTTGCCACGATCCATCGCTTCGAAAAGACGGGACAGGTTTCAATCGAAAACGCACTGCGAATTGCGACCGCACTAGGCGTCGAAGCCACGTTTGAGCGGCTCTTTGAAACGCCAAAATACAAATCACTCGATGAGGCATTAGGGCCCTCCACCACATCGACGAGAAAGCGCGCTCGAAAATGAAAATTGAAAAAGGCCTCAAGCCCGTCACGCTCTTGAATGTGCATCTTGAACTAGAGGGAACATCAAAGCGCAAAGTGGGGATGCTCGCAAAGAAGGACCGCGAACTTCTTTTTGAATATGACCACGAGTTTCTACAAAGTGGCTTAGAGCTCTCGCCTTTTTGCCTCCCCCTCAAATCTGGCGTCACAGTCGGAGATCCCTCCGTTTTTCAAGGGCTGATGGGTGTTTTCGAGGACAGTCTACCCGATGGTTGGGGCCGTTTACTCTTAGACAGACGGATCGCACAGGCTGGGCTTTCTCCGGCAAGTTTTGGCCCGCTTGATCGCCTGGCCTTTGTCGGTTCACATGGGATGGGTGCTCTCGTCTACGAGCCTGAGATAGAGCAGATCACACCAACCGTTGTCGACCTCAATCAGGTTGCTTTGGAGATTCAAGGCGTGCTTAATCACACGGACATAAAGGAACTTGATCGACTGCTCGCACTAGGCGGCTCACCGCAGGGCGCACGCCCCAAGGCTCTTGTACAATTAAGCTCAGACGGGAAAATAGTCCTCTATGGCGCACAAGCCATTCAACCCGGCTTCGTACCCTATCTCGTCAAGTT
This sequence comes from Bdellovibrionota bacterium FG-2, assembly GCA_051382305.1. Lineage (GTDB taxonomy): Bacteria > Bdellovibrionota > UBA1018 > UBA1018 > UBA1018 > CAIRTR01. The sequence continues at coordinate 8,716 of JBBCAV010000131.1, forward strand.
TAGATCCAAGGGGGACGACGAACACACTGGAACCCTCGAGTACGTTTATGCCCGAATGGCAGCCCTTGCCGGAATCGACCTTCCCGAGACGCGCCTCCTGGGACGAAAGAAGAATCGCCCTGGCTATTTTGCTATTCGGCGCTTTGATCGCGACGGCGGAAACAAATTACACAATCATACGCTTTCGGGGTTACTGCAGGCGCCCCACACTTATCCCGCTCTGAGTTACCGCGAACTTCTACTCGCAACTCGCAAGCTCACGAGAAGCGAAAAGTGCGTTTCGGAGATGTTTCGGCGCGCTTGTTTCAATGTCTTCGCCAAAAACCGAGATGATCATGCTCGGAACTTTAGTTTCCTCATGGACGCAAATGGAAACTGGCGCCCCAGCCCGGCCTACGATTTGACCTACTCTAGCGGCCCCGGAGGAGAACACATGATGCTCGTTGCAGATGAAGGACGAAATCCCACAACGCAACACCTTAAGGCACTCGCTCACGAAGTGGGCCTCAAACACCCAGGCCCAATCATTGAAGAAGTGCGAGCGGCGGTCAGCCAATTCGAAGCACTCGCGATAGAGGAAAAACTCCCAAAGAAACTGCGCGATACAGTGGGCCGGGCGCTTTTCGTACAGTAAAGCGTTCGAATAAAAGGCGAACGCCAAATAGCCCCTCACGCTGCCTTGTCTTGTTGCGCAGCAGGCAGCGTCACACTTGAAACCCCAAAACGCTGCTCCAACGCCACGATTCTCGCCTCAGTATTGGGATGGACCTTCGCACGCATATGAAGCCGTCCCAAAGTCTTGACGTGCCGACCTTGAAAATTCAGAAGATCTAGCTTACGAAGCGCATTAACCAAATCATTGGAATTAGCGCCCAGCTTCTCTACCGCATAGCGATCCGCTTCTTGTTCAAACTGAAGATTCTTTTGGCCCAAGAAACGAAAACACACAAAAAATGAACCCATCGCAATGAGGCCACCCCAGAGAAACGACGAGCCTGACCGAGTGACAAGAAACACGAGAAGATTCAGTGCAATTGACGCAAAAGCTAGACTCAAAATCAACGCGACGGAAAAGAGCAGTCTCCGTCTTAAGTGCCGAAGGGCTATGTGAGCGGCTTCGTGATCAATCACGGCTCGCAACTCATCGCCATTTAAGACTCCAATAAGAGTTTTGGAGACAAGAAGAAGGGGACGAAAAATCCACCGCCCCCACGAAAACCCGGCGACAAGCGCGGTCGCACTATCCATCCGATCAAGATCAAAAATACGAAGCTCGGGCCGCGCTAGCTTCGCTTTAGAAAAAGTATCGTTCACCGCGCTCGAAACGACCGCTTCTTCACCCTGCTCTGAGGGCACCTTTATAGGGAGCGTTTTGCGCAAGAAAAAAGGCGCCAACGCAAAGTTCACAAAGAGCCCGCCGCCAATTCCAAAAATCCCGCCTAGGATTACTAGGATCAAAGTCACCTCGCGTCCAGCCTGAACCCACACGGCCAACCCCAAAGCAACTCGGACCGACAATAACATGACGCCCAGATAAATCACGGCTCCGAACGCCGCGCCCATAAAAACTTTTGTGGCAAGCCCGAACGCTAAAGTAGGGCGCGCACTGCGGAGAGCCCCGGAAGCCTGCGACCCCTTTGTTTCAAAGCGCTTCTCCAGCCTAGCCTGGATCCAGCCTTGTCCCAAGACCGCTGCGAGGAACAAAAGATTGGCCGAAACAGGAAACACCTTGCGCACCTCGCCTGTTCCTAGAAAAAGGACAAACTGAAACAGTAGAACGCAAAAGCCGGTCAAACGAACACGCTGAAGCTCATGATCCTTATCATACTCCGGCTCGCCTTCGGGCGCGCCTTTGCCCTCTCGTCCCAGCTGCTCCAGATAGCGCCCAAAATAGTCGGCCCAAAGTGCGAACAAGACAACCGGAATGGCCGTCAAAATCGCGACACCCCTCATTGCAATTTGTGGATCAAGTGCGTCCAGTTCCATACCTATGTCTTCGGCAAGACTCTCCGAAATATGAAGGGGAAAAGCAGCTCAAAATAAGTCTAAAGACAGTTAGTTAAATTCCGAAGAGCTTACTGGGGAAGGAGACTCGGGTCTCTCACCACGGACATATAATGGACTTTTATAAGAAAACAAAGAGCGCAGTCGGTGTATCACTCAGAATCCTTCTTGGATTGAGCGGGCTCATGTCCACAGGGCATGCCGCCGATAAGCCTCCTGAGCGCAACTTTTATGAGGTATTGGACGATCTAATGTCTGACTTTGAATATGACCTGAAAAACGGAAACGTCTCGGGCATGCGAGACCTCTCCATTCGAAATGTGGGCATGAGCGAAAACATCCCCGCTTCATTCAAGCCCCATCTTGAACTTCTCGTCACCGAGAAGATCATGAAGAATATGAAAACACGGGTTATTCAATGCCTGCCTTGTCGCGCGAAGCGCACAACACTTAATGGCGATCAAGTCGTCATTACTTCTCCCGAAACCAACCCTTCGGAGCTCGCACGAATTGCAAAACTTTCAGGAATTCAAAATTTTCTCGACATCTCGTTTTCCTATCAACCCAACGGTCTGATCCTATCGATGTATGTCTCAGAGCCCGAATCAGGCTCCATCGTTTGGTCGCGAAGTTACAACTCCGAGACCTCACGCGCCTCGGCGTTTAGAAGAGGCGTTGACTACTCGCAAGTCGACGACGCCCGCAAGTTCACCGAATATGTCCCCGGCATTCAGTATCGACTGACCATCTACTACTTCTTTGAACCCAATGTTCCCAAAACCACCGGTTGTCTCGGGGGCGGACTCAGGATGATGGAACGCTATGATAATCGGAAGAAAGAAGTCGGCTTCGAATTTGACTACATTAAGGATGCCTCGACACTTGTCAACTCTGCTGCGGCTACCACCGCAAATTTATGGTCGGGAATCAATGTTACCCTTCTCTTTATGCACTCCTGGAACCTTATTGGAGATGAGGAAAACTTTAACAAAGTTCGAAGTAATATCTTTTTAGGCATCGGAGGTACTTATACCTCCGGCTTTTTGGGCGGCTTAGGACGAGGCGGTTTTGAATGGCGCCTAGGCAAACACTTTGCGGTGTCTGCCAACGTAGGCTATCGGCCGGAGTCCACCGTGTTTATTCCACTTTCAACGGGATCAACAGTCAAGGGGGGCGAGTACGGTTTAGGGATTGGGTATCTTTTTTAGATTTTTTAGGGAGGCTTGAGTGCAAACAGGTTTGAGGATTGCAGCATTGATCATCGCGGTGAGTATGAGCGGGGCTTCTTGTAGCACGCTTCGCTCGCTCTTTGCGTTGGACAGTGGAAAGAAGCAAGCCTCGGCTCCCATTGAAAATCCATTTGGAGAATATTACCCGGGCGCCCAAGCAGAGCTACATCAAAACATGATCCTTCGAACTAAAAAGGGGGATCGCTCAATCGAACTTGAACTTCCGAAGAGCCACCAGGAGATGTCCGATTTAGTGATTCCGGTAAATCCTGCATTTAACGACGGAAGAAGCGCCGCCTTTTCCAGTTCTATCAGCCCCTCTACGGTAACCGGTCCAGAAATGTCCACCGATGGGTTGATTGACGAAAGCTATCGCGCGCGCGCGCCCGGCCTGAGCGATCGGGAACTGACACAAGCCATGCCCACTAATCTTGCAGAAGACGACGCCAAGAGAAGAGAAGTTGAACAAAGCATGGGACTCGTGCCTTCGGATACGGGAGTGCCCGTAAGGGAGAACAGTTATCTCGCGGCCATTGATCACATCAAACAACTTTATAAATATGGTCGAATTGAAGCGGCGCTTCTGGAACTTGATGAACTTCTCCGACTCTACCAAACGGATCCAAAACTTTACTCCATGAGGGGGACGCTGCTTGATCGGCTTGGAAAGTCGGAACTTGCACTTAAGTCATGGAACCAATCCCTACGATTCGATCCCTCTAACAATGGTCTCAAACAATTCATTGAACGCCGACAACAACGCACACCGGCAGGGGGGACTGGGGTAAAATGACAAAACTCAAAACCCTCTTCACCATTGCTCTCGTAACTCTAACGACGCTCGCACTTTCAACGGCTGCAAGCGCGGGCCCCGGGAAGTTTAATGCCGCCGAGATTACCCGCACGACGACGGAAAACCAAATTCGCAATTTGCTTGAGCCCCTCTTGGCCAAATACTGTAGAGATGAATGCAAACTCCTTTCCGTATCCGCGACTGTAGATGTCGCCGTGCCCGAAGAACTCGCCCCCGGTTTTGATGACCTCACGCCCGCCAATACGCTTTCTCTTGCGGCCTCTTCTGCACGCGTGAAGATTCTTGTGGACGAAAAGGTTGGTCCCGTTTCTCGTGGGCGACTCGTCGATATGATTCAGCAGTATTTGGACACGCTCGAATTTCAGGTGAAGCTCGATGTCCAATACAAACCCTTTCCCCAGCCTTTCGGTTCCGACGCCAAGATCTCAGACCTCAGGGACCGAGTTTCCAAACAATTTAGGAATACGATCCAAGAGATTTTTCAGCAGTTCTGCCCGGATAACTGCCTCCTAGGGGACTTCAACCTCAAGGCCGAAGCAGTCAACGCCGAAGAAGCCCAGTTTGGGTCGTCTACCGAATTTGTACAAGACGGAGCCTTGGCTCTGAAAATTCGCGAGATATCCGCCACACTCATTTTAGACGAAGAGCTCCCACCCGAAGAACGCGCCAACATTTTAGAATTAGCCAAACTCAAAACGAACTACCTCAAAAACGTCACGCTTAACGCCATGCCGATTAAGTTCCCCCGGCCCGACAAGACGGCTATTTCGGGCGCGAGAGAGAAAGCACTGCAGGCCAAGCAAAAAACTTCCGAGAGCAATAGCGCAAGCACGACTGCAAAGACCGAAAACAACGCAAACACCAATGCGAGCACGACCGCAAAGACCGAGAACATCAGCAATAACAATAATAACGAGAAGAACGAGAGATCAGAGGTCATCAAGAGAACCGAAATCATCGAGCGGGTAGAAAATGGCGATGCCTTAAAAGAAGAATTTAAGCAAATGCGGGTCTTTGGTCTCATCTTCGCGTGCTCCGTTATTTCACTTCTTCTCTTCCTGGCGGTGGCGGGCTTTCGCCCTCGCACCTCTTCTGGTCCCAGCGGGGGCTCTGTCCATCGCGTGATTCAAAGCCTCGCGGCAGATCCGATTTCTTCAAACGCGCCATCGACCTATCGCGCCCCAGATCCAGTTGCACCCCACGAAGAGCTGCGCGTCCCCGCGCTCTCCAAACGTTATGAAATTGAACGCCTTGTCGAAGAACTAACGGCTATCTTTGCCCAGCAACCGAAGGTTGCCAAACAAGTTTTCACACGCATCCTGACCGAGGAGGGCATCGAGACTACGGCCGAGTACATTCATATTTTTGGCGAAGGCATTGTGCTAGACATGGTTCGAGACCCCAGCCTTCAAACCGATGTCATTGGTTTGATGGAGTTCTACTCGAAGAACACCATCGAAATCACCGATGATGAAAAACTTGAACTTCTACGAAAACTCCATAACCGAACCATTGCCGGGAAACTCACGGTCCTTGGTAACCGCTCCTCGTCCATGTTTGATTTTCTTACAGAGATGGATGGACCCCAAATTATTGAAATGCTTCGTGGTGAATCTGACACCTTGAAGTCGATCGTCCTTACGCAATGCGATCCCCAAAAGCGTGCAGCAGTCTATGCCCAACTTGATGATAAGACGCGACTCAAACTTCTCACTGAACTTTCTCGAATTGACTATCTGCCGAAGGACTTTATCTACAATGTGGCCAGCGCCTTGAAACGCAAACGTCGCGACAATCCAAGACTCAACACCGAAGCACTCCCTGGGTCTGAAGTCCTCGTGGGACTCTTGGAGAGAACGAGCGCCGAAATGCAGCGTACCGTAATTCGAAATCTTGAAATGGCCAGTCCGGAAAGTGCACGGACAGTGAAGAGTAAGCTTGTCAGTATTGAAACGCTGCGTTTCTTACGAGACAGTCAACTCCTCGAGGTGGTCCTCAATCTCAAGCACGACGAACTCTTGATCTTTTTGAAGGGTGCCTCGGCTGAAGTTCGCAACGCCGTATTTTCAAAATCACCTAAAGAACTTGTTTTTGAGCTTGAAGAGGAGCTCGGCGGACTTGGCACAATTAGCCGCGAAGACTATCAAGGCGTTGAACGCAAGATTCTCAATCGCATGAAGATGATGGCAACGGAGGGGCTAGTAAACCTTGTCGAAACCAATGACCGACTCTTCTCAGAAACAAAGGGGGGTTCGGGGTTTGTTGAGGCGGGTCCAAACGCAGGAGGCCGTGGTGCGCAATCAGGCTCTTCACGGAAGGTCGCATGAACCCCGTCACGCCGCTCACAGCAAGAATCAAGCCCTCCGTTTCGGTTTTGAAAAATATTCGACTCTTGAAAGTCTTTAGCGATCAGGAACTCTCCAGCCTCATTCAACACGGAGAAGGCATGGCCTGCGAAGCTTATAATAACATAGTAATCGAAGGCGAAATGACCTGGGGCCTGTATCTCATCTTGGATGGCATGGTCGGCGTCTACAAACGAAACAAACTTACCGGCGTGGACTACGATGTCGGACAATTGCGAACCGGCAACTTCTTCGGAGAAATGTCTCTCGTCGACGAATACCCGCGCTCTGCCACCGTACGAGCGCTATCGGATTGCCAACTTTTTTCGATAACAAAAGAAGGTTTTCAACAATTCCTTTCGAAGAATCCGAGCTCAAAATCCAAATTTTTTGAGAGTTGCGTAGAGACCCTGGTCCACCGACTTCGGGAGTTGGACGAGAACTACGTCATTAGTCAATACCAGCTTTGGAAAACAGCGCTCAAAAAGGAGGCGGCTTAACATGAACTTTTCATCCCTTTTTGGACTTAGCTTTGGCGCTTACATCATGTACTACGCGCTCAGTAGCTCCGGACCGGGCCTTTCGACCTTTCTTGATCTTCATGGTTTCATGATTGTTTTCGGGGGAACAGCGGCCGCAGCGAGCATTAGTTTTCCGTTTGGCAAAGTACTGTCCCTGATCAAAGTCTTTATCCTGCGCGTCCTAGGCCGCTATAAGGCCGATTACCAAGGCGTGATTACCCAGCTCTTGGAGCTTAATAAGAAGGCGAGTTCCGGTGTGACCGGGTTAGGCGAAGCACTGCCCGGGATCAAAAACGAATTCCTCAAAGAAGCAGTGGGGCTTGTCTCCTCCGGTGTGCTGACGGAGGTCGAAATTCGCGCAGCCTTGGAACAACGACTTAAGACGGTAGAAGCGCTTTTTATGAAGGAAGCAAATATGTTCCGCACTATCGGGCGCTTTCCTCCTGCCTTTGGACTGCTCGCGACCACCCTGGGGATGATCAGCGTTTTGCAGCAGATGGGGCAACCCGAAGCGCAGAAACTCATCGGTCCCGCGATGTCTATCGGATTGATTGGAACTTTGTACGGGATCACGCTAGCGAATATGGTGTTTCTCCCGATTGCCGAGAATTTGTCCGAGCGCACTCACGAAGAAGTTATGTTGCGAAAGGTTATTATCGAAGGGGCGTTGATGCTCAAGGCGCAAGTTAATCCGATTTCGATGAGAGAGAATTTGAATTCGTTCTTGTTGCCTAAGGACCGAGTGGTTCGAAAAGCCGCTTAAGAGGAGAGAACCGTGTCTGTCGCCAAGTCATTTTTGAAGCTAGTCAAGAAGGGAGAAGCGCGAATTGAGCGCCGGCGCAGCAACGACGTGCCGGAGCAAGCAGCAGACGATGAATCGAATTGGCTCGTATCCTATGCAGACATGATGACTTTGCTTTGTGGCTTCTTTATCATGATGTTCAGCATGTCCAAACTCGATGCGCCCCAGTTTGAGCCTGTGCGAGAGGCCGTAGCAAAGCAGTTTGGCGGAGATTTCAAATCCCCTACCAAAGCGTTGGCCAAGTTTGTGTCACAAGTGCTTGACCAAAACGGAACGGACAAACAAGCCATTCTGAAATCTGATCCGTATGGCGTGACAATTGTTTTCAAATCGACCGTATTTTTTGACAGCATGGGTGCAGACATGAGACCCGAAGGACGCGCGGTGCTCGTGAAACTCGTTGAGTCTCTCGCATCTCGTCAAGAGATGGAGATGAAGAAATATAAGATCGTGGTCGAGGGTCACACCGATAGCCGGCCCGTCGTCAGTGGTCCTTACCCTTCCAATTGGGAACTTTCAGCTTCAAGAGCGTCAAAAGTCTTACGCCTGTTTCTTGATCGCGGCTTTTCGCCTTCACCCCTCACCGCCATAGGCTATGCGGATAGCCACCCGATTGCTGACGCACGACTTCCAACTGGTGAACTGAACGAAGACGCAATGAACCAGAACCGACGAGTTGTCGTACGCGTTTTGGAACCAAAAGTGGACGCGATTCCCATGCCAGATGGGCCGGCAACTACTGCCCATTGACGGCGCGAGGAATTCCCTAGAAACTTATGATTGGGGGAACCGTGTCATGCGATGGAGCTGTCCTCATTGTGCTGCAAACTTAGCCGTTACAGATGAGAAATTGGGATCAGGCTGGTCTTTTTCACGTTGTTACAAATGTGGAGGATTTGCTTTGGTGAGAAGGTCAGATGTGAACCTCATCAAAGTAGATAAGGCGCCAGCAGGGGAGCACGTCCTGCTACCTGAGCCGTCTGAAGATCCCATTTTGGGTCAACAGGCTGCAGATCGTTTGGGAAAATATATTGGCACCAAGACAATGCCAAAAAATATGGGGCCTATCACGCATATTGATGGCAAAACAACCTTTCCCCCACCGCTCCCGGAACTTACCGAACTTGTGACTTCGCCGCCGCCACTGCCTCCTCCTCCCGCGGCTCGCGATTGGACTCGAGCTATTCTTCCGACTGCCATCGGAATTGCCGGCATCATGGCAATCGGCTCGGGCGTTTACATTTACTGGAAGGGCGAAGCCCTTTATGAACGCGCAAAAATAGCGGCAAAAACTGAAACCCTTCGTAACGAAAGCGCAAAACCTGCACCAGTTTCGTTCACAGAAAACAACGACGTAGTGAGAGCACCATCCATGCCCCTTACTGATCAAGTTCATCAAAATGCGATGGCCCCTACTCGTGTTAATACACCGGAGCCCGTGCCACCGCCCACAGTGGCCGCAGTAGCGCCGGAATCTGCACGAATGAAAATTAGAGCAAGACTGGCCGCAAAACTCCACACCGGCCCAGGTCTGGAGTTTCCCGTCGTCGGGGTTGCAAATCCCGAGACCACTTATCCGGTGATCGACTGGAGCAATCGTTGGTTCAAAATTTCACTCCCAGGTGAGACCGGCGAAAAGTCCAAGAACCAAGCGTGGATTCGCAATGATCTCATTCAGCTCGTGCAATAATTAATCGCTATCGAAGAAGACATTTCCAGATATCAATTTGCTTTGCAGGATAATTCCATCGAGATCCCTGCAGTTTCCAGAATTTTTCACACCTCGCATTCGGAAACATAGGTGGAGCATCATATCGATTATCACTAATATATAGGACGGGTTTGATGAGCCTGGGCCAAGCAGGCCCTACTCCATCAGAGACCGAGAGAGGGCGCCATTCATCTCGGGCCCGCGTCTCTCGGGGAATCCAACTCACAACATTGCGTCCCTGAAGTGCAAACGACGCCTGTGAGGCCGTTTGATAGCGCGAGGCAAGAACGGGCCAGTGACTCGAAGCTGGATCAAGTTTGCCATTCACTTGATCGTCAAAAAAAGCAGGGAGCTTTGACCACCCATACAGATCATTCGTTACATCCAGTCGGGGATCAGGGTTTCTCGAAAGCGCCTGCATCAGGACACCCCCGAGAGGAACAACACAACTCACTAGCACAAATGCAGAAACCACTACTGCCTGACCCGTTTGAAAAAAGGCCAATCGTCTAATCAGCCCTGCCTGAAAATTATGATGATAACAGTAAACAAAAGCGAGCAGTGTTGGCCACCAAACGATGAGGGCCCAGTGGGGTTTGAAATCTGAAAAGATCGGCTGAATAAGGAACACGATCGCGGCAGGAAGAATCCAAACCCATAAAAATTTAATCGGTTGTGCCACTCGACTAGGGTTCCGGACGAAGTTGAACAAAGAGAAAAAGAAAAACCCAATCAAAGGCAGACCCGCCAGAAGTCCTTGCGCGCCCCAGAAACGAAGGGCACGAACCCCAGAAGCGCCGCCCCCTCCGGCATGACGCTCCTGGATTTGATAAAGAATCGAGGCCCATTCATGAGTCGAGTTCCAATAGAGAATCGGCACAAACCCCAAAATACTTGCAGATAAGACAAGAATAAATCCCGCCTTCAAACGTGGCCGCGGCGCAAATAACAAAATACTCAGCAGGGCTGAAGCAATCGCAAGTAAGCCTGAATATTTTGAAAGGACCAGAAAAAGCCCCCCCCCAAAAAGAAGAAGTTTCGTAGGGAAGGACAGCCGCTCTTCAAAACAAAGACCAAAGGTTCCAACCAAAGCGGCGGTGAAGCCAAAGAACAGGGGGAGATCAGGCACCATCATCCAAGAAAGCGCAAAAAAGCCAGGAAAAGATAGGAGCAATACCCCGGAGAATCGGGTGAGCAAAACTCCAGTACTTCGCAACCAGGCTAACCCTAACGCGAGGCTCGAAGCAGCAAAAAAGGCGGCAGGAAACCGGACGACCATCACGGAGTTAGGACCAAAAATCGGCCCCAACAAAAACTGAGAAACCGTGATACTCCATGCGACTGCCGGGGGATGATAAGCATACCCCAGTGCGGGATTCTGGGCCAAGACCCAATAATAAGCTTCGTCATCCGTGAGACCAAATAGTTGCCCAAAAAGAAGTATGAGGAAAAAGAAAACTAGGGGCAACCAGCGCCGTGGCATCCCCTACCCCTCAGTGTGTTTCGGTTTTCGAGACGCGAAATCTGGAACCGTAAACTCAATCATCGTTCGAATCCCCGTGCTAAAGCGTTTCCAATAGGCTTCGGCCTTTTTTGGATCGGCAGAAGGAAGCTCTAAAGTCAGCGTAGGAATTCCCTGTTCATGTCCCGCGTAGTTTCCCAGTGAACCGGGAAAATAGCCCGAAGAAATCGCTTTCAGCTTTTTCCGCAACGCCAAACACTCGTGCACATACGCTTTTGAAAAGCGCGCAAGCGACAAGGGCGTGGGCCCATCATAATCAATAAAATTTAGAGGCGCATGCACCGAAAGAAGCTTCTGGGGTTGAAACGTCTTAATCAGATCTTCTTGAAAATGGGTCTCAGGTTCAGAGCGCGGTTTTTCTCCAGGAAAACGTCGCAGATCCGAACGAAATTTCGTTTTCCAGGCCAGAATGGCCGTTGTATCCCAATCTCGGGTGAGAAAGTTACGGTTCACATCCACCCCATGGGCATTCACGCGGGTTCTGGGTTTCTTAAAAAAACTATCCGGATTTACGAGAGGGGCAATAATCACATGAGCCTTCGGAAATCGCTTCTCGTTGTCTTTCATCCAATGGGCGAGTTGAATGCCTAAAAAAAGCGGGGTGATCTCATCTCCATGGGCCATCGAAAAAATGAGCGTCGTATTTTTGGAATTCACGTCGCCGAATTCTGCATATACCAAGGGCCGGCCCAGAACAGAATGCCCCGCAGTTTTCCATTCCAACCCTTCGCAGGGCTTAATTTTCCACTTAAGCGCCACAAAAGACTTCGACAGGGCTTCGCACCACTGCTGAATCTCGGTTTGTTCTTTTTCGGGGCCGGGTTCTTGAGCAAAAACACAAGTCGGGGCCTGAGAAAAGAGCAGAAGCGCGACAATAAAAGAGCTAAGAATATTTCGAACGATCATATGCAATCAAGAAGTAAGCGTTTTCCTTTTAAGTTTGCGATGTCCCAAGTACCATTTTCCAATGATGACAAAAAGAAGTCCAAAAGCACCAAAAGCGAGTCCGTGTTCAACCCTCTGAATCACCCGGACCACTCGATCCAGCTCATCTCCAAAATAATACACAGCTCCGATGATTGAGGGAACACTAATGAATGCCGCAATCCCATCATAGAAGATAAAAGTCCGAAATGGGACATGCAGGGCGCCCGCTGAGAAGAAGAAGGGCGATCGAAGACCGGGCATAAACCGCGCGGCGAAGATCAAGCGGGTCCCTTTAGCGTTGAGCTGCTTGCTGACATAGTTGAGCCGTTCATCAGGAAGAATCCTATGAAAAAACCAACGTTTGGTGAGCCTTCTTCCAAAGTAATAGCCCAGCCAAAAAACAATGGTATCGCCCACCAAAACGCCGAACAAACAAATCGCGATCATGACCCCAAGCTTAGTGACGCCATAATAAGACAAGAGTCCCGCTGCAAACAAAGTAATGTCTTCGGGCAAAGGAAGTCCAAATCCGCACGCCAAGAGAATTGCCAAGACGAGCAAATAAGGAGTGGGGCCATAGAAGGTGAGGAGAAAATCGACAAGTCGGTCCATTTGGGTGCCTATTATTTTTTATTTAAGGGGTGATTGCAACGGTATTCGTCCATCAGGGCCCCAATATCCACATGCGTATAGCGCTGTGTCGTTGAAAGCCGTGCGTGGCCCAACATTTCTTGAATCGAGCGAAGGTCGGCTCCTGCCGCCAATAAATGGGTCGCAAAGCTATGCCGGAGACCGTGCGGCGAGAGGCTTTTTGAAGCAGCAATTCGTACTAAATTCCGATTCAATATTCTTCCCACGCTTCGTGTCGAAAGCCGCCCTCCCTTATAATTCACAAACAGAGGGCTGCTCCCGAGGCTCCCAAGCGCGCCCCACGCCTCGCGATCCTGTTGATGGGCCTTAAGCGCGTCTATAGCCGGCGTCCCGAGCGGAACCATTCGCTCCTTATCGCCCTTTCCCCTAACCAGCACCCACCCTTTGTTGAGATCCACATGGCTCCAGTTGAGATCTACGGCTTCGCTGACACGAAGGCCGCATCCATATATCACTTCAAAAAGGGCTCGATCCCGCCGCCCCAATCGCGTGGCAAGATCCGGGGCTTCGATGAGCTCCTGCATTTCTTCAATTTTCAAAAATCGCGGCAGCTCCCGCTCACATTTTGGAGTAGGCACCAAGACGCCTACATCTTGACTCACCCAACCTTCTTTTCGTGCATACCGTAGGAAAGAGCGAATTGACGAAAGTTTGCGACAAATCGAGCTTCTTTTGTGGGAATCATAAAGTGTTGAAAGATAACTTCGAAGCTTTGCGGGCGTCAGCTCTCGTTGAAGGGCCGCGAGATCCTCGATCGCGTATTGAGTTTTAAGCCCCTTGGCCCAATGATCTAAGTCCTGTGTATAAGCACGAACAGTTTGTGGACTGTAGCCCCGCCGAGATTTAAGATAGTCTAAATAGGATTGGATTGCCGTTACGATCGTCACGATGTTTTAAGTGTAGACGGGCGGACACTAATATAAAAGGAGCGGCATGTCAGAGCCAAACGTCCAAGAAGTTCACATCATCGGGGCCGGACTCGCGGGAAGTGAAGCGGCCTACTTCTTAGCAGAGCGCGGCATCTCGGTCACAATTCATGAAATGCGCCCACAAACCATGACCGCAGCGCACTCGAGCGGAGACTGTGCTGAACTGGTTTGCAGTAATTCGTTCAAATCGACCAACCCAAACACCGCTCACGGCATGCTCAAGACAGAAATGACCCAGATGGGTTCGCTGGTCCTGAAAATCGCCCCCGATGTTGCAGTCCCTGCCGGAGATGCACTCGCGGTGGATCGAAAACTGTTTTCCGAAAAAATCACCCAAGTCCTGCACACCCATCCGAATATTTCTTTTTTCCACGAAGACGTGAGCAAGCCTCGGAACGACAAAATCACGTTGATCGCCACCGGCCCCCTCCCCTCCCCCTCCCTCACTGAGTGGCTCGTGCGAATCACGGGCAGTGAAGATCTCTATTTTTACGATGCGATCGCCCCCATTGTCGAAGCCTCGAGCGTCGATCCGCTCTATTCTTTTTCAGCGAATCGCTACGATAAGGGCGAAGAAGCCGCCTATTTGAATTGTCCGATGGACGAAGCGCAGTACCAAGAATTTATCGACACCCTCCTTACCGCCCGCTGTGTTCCTCCAAAACTTTTTGAACAAGAGAAATTTTATTCCGGCTGCCAGCCCATCGAGGCGATCGCCCAGACAGGCCGTGAGAGTTTACGTTTTGGGCCGATGAAACCTGTGGGCTTAGACGATCCGCGTACGGGCAAGAGGCCCCATGCCGTCTTACAGCTACGCCCCGAAAACCGCTCAAAAACTGCCTACAATCTCGTCGGATTTCAGACCAAGCTCACTTACGGGGAGCAGGCCCGAGTGTTTCGCAGGATCCCGGCGCTTCGGGATGCCGAGTTTTTGCGCTTCGGATCGATTCATCGAAACACCTATGTGTGCGGACCGCGAGTCTTGAGGCCGGATCTTTCCCTTCGAGGGCAACCCAAAGTTTATCTCGGTGGACAACTCACGGGCGTTGAAGGCTATCTCGAGTCCGCCGCCTGCGGGATGTTGGCAGCCCATTTTATTTATCAAAGGCTTCGTGAGCGCCCGCATGAAGCGCCGCCTGCCGACACCACCCTCGGAGCTCTTCTTCGACATGTCACCGCCGCAAACGACAAAAACTACCAACCCTCCGGAATGCATTTTGGCCTCCTCGATCCTCTGTTTTTTCCGGATGTCACAGGACTCCCAAAAGACGTGAGCCGGGCGAAAATGGCCGAACATGCCCGCGGGAGTTTTTCAAAGTGGTGGAGGCGCCAACATGATTGAGAAAGTCCTAGGACCCATTCTCATTGGGTTGGCGGCGTTTATGTGGGCGACGGACGCGCTCATGCGAGTTCCCGTTTTGCGCACTCTTGATCCCACGTTTATCGTTTTTATCGAACACCTCATCGGTGTCGGCGTTTTGATGCCTTGGGTTTTGTTCAAGTATCGCAAGGGACTCTTCGGCTTAAGCAAGAAGGAATGGTTGGGCGCGCTCGTGATTGGCGCCGGAGGCTCGGGGCTTGCCACAGTTCTTTTTACGGCGAGTTTTGGTTATGTCAATCCGACCATCGCAATCTTGCTTCAGAAACTGCAACCGCTCTTTGTTTTACTTCTCGCCGTCGTATTTCTTCGGGAGCGCCCGGGCTGGCGCGTGGTGGGCTGGGGAATTCTCGCTTTGATTTCAGCCGTGGTACTGAGCTTCCCCCATTTTGATTTAGGGTTTTTGGATCAACGAATCGACATTCATTCAAAGGGCGTGCTTTACGCGGTGGGGGCCGCCTTTTTGTGGGCACTCGCCACAATCATTGGCAAGGCTTTCCTCATGAAGAACGCGCCAGACTTCGTGACGTTTTGGCGATTTAGCTTTGGGTTAGTCGCAGTGGGGGTGCTTTTATTTTTGGGAGGCGCAGGATTGGCCCAAGAACCCTGGGGAAAGCTCATGAACGAAAGCACCCGAAACTCGCTCCTTTATATGGCGCTGGTGCCGGGACTTTTGTCGATGCTCTTTTACTACGCCGGGCTTTCGCGAGCCTCGGCCAGTGTGGCGTCTTTAGTCGAATTGACGTTTCCGCTTTTTGCTGTGGTTTTGAATTATTTTTTCTTAGGCCTCAGCTTAACGGGAACCCAGCTGGGCGCGGGCGCGGTTTTGGTATTTGCAGTGTCGCGGATATCGGTGTCGAAGGGGTGAGGATTAGGGGCACTTCACAAACAGCGAAGTTAGAGGCCTACCCCCCCGACCCTTCGGCCCAGAACTTCACTCTTTCGGAAGCGCTTTGGAATCCGTTGCTGAAAAGTGCGCAAGTAACGTCATGCCTCAGCACCAATCCCAAAACGCCTAGAATTCACAGGTTTTTTTGACACCAGGGCCAGAAAGCACAAGCAAAATTCCGACTGAGTTTTCCACCGCCCCCAAATGCTTGACGCATAGCGTACAGAATTATCAGCACATTTTAGGCACTTAATGCATATAGTCATTGACAAATCCTTCAGCAACCGGCACAACCGATGCCTGGCAAGCGACTTGCTATGGGGACCTGGGTAAACCAAAAGGTAAATCGAAAACCGTTCTCTCTGGGAGGAGAAAAGAAATGAAAAAACAGGGTGGGGTTATTTTATTGGCATCGGCGATGATGAGTCTTTCGGCTTCGGCAGAAACTTCTACATCTTCAGCACAACAATTGACGTCTGACATTCTCAACAAGATGACTTCGACCGCCGTGGTCATCATCGGTGGATCTGCTCTGGATAATCCTGCAAGTCTTCGGGCTCCTGACGACGGAGTCATGACTTTGGATACAGTTCTGGGTGCGGGATATAAGGTCACCCCAGAAATTACGGCTGGGGTCTTCGGCGAAGTTGTTCTTCAGCCTTTTCTCAAACGCGACTACACCTTCTCTGATCCAGCCGTCAAAGTGAGTCACTCCAAATTGATTACCTCTGGGACCTTCAGTCTCGCTGCTGATCTTCGCGTTTATCCAGGTTTACTCGACTCAACACGCAATAAAGACCAGTATTTTGCTTGGAGAACCACGCAGAATATGAACTATGAAATTCCAGGTACACGTTTGACCGTAGGCTCTGTCAGCTATATGCGTCAGTATGTGATGGGCCCTCAAGGCGCCGCTGCTGGAGCCTCTGAGAAGCCTTCAACGGACTTTTTAGGCTATTGGGGTCCAAACGTGAACTATCAGCTCACTCCCAAGTTCGCGCTGGTCGCCCTTTATGAAATTTATCCTATTCATAAGCTCGGAAATGGTTTTGGACTTGCTTCAATCTCGCAAGGCTATCCCATGGACTTTGAACCGGGCGTCAGTATCGACGTAACGGACAAGCTCAATGTGAGTCCTTTCTTTAACATCTATCCAACCGACGCAAAACTCGCCAACACGACGATCAACGTGACTGTCGTTGCGAAGCTGTTCTAAGCGTCCGGCATAATCGGATTATTTGCGCGCCTGAGAGGGTTCTCCCCTTTCAGGCGTTTTTTTGTCGTTCTCCTCTCCCCCAATTTAAGGTAAGACCAACACATCCTATGAAAACACTCACCGAATTTGCTGCCATCACATTGAAAAATGCCTCCAAAACTCAAGCGGAACTCACCACCGCAGGAAAAACTCCCGAAGAATTGCCCGCGGCAATGGGCGAGGCGCTGAAACTGGAGGGCGATAAGCTCACGTTTCTTCTCGCGGCTCTTGAAATCGTAGGCACAAAAGTTACCGATCTAAAGCGGGTCGTTGTTTATTCGCTCAACGAAGGCGAAACAGCTCCCCCAACAGTGAAGCAAAAAGGCGAGCATTGTTACCTCGTCGAGTTCTATCCTTCGCTTACGCAAAAAGCTCAACACGATGACCGCGGTGACTCGCGAGGCCGTGACGGTCGCGGTGGTGCGCGCGGCGACAAACGTGGCAAAAGAGGCGACTCCCGAGGCCCTCGCCCAGGTGGCGATAGAAGACCCCCACGTGAAAGCGCTCCGGCCAACCCGCTGAGCATTCGCCCATCTATTGTAGCACGCCCAACCGGAGAGCCGAGCGAAGCACGACCAGCGCTAGCGCCTCGCGAACCCCGCCCGCCGCGCGTCCCTAAAGAACCCGTAAAGTCTAACGGCTATGTAATCAAGCTTGCCTCAAAGGCCGGGGCCACTGAAGGCGTAACTCCCCCTGCGGAAATGCCGCAGGCGACGGAGACGTCTGGATCATCCGACACTCCACCGACAACGACGTAAGCGAACTCATCATCCTGCACTCTACTTATGGGGCACGACATTAAACGTCGCCGTCGCCATTGAGACCGGACTTTTTTCGCCTTTGCGGAATATAAATCCGTGCACCACGCAAACGCGTTTCCCGCGAAAAATCACTTTCGTGCGCGCACGTAACGTATCGCCAACATCCAGGGGTTGCAGGTAATTCACCTTCAGCTCGACGGTAGAGCAAAAATCCTTAGGCCCGAGCGTTGAAAATACGGCCGCTCCACAACCAAAATCAAAGAAGGCGGAGATCACGCCTCCATGCACACGACCGGCGGGAGAAAGATGATCTTCACGAACCTTGAGCTCCGCTTCGGCCGAATAATGGGTACGATCCATCTTGATAAGCTTGTACCCCAGCCAGCGCCCGAACTGATCGGGGTGCTGATAGTTTTCAAGCTCGAAGCTTTCGTGAGCCTGTTTTGATTCCGCCACAGTCTTCTTATTAATTTTCACGTAAAGCCTCCTGAGCGTTCGCCCATTTTGAATATCGAGTCAACAAAAGTAGTCCAGGCACCGAGGCCGCAACACTGATCATAAAATAAAGCGGCCACCCCACACTCTTTGCCAAAAACCCAGTGGGGGCGCCGCCAATAATTCGCGTCAGGGCCATCAGACTCGTCAGCAAAGCAAACTGGGTCGCGGTAAAGCGCTTATCACAGAGTCTCATCAAGAATGCGGAAAATGCGGCCGTACCCATTCCGCTGCAGAAGTTTTCAGCCGCAATTGAAACAACCATCATCGGATAGTGATGTCCTAAAGTCGCCAGTGCCGCAAATGAAAATCCAGAAACCGCCTGAAAAATCCCAAAAGACCAAAGCGAGAGTCGCAGCCCCCAACGCACCATAAGGGCGCCCCCGGTGAGGGTGCCCAAGATTGTCGCGACCAATCCAAACCCCTTCGTCACGGCTCCAATGTCGGTCTTCGTAAATCCAAGCTCCATCATAAAAGGCGTCGTAAGCGCGGTCGCAATCACGACATCCAATTTATAGAGCACTACAAAAATCAAAATCTCAACCGCGCCCGGCCGTTTGAAAAATTCAATGAAGGGAAAAATAATCGCATCGGTCAAAGACTTCGGAGGATTGGGAGCCTCTTGCGGCTCTGGCGCTAGAAAGCTCATCAGGACGCCCACGCCCATCGCGGCCGCCATAATAAAATAAACCATTTTCCACGGAAGGCGATCCGCCAAAATCAACGCGACCGCGCCCGAAAAAAGCATGGCGATCCGATAGCCCATAATATGAATCGCCGCGCCCGGGCCCTGCTCTTTTTTCCCAAGCAGATCCGTTCGGTAAGCATCCACTACAATGTCTTGGCTTGCACTAAAAAACGAAACGATCACTGCAAGAAAGGCCGTCATGAATGCATGACCCACCGGATCTGAAAAACCGAGGCAGGCGATCGCTAAGACTAGGGCGAATTGCGAGAGCAAAACCCAACTGCGCCTACGTCCCCAAAAAGGAGGAACGAACCGATCCATCAATGGTGCCCAGACAAATTTAAATGCATAGGGCAATCCCACCAGAGAAAACAAACCAATTGTGGTGAGATCGACATTCTCGGTCTTCATCCAAGCTTGAAGCGTGGCGCCGGTCAACGCCAGGGGCATTCCCGAGGAAAACCCAAAGACCAAGATCGTCAACATCCTGCGGCTAAAAAAAGGTGAACCCATTGAACTCATCGTAACAGGCTTTGCGCTCTCACTCAACTTCAGTTAGAAGAAGGCATGGGCAAAAATACTTCTCGAGCCGAGTTTCCTTCCGATCTTCAAGCGCTTCGCGAGACTCTTGCCACTCTTCCCGCCGCACTCGAAGAGGACCCGGGGTGGTATGGCTCTGTTTACTTCGAACGCAAGACCAGTCGCGTACTCGCGGCTAATCTAAAAAATACCCAGATTTCGGATTCGACGACCATGGGGGCCGTGCTCCGAATTTTCAATGGCGAGACGCTTTTTGAACAAGCCACAGACGAACTCACTGTAGAGAGTCTCAAGACACAGGCCAAAGAACTGATCGCCCGCGTACGCGAGGCCGACGCTCTTTCCAAAAACTCACGCAAAACCTATCCCGCACCAAGCTGGAAAGATCGTCTGTCACAAAAACTCGATCCTGAAATTCTCTCTCAGATTCCCACTCCCTTAACGCCTGCGACCCCAGTTCATTTTGGAATCGCTTATCAAAATGACCCTCGAACGCCCTCTCCCAGCGATACTTTTGATCGACTGAAAACTATTTTAGAGGCCTGTAAAGAAGTGGCCCATGAGGTAGGAATTGATTCCTCCGATTTGACCTATGTGTTAGCCCGCCAAACAGTCGCCGAAGAAGTCGCTCTATTTATTGATCGCGAAGTCAACATGTCGCAAACCCTACTTCGAGTCGCACTCGTGGCCATCACCATGTCAGGGGCAGAGCGCACGATTTCAAAAAAAGGCGGCCTAGGTGGGCTAGAAGCAATCCAAATCTCCAAAGACGAATTGCGCCCACAAATCAAAGATCTTTACGCACTTCGGAACGCGGAACGACTCGTACCTGGACGCTATCGCGTGCTCTTTAGTCCAGCAACCACGGGTGTGATCGCTCATGAAGCCTTTGGCCATTCGCAGGAGGGCGACACATGTGCGCGTGGGCGTAGCAAAGCTTGGGATTTGTACAAGAGCGGCAAAAAGGTCGGAAACCTAAACGCGACGATCCTAAATAACCCGGCGATTTTTGCAAATGCGATGGAACCTTGTGCCGCGTGGGGAAGTTACTTCTTTGATGAAGAAGGATGGCTGGCGCAAGAACAGGTCTTGCTGGATCAGGGAGGGCTTTGTTCACCCATGACAAATTTTACATCGGCGATTCAATTGGGGGTTGCCCGAACCGCCAATGGTAAACGCGAGAGCTGGGCGAATGGGGTTTATACCCGGCAAACCAACACTTATTTTAGCGCAGGCGAGAAGACCCTTGCGCAGCTCATTGTAGACCTTAATGACGGTTATCTTGCCTTCCATCCGGCCGGCGGAATGGAAGACCCCAAGGGAATGGGCATTCAAGTTGGACTCGCTTTTCTTGAGGAAGTCAAAAACGGCAAGCGTACGGGGCGCTACTTCAAGGGCCCGGCCGGCGGCGAAATTCAAATGACGGGATATACACCAGACATTTTGAATTCCATTATCGCAAAATCAAAGGTCGAGGCGGACCAAGATACTCCTGACCGCGCCGCACATCCTTACAATGATGTCGGCGGCTGCGGTAAATATCACAAAGAGTTGGTCCAAGCGGGTTGTGGCGGACCCTACATACTTATCGAAAACGTCATACTCGGTTAAGAGGGTAGAATAACACATGGGCACACAACGCTGGAACATCGAACAACTCAAGACCGCTCTTGAAAAAAGAGAAGAGCTCAAGGGTTGGATTCTCATCCACGAACACTTTAAGCGGCGCGAGCGCTATTTGATGCAGAGGCAGGCCTCCCTGACGATGGATCAAGATCGCGAAGTCAATGGCGAAAATCTGCGGGTTCGCGTGATGGTGCTACTTCCAAAGGACGGCCGACAAGGCGAAGCGTCTCGCAAACTTTTCATGAGCGAGCCCCTCACCCCGCAGATCGACTCAGCCATTGAGGCCGCTCTTCAAACAGATTATCAGGAATGGTCGCTCCCGGAAGAAAATACCATGACCCCTCCCCGGAATTTACCCCAACTGAAGACCTCGGATCCCAAAATGGCCGAAAATCTTGACGGCGTAATGAAAGAGCTCACGGCGCGCATTTCTAATGCGGCGTTAAAGCCTCGGAACTCGAAGTTCAATTCTGCTGAACTGTTTTTATCGCTTCATGATCTTGAGGTGTACAACAGCCGAGGCCTGACCTATCGCTATTCGCAGAGCCGGATCTATACTGAGGCGGCGTTTTCGTTTTCGAAAAAACTTAGCACAGGCGAGATGATTTCTGATGAATACCTCAACACTCGCTGGGCCATTGCCCTTGAGGATTTTCCGATCGAAGGCCTGTTCGAAGAAACCGCGGAACGCGCAGAGCAAACGTTGGATGTGCACAAACCAGAATCGGGAAGGTATCCCGTCATTGTGGATGCTGAAGTTTTGGGTCAGCTAATTTCTGCGCAAGCCTCTCAGATTTCGGCTACCAACTCCTATCACGGTTTGCCATTTGTTAAACAGGGCGACGAATTGTTTTCGGGGGCAAAAGGCGATTTAGTTTCCATCACGTTGGATCCCAGCCTCGATTATGGCGCCGACACGGTTGCGATCTCGGAACAAGGGCTACGACAAGTTCCTCTCAAACTCGTCGAAAACAACCGCGTCGTAGGAACCTCTGCCGATCAACAGTTTGGCGAATACCTCGGCATGAAGCCCACGACCGTGCGGGGTACCGTAGTATTAAGCCCGGGCTCCATGACCCGCGAAAAAATGACTCAAAGTGCGCCGCGCGTGCTGGAGATTTTGCAGTTCTCCGCGTTGGTCGTTGATCCCAATCGCGGGACTTTCAGCAGTGAAATAAGGTTGGCCCGCCTTTTCGATAATGAAACCAAGACCGTGAAATTCCTTAAAGGGGGCTCGCTCTCAGGCTCCCTCAGAGAGAATATGCTCGAAGCCCGTTTCACCCAGAATTGTGTGAAACGCGCAAATTTTTCGACGCTTTCGAATTCAGGCAGCGGCTATTATGGGCCGGAGTTTGGGCTGCTCAACGATGTGTCGGTAGTGGGTTAAAAATACAACCGAGTTCCAAAAACCGTGCTTGAGGCTTCGCCGGAGCGATTCGTGCCCACGTAGCTTCCAAAAATTCGAAGCGCTTTAAAATCGATAAAGGGCGAAACCTCATAGCGATTGCCCGATTCAAAATACCGCCTAAAAGTTCCGTTTACTCCAAAGAATCGGGTCAAATAGGCGGTCAAAGCAGCCCCCCCGACCGGCTCATGCGTAAACCGTAGCTGATCTCTCATGTTTAACCCACCGACCAACGTGAGATTCGTCCCTTGGTCGTGATAACCAAAAACGCGCAAGTGAGCCGTCGCGAGCGTTTCAGGTTGGGACGAAAAATCCCGCTCAGCGGCAAGACCAAAAATAGAGGCAAAAGCGGCACCCGAAACATGAAAAAAGTTGTTGCCGGACCGCGGAAACTGATAATCTCCCTGTAGGTAAAACTCATAAGGACTTGGCGAATGTAGAGCCAACCAGAGATCCATCAATCGCATCTTGTCGCGCGTCTCAATCCAATCCGAGAGCCAGAAGCCATATTTATGCTTATCTTCATTTTTTTTGACCACAATCGTGTAAATGTCGTCGGCTTGGGCTCGAACCGGCAGGACTAAGCTGAGCACAATCAGGAGCGAGATGAGAAATTTCATTTAGTTTTCCTTTTAATGGGGGTTTTGGGTTTCTTGGGTTTAGGTTCAACCCCGATGCGCGGATCGCGTTTCTTAATGAGCTTAATAACGCGTTGGGCGATCTCTTCAAAGTCTGGGTGATTTTGGGAAATGTAGAGCCATTTACCCAGGATCGGATGATTTTTAAGGGCCGGGAACTCTTCGAGCAGTGAAGCATGAAACTCCCGCTCGGTAGGAACCATAAGCCCGTTCCAAGGTTCCGCATCGGCCCCAACAAGAACGACAAGCCGCCCATAAAGATAGCCTGCCAAGGCCCCGAACATTTTCTTCTGAAAAAACTCTGGATTCGTTTCCAACTCCTCTAGAATCCACTGAAGGGGATGGTTTTGGCGGACTTTCGGTTTCATAGCTCATTCTAACCGGAACAAATTCAAAGACAATTTCAAACTTCTCCTATAAAATGTGCTATTCTTAAGGAACAAGTGACCGACATAATTACGAACACATGGCAGTCCCTGGGGCTTCGGCCTCAAATTCTTGAGCTTCTTTCTAAGGCGGGGTATGAGACCCCAACCCCGGTTCAGGCGGAATCAATTCCTATTGCGCTCAAAGGAGGCGATCTGCTTGCTTCTGCGCAAACGGGAACCGGAAAAACCGCCGCTTTTTCGCTCCCTATGATTGAGCGCTTCGCCGGCCGGCAAGGAACGTTTGGCTTGGTCCTGGCCCCTACGCGAGAAGTCGCACAGCAAACTCACGCCACCCTTCAGCAATTTGGAGAGCCCTTAGGGGTTCGTTCAATCGTGCTGATTGGGGGAATCAACATCCGACTTGATTCGGTCGCTTTGCAGTCCTACCCTCAGATTATTGTCGCAACACCGGGCAGGCTTTGTGATCCCCTCGATCGTGGAACCATTTGGCTGGATTTCATCGAGACGCTTGTTCTGGATGAAGCCGATCGAATGCTCGATATGGGATTTGCAGATGAACTCGCAAGGATCGTCAATGACATACCAAAAGATCGACAGACACTGCTCTTTTCGGCGACCATTCCCGCTTCAATTGAACAGCTAACCAAGAAAATTCTTCATAACCCCCATCGCGTCAGTATTGGCAAACCCTCGGGGTCCGCAAAATCGGTGGAACAGCGCCTGCTTTGGATGGATGAGAGCGCCAAGAACTCCGAGCTGCGCCGACTTTTGCGCGAAGAAAAAGGGAGCGTCATTATTTTTACCCGCTCCAAAGCTGGGGCAACTCGCGTCTGGAGATCACTGCATAGCTGTGGCATCTACGACGCGACCTACATTCATTCTGATCGTCTGCAAGCACACCGTGAACAAGCGCTTGCGGAATTTAAAGAAGGCAAATACCGCATTCTCGTAGCCACCGACGTTGCGGGCCGAGGGATTCATGTGGATGACATCGCGCACGTCGTTAATTATGACATGCCCATGGAAGCCGAAGACTACGTTCATCGTATCGGAAGAACGGGCCGAGTCGATGCCTTAGGAAAAGCAACCACCTTCGTTACGGCCCGCGATCGCCTGGTTTTAGGTCGCATTCAGAAACTCGTAGGCGAGGCGATTCCCGCTGAATTCACCCCATCCTATCCTTCGCATGAAGAAGGCTCCAGACGCCCTCCAGGGCGATCGGGGCCTCCCAGCCGCGGTGGCCGGGGCGGTGGCGGTTCCTCGCGAGGCCCAAACAAACGAAGGAGATAAACATCTGTGAATGTCGAGTTTATGGATGTCGTCGTCTGGATCGGTTACGTGGTTTGTGCAGCAGCCGTCTTATATTTTGCCATCACCCAGCTTAAAAAAATGGATTTTGGCGGTCACACTGCCCATAAGCCCTCAAAAGCCAAACCCGTACGCGTAATCAAAGCCGCAGGCGGGTTGAAGTCCGACATTATGCAAGAAGGCCAAGGAGACGGCGCGAAAAGTCTGGACACGCTCACCGTTCATTTTGACGCCTTTTTGTCTTCGGGTGAAAAGATCGACTCCTCTCATGACCGCGGCCATTCACTCACTTTCAAGCTAGGAACAGGGGCTGTAATTTATGGTTGGGATCAGGCACTGAAGGGTGTGCGCGCGGGTGAAAAAAGAAAAGTCACCGTCCCGGCCGCGATGGCGTACGGCAAGAAAGGGAAAAACAAAGTCCCCCCCAATGCCACGGTGATATTTGAAGTCGAAGTGCTAAGCATTCAAAAACATTGACGGCCCTAAATCCAAAAACTCGCTACAGACGCACACAACAATGGAATCGTAAAATTATCATCCAGCACCGTTCCGAAAACTTCAGCCACCGCGCCGACTGCGGCGACTGAAAAAGCTAAGGCGATAGCTGGCATCCCCGCAATTTGAGGAACCCAACCCGCAAGAAAACCCCAAACGGCAAAAAACGAGAAGCCAAAAAATGCTGCGGTTCCCAAGAAGCTTTTTTCTCTCCAAAGTTTAACAGTGCCCCAACGCTTGCCAAAAACTGTGGCAGCGGGATCCCCCACGGCCAAAACCAGACAGCCGAGCTCTGCAGCATGTTTCGGAAAAATCCAAATCATTAAGGTCAAAGCGATAGTAAAATAGGTCGCCGAATTAACATGATGTCGCTCCCAAGGTCTTGCCACCACCTTAAATACGCGATCCAACAAAAAATCATTAATACGGGGAGACAGTTTTCGAAGCGATTCACAAGTAATCGCAAACCCTGAAAACACAAGAAGCACGACAAGGGCCTGCTTTTGCGTCAGAAAATACTCGTACAAGAAAACGGACACCAAACCATTAACAAGGTGATAGACATTTCGCGGATAATTAGTCCCCTTGAAGCGGGCTAACTTTGGAACAGCCTGTGAAGAAGCATATTGTCGATGAGTTGCTCTAACCCCAACCCGCAGCGCCTCATAACCTCGGGCCAGAGCGTGATTATGTTTCTTCAACTCTCTCTTAAGCTCTTTCTTCAGTTCCTTCTTGCCTCGCGCAGTTTCCAGGGCCTGAGCGTAGGACTCTAAACTCTTTGCCACAACCTCTAGGGAATGACTCAAAGCCTTCTGACGAGCGGCGGCACTTTTCCTAAGCATGAGGGCTTGTTTGCTCAATTGATCGCACTGAAGTTTCGAGCGCTCGACCCATTTGGGATCAAGAAGTTTCGGTCGCTGCAGTGTGTTCATGAATTGATAGAGATCGGCCGTGATGCCAAAAAGAGCGGCTGTATGATGAGAGTTCATGGCTAGACAATAGCCCAGATAGCCAGGAAAAATCTCCCGAAAAATGCGCTCCGATCAAAGAGAAACATGCGGCCTTTGACGTGCCGCAAGGTGACATTTCGCTTCAAAAACGTTTCCCAATATTCTAAAGACAGTTAGAATGACACCCCATGAGCTAAGAGATTTTGTTTACGGCCAAATCGCCCGCATAGGAAAAGCGGTCTCCAGTCCCAAGCGACTGGAGATTCTTGACCTTTTATCGCAAGGTGAAAAGTCGGTCGAAACGCTATCCGAAAGATCTGAGATGAGCATCAAGCTCACCAGCTCTCATCTCAAAGAACTACGGGCCGCCCATTTAGTAGAGAAGCGAAAAGAAGGCAAATACGTCATTTACCGACTTGCCGACGAATCCATTATTGAACTGTGGGTAAAACTCAGGTCCCTCGCCGAAACGCAATATCATGAACTCACAAGCACCCTAGAGCAGCACGGAGGCGCTTCTGACGAAACCTACCACGTTGCAGTCAAGCAGGTATTTGAGAAGGCAAAAAAGGGGGATCTTCTCCTTTTGGACGTTCGCCCCCTAGATGAATATCTGGCAGGCCACCTTCCCTTTGCACAGTCGATTCCGATTGAAGAGCTACGCAAGCGGATGAGCGAGCTCCCGAAAGGCAA
The DNA here is from genome assembly GCA_051382305.1 of Bdellovibrionota bacterium FG-2. Taxonomy (GTDB): domain Bacteria; phylum Bdellovibrionota; class UBA1018; order UBA1018; family UBA1018; genus CAIRTR01. The sequence continues at coordinate 35,681 of JBBCAV010000131.1, forward strand.
GGAAATTGTTACCTACTGCAAAGGGAGCCACTGCCTGCAAGCGAATGTAGCCGTCAAAATCTTACGAAAACGCGGCTATAAAGCGTCGCGCCTCAAAGATGGAATCACCGACTTCAGAGCCGAAGGAGTCACCTTAGAAAAATAATTCTATTACCAGTTTGACATCGAGACCGTTTACCCGTAATATCAATCCAACAATCATTAGATTGATAGATTAAAAGAAATGCGAAGGTACCCGAAATGAAACTATATGCAAGCCGCACACCCTTTTTTAGTTTTGTCGTTTTAAGCCTTCTGCCGCTGGTGGCCTTGGCCTCCGCCCCCCCTGAACTAAGCTTTTCCGACGTCTGGTCGCATATCGCGGGGCAGACGCCGTCTGAAAAAGCGGTCGCAAGTGAGCTCGAGGCGTCCCTAATCGCTGCTGCTCGTAGCCAAAGGCACTGGTTTCCCGTCCTTTATCTCGACGCGAAAGGCTACGATACCAATGATCCGGGCGCTGCATTATTTTCTAAGTTGAGTCAGAGACAGATTTCACCTTCAGACTTTTCTCCCGATCTTATGAATCATCCCGGAGCCCAATTAACGGAGAAACTCACACTCGGTTTAAACCTCCCGCTCTATGAAGGAGGCGTCCGCAAAGCGCACGCGCAAATCGACCAAACACTCGTCCAAGCAAAAGGGCTTGAAGAACAAGCCACAAAACAGAAAATGTATCTTGAAACGGCCCGGATTTTTCAAAGCCTTACGATAGAAGCGCGCGCGCTTAAGAATCTTTCGCAACTCGAAAAGGTTCTCATCGAAATTCTTGCCCGTTACCGACTCGGCTCTAAAGCAAACCCCGTGGGTTACTCAGGGCTTTTGGGACTCCAAAGTCTCAGAAACAAAATTGCAGGTCTTATGCTTCAAAAACAGGCCAAAATGGCGACCTATTACGGAGCCCTCCGAAAGATGTCTCAAGATGCATCCAATGCCCTGCCCGAAAAGTGGGAACCTCAGGACGAAGACGTCATCGAGTTCTCAAGAAATCACCTCAATCCAATGGCTGCAACGGAAATGAAAAATCCAGGCTCTCTGCGTCTCCAGAGCATGGAGACTGCAGCCCTCGCCTCCGACCAGGCGATCGCCATAGAAAAGGCGAAATTTTTGCCCCGCTTCGGACTTTTTGCGGAAAGCAGCCTTAACCACGGTTCCCGAGACACGGCAGTTTCTCACACCGGCGGCGCCTACTTACAATGGGATCTTTTCTCGGCCTCGAATTTTGGGGCCGTTCACCAGGCCCAAGCGGCAAGCGCCGCAACTCATTCGCGGGTTCAGGAGGCGAAAATTCAAGAAGAAATTCAAACCCTGGGAAGCAAAGAAGCCTCCGGTGCGCTCGAAAAAGGCCTAAAACTTCTCACCGATAGCGCTCGCCTCTTGGAAGAGCAAACAGAAGTTGCCAGAAAACTCTTTAAAGGTGGCGCGATGAACGCCCTGCAATTTAGCGAGGTCCTAAACCGCAGAGCGGACCTCCTGAGTGCTATTGATCAGACGGAAACCCAATATCTAAACGCGCAAATTACCCTTAGCGAATCAGGAGCTTCTAATGAGTGAACAACAAAAAATGAATCAAGGTCTCGCCGGCCGACTCGCAAAAACATTCATTCGCTCAAAACTCACGCCGGTTATCGCGGTCGTCAGCATTCTCCTTGGCGTGGGCGCGGTAATTCTTACGCCTAAAGAAGAAGAGCCCCAGATCTCTGTACCGATGATCGACATTCAAACCATCGTGCCAGGGGCCGAAGCAAGCGAAGTTGAAAGACTGGTGACCGAGCCCATTGAGCGCGCCGTGTGGGGCCTTGAAGGGGTCGAATACGTGTACTCCACCAGTCGTCCCAACTGGAGCTTGGTCACTGTACGATTCAAAGTCAATGAACCTATGGAGCCCAGTCTCGTGAAAGTCCACCACAAATTGCTGACCATCCGAGGGAGCCTCCCTACCGTCGCGCAACCCTCCGAGGTCAAATCCTACTCGATTGATGACGTGCCCTTTCTCGTAATGACTTTTAGCAGCGACAAGATCGATGATTTCAAGCTGCGCTCCCTCATTGCGCCACTTGCAAAAGAGCTCTCGAGCACGCCAGACCTAAGCCAAGTCGAGCTTCTAGGGGGGCGAAAAAGAGCCGTTCGTGTGATCGCCGATCCCTTACGCCTGGCAAGCCATGGCGTCTCGCTCCTTTCGGTCGCGCAAGCACTACAAGCAAACGACGTGAACGCTCCAGCCGGAAAAGACTGGGGCAAGCGCGAAGTCTATGACGTCGAAATTGGAGGCCGAATCTCTTCGGCGCAAGAAGTAGAGGCCATTGCCGTAGGCCAACGCGCAGGCACTGTGATTCGAATTCGCGATATTGCGGATGTGCGCGAAGGACCTGAGGAGCGGTCTCGGATTTCACTGTTGATTGATAAAGCCAACCCTAGTGGAAAAAGTGCCGTTTCCATCGCATTTGCTAAACGCAAAGGAACCAATGTCGTTACGCTCGCCAATCGAATTTTGGAGCGGGCGCAGTCCTTTTCTTCGGCACTTCCCCGCGAAGTTGAGATGTCGATTCTACGAAACTACGGCGCCACGGCGGCTGCGAAATCCAACGAACTGATCGAGCACCTGCTGCTCGCTACTTTTTCAGTCACCGTCTTAATCGCAATCTTCATGGGAATTCGCGCCTCTCTTGTCGTAGCCATTGCGATTCCGGTCACGCTGGCGCTGACGTTGGCGCTTTACTATTTTTTGGGCTACACGCTCAATCGCGTCACTCTTTTTGCGCTCATTTTCTCCATCGGGATACTGGTTGATGATGCGATCGTGGTCGTCGAAAATATTGAACGCCATCTTAAGCTCGATCGAAAAGCCAATCTCATTACCACCACGATTCGTGCGGTGACCGAAGTCGGAGAGCCAACCATTCTCGCGACGTTCGCCGTCATCGCCTCCGTTTTACCCATGGCTTTTGTGCGCGGTCTCATGGGGCCCTATATGCGACCCATTCCGGTCGGAGCGAGTTTAGCGATGATTTTGTCCCTGCTCGTTGCTTTTATTGTCACCCCCTGGGCTGCGATAAAAATTTTAGGAAAACACGCACAGGCTGAGAAGACAGAGATCGAAGAAGTAAAAAAGGAAAGTTGGATGGATCGCGCCTATTGCACACTTATGGCTCTCCTGCTTGGAAAGAAGAAACATGCCCTGCAGCTGGGGCTCCTTACGGTCTTCCTTCTGGTCGCGGCGATGTCAACCCTTTATGCGCGAGCCGTAAAAGTGCAGATGCTCCCGTTTGACAACAAGAACGAGTTTCAGGTCTTAATCGATTATCCAGCAACTACCCCCCTGGAACAAAGTGCAAAATGGTCAACAGAACTTGCCGAAAAACTCGTAAAAAATCCTGAAATCAAGCGGGTCCAGATTTTCGGCGGAGAAGCCGCGCCTTATTCATTCTCGGGAATGGTCAAACACACGTTCCTCCGAAAAAGCGACGCACTCAACGATCTCCAAGTCGAACTCACAGACAAAGACGAGCGCAAGATCAAAAGCCATGACATCATTCAAAAAGTGCGCTCTGAAATCGCAGCATTTGGAAAAGAAAAGAACGCGATCACGCGCGTGCTAGAAGTTCCGCCCGGCCCCCCAGTCATGGCTACCATTGTCGCCGAGATTTACGGCCCTAGTGCAGCGGTCAGACAAAAAGTTGGTGACGAAGTCCGTGGAATTTTCTCCGCCCATCCTGGCCTCGTGGACGTAGACTATTCTTGGAGATCGGCGAGACCTCGTAAGCTCTACGTCTATGATCAAATGAAAGGGGGCCTACTTGGCACTCGTGCTGACCAACTGGTCGGCTTGGGGAGATTCCTCTTTTCTGAAGTTTCCCTGGGCACGCTCAACGACACCACTGCTGCCGAATCTGTTTCAATTGATCTTTCCGTTGCAGACGATACCCGATCTAGCGAAAATCCATTCGGGAAGCTTTCGCTTCCATCGTTTGAGACAGGCGTTGTACCCGCCACAAATGTCCTAAAAACAGCGCCCCCAAGAGAGACCACAGCCTTGATGCGAAAAAACCTAAAACCGGTGAACTATGTGTTCGCCGAAATTCAAGGCGGCGAAGCGCCCGTCTACCAAATCAAGGGACTTACTCCTAAGATCAATTACCCTACGCAAACGGCCGAGGCGCCCTGGAACACCGAAAGCCCCGTCATTAAATGGGACGGCGAATGGTTCATGACCTTTGAGGTTTTTCGCGATCTCGGCACGGCCTTCGCCGTGGTTATGGTGCTTATCTACATTCTCGTTTTGGGATGGTTTCGAAGCTTCGTCGTACCGCTTGTGATTATGACTCCGATTCCAATAAGCCTCATTGGAATTCTGCCGGGGCACGCGCTTTTTGGCGCCGTCTTTACCGCCCCCTCCATGATTGGATTCATCGCCGGGGCTGGCATTATCGTGCGAAACTCTATCATTTTGGTCGATTTTATTGAGCATGAAATCAAGCAAGGCACAAAATTAAAGGACGCCGTCATTAACGCGGGCGTTCTTCGCTTTCGACCCATGCTGCTCACCGCCGCCGCCGTGGTCGTGGGAAGTTCCGTCATGCTCTTTGATCCGATTTTTCAGGGGTTGGCGATTAGCTTGATGTTTGGCTCAATTGCCGCAACAATCCTCAGTCGGCTCGCTGTTCCTGTTCTGTACTACTGGGTGGTAGGAAAAAGCAGGGTGCGGGCGCTTCAAACATTAGATACACAAAACTAAGGAGAAATCAGATGTCTATTGAAATGAAAATTCGTGCTTTTGCAGGGTCCTTTATTCTCGCAAGCCTTGGGCTATCCGTGGTGCATTCACCCAACTGGCTTTGGTTTACGGCGTTTGTAGGGGCCAATCTTCTGCAATCCAGCATCACCGGCTTTTGCCCACTAGAGATTATTCTTCGTAAACTGCGCACGTAGTTGCCAACCTATCAAAATCCGTGTAACCAATAGAAATGGCAAAAAAATCCAAACCGAAAAAAGCTAAGAATGAAATCTTTGTTCGCTACGAATTTTCTGACGAAAAGGGGCGCCCTGAAGGGGGAGACGTTTTTCGCTTCACTTCGATGGAACAAATTCAAGAGATGACCGCGGAGATTATTGACGTCGCTCAAAGCGATGGCGTAGCCGTTAATCTTACGATTGGTACGGAAAAAGTGTTTTATGGGTTTCTCAAGAATGCCGGAATGGGCAAGAACGATGTAGACAAAGAGCTCGTCGTCGAAGAGGTCAATCCTTTTCCGCCCAAAAAGGCTACGGCCAAAAAAGCCACCACCAAGAAAGCCAAGAAGTAGCCGCCAAAGGAATTTCCTCTTACCGTGTCTAAAGTGGCGGTGATCGGCTCGGGTCCAGCAGGTCTGATGGCCGCGCATGTGTTGGCTTCGCGCGGATTTGCCGTTTCGGTATTTGACAAAAAACAGGCATTGGGTGCAAAACTTCTTCTTGCGGGAAGCTCAGGCCTGAATATTACTCATGAGGCTTCGCTCGAGGAGTTCGTAGGATTTTACCGCGGACCGCGCGGGCATTTTCAGAAAATGCTGAAGGATTTTTCACCGCAGGACTGGCTTGCCTTTGTTCAAGCCCTGGGGATTGAAACCTTCTTGGGGACCAGTCGACGCTATTTTGTGGATGGTTTGAAAGCCGCACCTCTTTTACGCTGCTGGCTCAACCACTTAAAGGAGATGGGTGTTGAATTTCACTCACGCCATGAGTGCGTTGATTTTGAGACGCTTGGGACAAAGCCCAATCGGGTGCGTTTGAGTTTTCAAAACGGCCTATCGCAGGAATTTAACGCTGCTTGTTTTGCGCTAGGGGGCGGAAGTTATGAGCCCCACGAAGTTCCGCTACGCTTTCCGGGTCTTTTTACGCGAAAAGGGATTTCATTTATTCCTTTTGAGGCTTCGAACGTCGGTTTTGAGCTCCAGTGGTCACCACAGTTTAAGACAGAGGCTGAGGGCAAGCCCCTGAAGAATGTAACCCTCACTTCTTCAAAGGGTAAATCTACGGGCGACCTCATGGTCACGAGCTATGGATTGGAGGGAACGCCTGTGTATCAAGTGGGGGAAGTGGGCGAGGTTTTCTTGGATCTGAAACCCGATCTTACCTATATCCAAGCCCTAGCAAGACTCGCCAAATCACAAGAGAACCTCGCTCCCATCCGGCGCATCAAGAAGCTACTCAAGCTTTCGCCCGCAGCTTTTGCCCTCCTTTATCATTGCACACCTCCGGAGATTCGAGGCGATCTCGAGTCGCTCGTGAAACAAGTGAAAAAGTTTCCACTCAAATTCATTTCAAAAAGACCGATTTCCGAGGCTATTTCCTCTGCGGGCGGCGTGAGTTTTGACGAGGTGGACGAAGATCTCATGCTCCGAAAATATCCAGGGATCTATCTCGCTGGCGAAATGCTAAACTGGGACGCCCCCACGGGTGGGTTTTTGATTCAGGCCTGCGTCTCGCAGGGGCATTATGTGGGGACGGTGATCGCTCGGAGCATGGCGACGGACTAGGGCGGGGCAAATCCAGCCGCGCGAAGGGAACCCAAAACCATAGCGCGCAGGCCCGCATCGATTTCTCGACTCACTCCAAATGTTTCTAAGAAGTTTTTTGCGAGATACTTCTTCATGGCATCATACTCTCGCCCCCACGTGACGAGACGCGAGTAAAGTAGTTTATCCCAAAAGCCTTCGTCTCTTTCGTTTTTACGAAAAGCCTCACCCTTTTTTGCGCCCGTGATCTGAAAGGCGATTTCGCCCGCAAAGCGCCGAAGAAACGAGTGAAGCTCCTGTTTTGCAATCGTGTACTGCTTTGTTTCCGTCTTTACAAGCAGGTGAAGGTGATTGCCCACATTGGCGAATTTATAGACTCTAATGTGGTACTGTGCCGCGCATTTGCTCAGAATACGGTTTACGCGCGCTTCGTTCTTTGGGGTCAACATGGACCAGGCTTTAGTGGCTTTAGTTGATCTCAAAACGAGATGAATCGCGTGCTTATGGGAGAAGGGGCGGGCCTCTTTGCGCCTTCCTTTGAGGAGGGCACCGCCATGATCAATGCGGAGTTTGGGAAGAAAAGAGAGCTGCTTCACGGGCTAGTGAATAGCTTATGAGGGTAGACATAGCAATATTTAACGTGGGGCGATGGTATTTTTGGCACGACACCGCACTGGAACTTCTCAAAATGTGAAGTTAGGGGCGTACCCCCTGGGGGGATAGCCCTCCCCCTGCCCCCACACCAACAGTCCGATATATCCTTCGCGTCAAAAATGCTCAAAACCCCTTAGAAAATGAGGCTTTTTGTATTGCAAAATGCGCGCATTTCTTCGGGATATGCACTGAGATGCTAGTGTGAGCGCCGGTTTTCAGATGTTTTGGGGGGAATTCTGTTCGAACCTTTTCCCTGCGGGCAGCGCCAGAATTCTACCAATCTTCATCGGTCCCTCAGTGGTCCATGAAAAAAGAGGCTATTTCCAGACCTCTACGGTAAAAAAAAATGATATAAAGACAAAAATTCTGTGGAATTTTGCTTGCGCGATTCAAATAAAGTCCGTACATTTCGTAAATCCCGCATAAAAGGAGGCGGTTTTATATGGCAAAGAAAACTAAATTTCACTTTATCAATACACTTCATGAACAGGTTTTGAAGATTGCTTCGACCACCAAGAAGGGCGATGTTCGCATCAAGCGCGCTGACCTCAAGAAAACCTTGGAAGACACTTTCGCTTTGGGCGCAAAAGCTGCGGCTTCAGGCGAGCGCGTTCGTTTCCCTATTGTTGGCACGCTTGTCCGTAAAGACGTAGCTGCTCGCAAAGCTGGCAAAGGCAAAAACCCTTTCACCGGCGAAGAAATCATGATCAAAGCACGCCCAGCGAGCAAAAAGCCTCGTTGGTCGTTCCCTAAGCACCTTAAAGAGACTTTCTCTAACAAGAAATTCTGGTAAGATCTTAGTATTAACCCGGTTCCTTCGTCTCGCCTTTCGGGGTGGGTCGCGGGAACCGGTTTTTTTTTCGCCCTTTTTTCCCACTCTTTGACAGCGCGCTCCACCTTTGTCACAATAGAAGCCCAGTGACAGCCAAACGCCAATCCAACCGCCGCTCCGAAAAAGGTCAGGCCTCCATCATGGTGGGCATGATGATGATGACCTTTATCGTTTTTCTGGCGTTTGTGATCAACACGGCAATGCTCATTAATGCGAAGATCAATCTTCAAAACGCCGCGGACTTGGCGGCGTATGCCGGCGCGGCGGCACAGGCACGGCAGCTCAATTACATTTCATTTTTGAATTACGAAATGCGCCGGCAGTACAAGAAGTTTTTGTTCCGCTATTATGTGATGGGCAATATCGCACAGGACGAGTTTCCGAGAGGGCCGACGGGGAAAAAAAAACCGGAATGGAAACCAAACCCTACGGAAGCGAGTTACGGGGTTCCCGCCGTTTGTGTCGTCATGAATCCTGCCGACAACTATTGTCACATTGGAACCATCCCCAAGATCGCGATCCCGGCGGCCAGCATGATGGACAAGGTGAATGAGACATTAAGAGTGCAATTGCAGAATATCGAAGACATTCGCCAAGCCAACTGCGAACAGATCGGACGTCTTAATACTAATTTGCTTATATTTTGGCTCTTTAATGCGGATCATGATTTTTCGAAGCTTGCATCGATGTTCAATGATCCAGCGCAACAGCAGACTCTACAGACGTTTCGGGGACTGGCTTTTGGTTTAGGATTAGTCCCCAGAGAGGTGCTACTTCGCCTTCGTATTGCGACCCTTGCGAGCTACCTCAACGCCCCTCCTCTGACACTTTCTAAAGATAAGGTAGAGGCGCTTAAGGCAAAATCCGATCCGACCTACTATGAGCGCTCCATTCAAGCATTTCAATCAGCGTATTATACGTTGGGCAATCACACATTTTCTGATGACTCGATTGAACTCGAGGAGCTGCAAAATCCTGCCCAAATCAAGCTCAACGACATCAAAGCAGAATTTGATACCTACTCTGTCGAATTTGCACTCGATCCAACCAAAGTAGGTCAAGCAACTGACTGCGTGCCCAATCTTATTCCGGTCTCTGTTCCGTCCATCACACTCGGCGTCCGAAAGGATTCAACGGTTTTGACCTATTATGCCCTGAGATTGAAAGCGAAAGCCAAAGTCCTGTTCTCCCCTTTTGGCGAGGTCTCACTCAAAGCCTACGCGGCAGCGAGGCCTTTTGGGAGTCGAATTGGTCCTCCCATTGATTCTGCATTGGGAAATTTTGTGCAAGCAAGTACGGTAAACAACGCCTTTAAACCAGGGAGCCAAGGGCTTGCGAGCACAAAGAATTTTATTCCTAACCTCCCTATCGCTGATGGCGAGGTCGCCGTCCGGGGAATGGGTTGGGACAACGATCTTACACTGGGTGCCATGTATCAAGCCTTGGCCGCGGCTGGCTCGGGCAATATGATTACGCAAGCAAATGTCGAGGCGGGCTATCAGGCTGCGATGGCCCCAAATCCCTATGAGGGGCGCCGTTACAACATTCCAACGGACCGCTTTCCTGATCCCTTTGTTAAATACTTTGATTCCTCTGATACTTTTGCGTTTTGGGCACCCCTTGTTTCTCCTGAAATGGCCATAGGGGGGGCGGTTGATGAAACCCTTAATACCGCAATTAAGGAGACTCTGCAAAAACCTCCTACCGCCAACGCTTCGAAGGGCGATCCTGAGGGCGACTACAAAAAACTTCTGGATGGAATGATGGCCGCTTTTAAAAGCTACGCCGCGACTTTACGCAAAGGAGAAGGCGAAGATGGCGAGGGCTTCAACATCGTTCACATTCGCAATCCCTTTAATGCAGGAGGAAAACCTATCACGCTCGGTGGAGGAGAGAGTTCGCCACTCATAAAAACCGACGACCCTCGAACGGTCAAAACCTCTTGGAACGACGTCCTCACTTCTGGTTACAAGAAACAGGGACGAGTAGGCTATAGTGTCAAAATCGTTTCGTTTGATTCACTCACAAAAAGCAAACAATCTGCAAATGGCGGAATGGGTGGCGGAAGCTGGTCTAACGATCTTGCGCCCAATGATGATGAAGCGAAGATGGAGATAGATCTGATTAAGCATTAAGCGCGCCCTTTCCTAAAATGGCGCTCCAGCCAAATCCTCATCAGGGGATTATGGAATCGATAGCTCCCGTCACTGGGGTATACGGTCAGGATTTTTTTCTTCACAAAAGACTTCAGCGCATCAGTCACATGTACCTGTCTTGTTAACAGAGGAGATGATTTAAGAATTTTATCGGGCATCGTAGATGGCGCCAAAGAGATGACCTCTAATACCTCATTTTGAATCGGAGTAAGGTCCGCAATAAGGTCGGAAAAATAGCTATGTTCTTTGGCTACCATTTTATTGATTGTTTCATCGTAAAGCTGCCTAGAAAAAACGCGTTCGCCGTGCAAAATTGCAAGGAGAAACATTTCAGATAAGATGAGCTGAACATCCTCGGTGAGTCCCCGGACTTCGGCATAAAGCGAAGAAAAGACATCCCTGGGAATACTCATTTTCATTTTTTTTAGTCGGTGCCCGACAAAATTGAAAAACTGATCCTCCGGAATAACGTCCAATGAGAAATGGATCGCCTGTTTGTAAAACCATTTACCTTCTGTCGTAAAGAGTTCATTCATCTCATTACGAATAGAACCCACAAAGACAACTCTAAGGTCCCATAACTTAATGATGTGCTCTCTTAGCTTTTTATCTGCTTCTGGATCCTTAAAACGCTTGATATTCTGAAACTCATCAAGAATAAGAACGGGAGACTTGTTCGCGGTCTTGGTCTTTTGAATTTGGTTAAGGGCATATCCGAGGTAGTGATCGATAACCGTCGGGTCTTCTTGATTTGATTCCTGAAACCTGCGCCCAAGCTCTAAGAATTTTCCTTTTTGCGGGGTGGACATCGAATAAGTTTCGTCGAGATAGATGAGGTGCTTTACCAGATCCAAAATCGAAGAGCACTTGTTCACATTAATCCGGACGCCGATAAAATCGGAATTTCGAACCGTGTTTACTACAAATGCTGTTTTACCGATTCTTCTTTGCTCGGAGATATACAGATTATTCGAACTGGTCTTCAGCCTAGTGACGAATTCATTCCCCTCATCGCGGGGGCAAAAATCCTCATTTGCCATATCCTGATAACCGATAATAAACGGGTTTTTTATCATGAGAAGACCTACTTTTCCAAGAAAAGCGTACTAAATTGCGGCACAAATAACTAACCTATACCATCACTATACGATGACCAGACTATAAAACCCAAGAAAATCAATTGATACAACCATACAGATTGCACCACATGGTGCGGCATTTTATTGCACCACCTGATGCAGGAACTATTTCCACTTGATACTGCAACCCATTGACGCTGGTTGCGCCACAGGAACCGCTTTGCCCGCCAAGATACAATCAAGCGCCTTCGCGAGGTCTCGCTGGGTCACCCTCAACGGCTCTTTCCAGTTGTCATCGAGTCGCCCACGATAGCGCAATTGAAACTGGCCCGACACGTTTTGATAGACATAGAAATCCGGCGTACAAACTGCGCCATAAGCACGCGCGACTTCTTGAGTTTCATCAAAGAGATAGGGAAACGCGTAACTCTTTTCTTGCGCACGCAGTTTCATCTGCGCAAAACTATCGTCGGGATAGCGTGCGGCGTCGTTTGAATTGATCGCGACCAAGGCTGCCCCTTTATCGTGATACAGCTTAGCCAGATCGTTAATACGATCATCGACCGCTTGAACGTAGGGGCAGTGGTTGCACATGAAAACTACAACCAAGGCTTTTGCGGCGTGCGGGCCAGTGCTGTAGTCCGAAAGCGCATGCGTTTTTCCGCATACGCCTGGGAGCGAAAAATCGGGAGCAATTGAGCCAAGTTCACCGGGTTCGGAGTGTGTGAGTGCCATAATTAGTTTTTCTGAGGGGTGGGTGATGCGACAGGACGAGGACCGGGGAAATCAATTTCTTGGGGCCCATCGCCTTCAATCACGACGGCTTCTTTGGGCGCCACGGGCTCGACCTTAGCGGGTGGAACGACTTGGACTTTGGGCGCCGTTGATCCAGCAGTCGCGGCGGTCGCATCGCCATGCTCGAGGTATCCCTTCTTGGCACCAGGTTTTGATGTTTTTTTCATTGCCCCCAAAACTGCCTTTTCTATCGACTCCTTAATATGATTTTTTACAAAGTTATCAAGCTCACGATTGGCTGGTGTAATGATCTTATCAACAAGTTCTTGCTTCTTTTCTTTTGAAAGTTCCTTGCCGGAAATCGCTTCATAATACTGCTGATACGCTTTTGACATTTGATCTTGCGCCTCTTTCAAAGATGCGGGTGCTGCAAAAAGCGCAAGGGGGTAAAGAAGTGACAAAATCGAAATCCCGAAAATTTTGGCTAAATTCATGCAAATTACTCCACAGAGCTGTGTCTTCTGCGACACGTCTCTTTTCATTAGTCTTTCCTTCACGCAAGATTTGGAACGATGATTTATATTGTCAGCGCTTGGATCTGTATTTACAATAGAAAAAGGTGGGGTAAAAATCGATGTCAAAACGGGGAATCTTTGTTGGAGTCCTGTTCCTTCTTGGCGGTGCGCTTGGCGAACCCAATTGTTTTGCGTTCACCTTGGATCTTCCATGCGCTCCTGATAAACCGACCACGCAAGCCCCCAACCCACTACCTCCGTGCGCCTCTTTTAAGGCAAGGCTTGCGGCGACGTTAGAGAATTATGTAAAAGCTTACGCCGATAGTTACTATAGCGGTACGACGGAGCTTCTAGACAAAGACAGCAAAACTCCTCCGCCTCAAGACTTTGGAACTCCAGTTTGTAACCTGCTTCCTAGCCCACTAAACAAATGCACTGCGGAGCCAGATTCATCCAATAAAAACGTCAGGGGGAATTCGTGCGGGGATCTGATTTATCTCGGTGTAACGATTGATGTCGTTCTTAAATGGTGTACGAAATTTAAAGTTCCATTTCCATGCGATATAGGTAGCAATAATTCCATGTTGCTCGACGGCTCTGGAACCAAAGGAACAACCGAATATGCTTGGGTGCGCGGTGGATGGATTCACATTCTTGCATTCAAATGGAAAGAAGTAGAGAGCGAGATTCTTTCAACACAGAAAATCACCGTGGCTTCTTCTTGTGAGCCAGCTGCTAAAAAACTTGCAGCGCTATTTTCTGACATGAAGGAGCTGACTTCGAGCATAACAGCTGAATTCGGGCCAGACGTGCCGCTTAACAGTATCCTTACTGGCTGTGTCGACTCAGCCAGTTGGATCTGGAACCCCGATGTCACGGCTCCTCAACCCGACCTTGGAAAGATGCGACAACGCCTTCAATATGTGTGTGCGGCTCAAGCAGCGATTGATAAGGGGATAGGCACCGCCGCATTATGTGAGGTCATGGATCGGGCCGGAAAGACTTTTCAAAGTGAGTTTTTTGATTCACCCTCAGGAGGTTCGTTCATAGCTGATTCGATTAAGCCGATATCAGATGCTTGCGCCAGCGAATGCAGAAGTAAGTGTGATCCTTCTTGCTGGCACGACAGCTACTATTACGCCGCGAAACACAATGTCTCGAACGAATGTTCTTCGTGCGCCACGACCTGCGCAAATACCTGCTACAATACGCGCCTTCGGGAGCGAGTCACTAACAAGCTCAAGCCCTTTTCAGTAAAAGCCTCAGCAGGAGGGTGCAGCAATGGTCCACAATAATTTTTCTAAATCTACGATGATTGCACTGGGCTTTTCAGTAAGCCTTTTAACGATCATGGGTATCGGCTGCGCAGAAGATTACCTTGTTACGAATTGCAACGGTGTAGCCCTCGAGATGGCTCCAGGGGTCGTTTGTCCGTCGAAAAAAATGCCAAGCCCAGGTCCCAAGGCGAGCATCACACCTCCTGTCCCAACGAATCCGGGCAACTACGGACTCCATACTTCACTCGCTGCGACAGAGGATAGCGCCACCTCCGCCCTAAAAAACATTCAGCCGGCAAAGACTCTCGCATCTGACAAAGGACAAAAGAAAGGCCAAACAGGTGGTGTTTCGACCGCCTTTTCGGCTGGGGCGACAGCCGGGGGAGCGGATTCCGCATTGCCTCAAAGTCTCGCCAAAAGACCCGATGATACTGGCGGAGCTGCTGCCGACAAATCCCCTGAGCTTAGTTTAGGTAACAATTTGATTTCCGGCGGATCATCACAATCCAAAGGCGCGGCCGGTGGTTCAGGTCTCGGCGCTGGTGGACTCGAGAGCTCAGGCTCGCAGAAGGCTGTGGGCAATTCGGTTGCGATGAACACGCAAACTTCTGATGGGAACGGAACCGATGGAAAAAGTGGTTATGCCTCAGGCGGTGGCGGCGGTGCAAAGCCACCAGGGGGATCAGGCGACTCCGGTTCAGGTGGCTCAGGCTGGGGCAGCAGCGGCGCTTCGGCAGAAGCGGTAGCGGACTTGAACTTTGATCCAGATAAATCACAGAAGCCCGTTGACCCCGTGGGCAGCGCAGACCCTGAGGACTATTTTGTTCGTCTGGGACTTGAGGTGGACATCTTCAAGACTGTTTCAAAGCGTATCTTTAAGAAGAGCGCCCAGTGGATTACTGAGAGACCCGCGGCGCCGACGAAGAAGTAGCTTTAGAATCGGCAACTAGTTGCCGAATTAGCTTTAGAATCGGCAACTAGTTGCCGATTGTTAGTTCTTGCTGTATACTCAGAGGCGAATGGAATACAAACGTCTCCTTGAATTGCGGCAAATTTTGAAACGCAAAAGTGCGTTTTTCTTTGGCCCGCGCGCCACGGGTAAGTCTTGGTGGATCAAGCGCGAGCTGGGCAACGCACTGGTCTTTGATCTATTGGATTCGGATGTCTATTCCAGGTTTTTGCGAAGACCCCGACAACTTGGGGAGGAGTGCCTGGATGCCGATTTAGTCGTCATTGATGAAATCCAAAAACTACCCGCACTCCTCGATGAGGTTCACCGACTGATCGAGAAGGATAAAGCAAAACGTTTTCTCTTAACGGGCTCAAGTGCCCGCAAACTAAGACAACAGGGCGTGAATCTCCTCGGCGGACGCGCAAGCAATAAGTTATTTTTCCCACTTACGAGTTTGGAAATCTCAGACTTTGATTTAGTGAAATACGTAAACATCGGCGGCCTTCCTTCAATTTATCTTTCTGACGATCCCGAAACCGACCTCAAAGACTATGTTCAAACCTATCTTAAGGAGGAGATCCAGGCTGAGGCTTTAGTCAGGAGAATTGACCATTTTGCACGCTTCCTTGATACAATTGGATTGTCATCCGGCCAAGAACTCAACATTGCTCAAGTGGCGAGCGACGCAGGCGTCCCTCCTCGTACGGTGGCTAGTTTTATTGAAGTAATGAAAGATACGCTCATTGCCTTCGAACTTGAACCCTTCTGCCGCACAAAAACTCGGAAAGCCTCTACAAAGTCAAAGATTTTTCTATTTGACGTGGGGATCGCTAACTTTCTCAGCGGTCGAAGAACTCTTGTGCCTAAATCCGAAGCTTTTGGTGCGGCCTTTGAGCACTTCATTATTCAAGAAATTCGTGCGCTACTTTCCTACCAAGGCTCAGACGAATCACTGTCTTACTGGCGCGCTAAAGACCATGAGGTTGATTTGATCATCGGAAACAGGCTCGCAATTGAAATCAAATCCACAGAACACATCAACGAGCGTCACATCAAGGGCCTGAGGGCGCTACGAGAAGAAAAACTAATCGAGCGCTACATCATTGTATCACGCGATCCGATTCGTCGCACAATTGATGGCATTGAAGCTTGGCCCTACGCCGCTTTTCTCAAGTCGCTCTTTACTTAACCCGGCCTGAACTCTTGCCAATCCGTTCCGAAACAATCTGAAACAGATTGAGGCTCGTCTTGGAATGCCAAATGTCCGTCGTATCTTCACGAGCACCGAAGTTCATCGTGCCCGATGACGATGTCGTCCGCGCCGCTCCAAATGAAAATCCGGTACCCAACGAAGCACCGCTCGCAGAGGAGCCGCCCCGTGCACCACCGCCGCCACCCCCAGAATAGGTCGCGCTGGAGGAGAGAATTCCGGTGCCTAAAATCTGACTTGCACCATCTTGACCCAATTGCCCCAGGTGAGCCAGCGCCGCACCGAGCTCTCCCAAGCCTCCAAGATAAGGTGACATGGCTTGACCGGCGCCAGCTCCGCGCCTCATTTGTTTTTCGAGATCATCGAAATTCATCTGACTTGCCAGTGGCAGCGCCTGCTGATCCAAGCCGGAGCGCATGAGGAATCCCCCATCCGTTGCGCCAGCCATTTGCTCACACACTTCTGCGGAGATTCCGGATTCGCGACATTTGTGGTAGCCTTCCATCTTTGCTTGAAGCTTCACACTCGTGGTTTGGTTCGGATTGCCGCCGGTTTTTGAACTGGTGTTGCCCGCCTTTCCGGCGGTGGCCGCGGATGGGTCGCCGCCGCCTGTCTCTTTGTTGGTAGGAATTGGCGTAGTGTCGCCGGTGAATGTTTTCTTCCCTTGATCAAAAAGACTCTTAACGGAATTGCATGACTGCTCTTTAGACTTGTCATGCTCGTGCCAGTTGTAGTAGCGAACCCCGGCCAAAAACCCGAAGGTCATCGCGGTGTAGCAGGCTTGCGTTCTGCGCTGACTGCGCTCTTCGTCGGTCATTTGATCAGGGGATTTGTCTGCGTTGGGGTCGACTTTCGCTTTCTCTTTTTCTTCGGCGTCTCTCTTGGCTTTGGCCTCAGCCGTTTCTGCTGGCGGGGGGGCAGAGGGGCAAGACGCATTCTTAGGGTCGCAGGCTGGCGCTGGAGCCTTCGTTCCATCAACACAGGATTTTTGCATGGGATCGCAAGTTCCTCCCGAGGAGGCTTTCACTTCGGGATCCTTTTCGGGAGTTACCGAACACGTTTTTGGATCTGCTGCTGTTTTGAGACACGACTCCTCGGCCTCGAGCGCTTTTCGTTTCGCATCACTGGGGGCAGAAGAGGAAACTGGGCCGTCAGTATTTTTGCCATCTTCATCTAGTTGTTTCATACGGTCTTCATTGTTCTTAATTTGCCGATCGGCGACTGAATCCAGGCGCTTATTGCGTTCGACACAAACTGAGTCTCCCTTGCAAGGATCTTCTGGTGGGGGGAGCGACTCCACTTTCGGTTTTGAGGCTTCTCGAATTTTTGTCTCTTCATCGACTTTTGCTTGATCAAGTTCAGCCCCTGCCTGAACCTTATCAATGTTTGCTTTTCCTTGGTTATCTTTAGCTTCGTCCAGCCTTTTTTTTGCAGCTACAACGTCTGGGTCCTTAAAAACATCGCCTTTGGATTCTCGGGCCGCTTTCTCGTAATTAGTTTTAGCAACGTCAACATCAGCGTCAGCTTGTTGCTTTTTAGCAATCGCATTATCCAAGTTTTTTTTCAGATCTGGCGTAGACGGCGGTTGTGCAGGAGGTGATCCCGGTTGTGCAGGAGGTGATCCCGGTTGTGCAGGAGGTGATCCCGGTTGTGCAGGAGGTTGCTCAGGCTCTAGGCCTGGTATTTTTGGCGGTGCTTTATCAGGCCCCAAACCTGGTATTTTCGGCGCTGGCTTGTCCGGTTCTAATCCTGGTATTGGCGGAGGAGCCGCTGTCCCTTTGCCACTTTCAGGAAATTTATCATCAAGAGATTTCTTTACATCTTTTAGGTCTGGTGCCGGAACTGGTGGTGCTGGTGCCGGAACTGGTGGTGCTGGTGCCGGAACTGGTGGTGCTGGTGCCGGAACTGGTGGTGCTGGTGCCGGAACTGGTGGTGCTGGTGCCGGAACTGGTGGTGCTGGTGCCGGAACTGGTGGTGCTGGTGCCGGAACTGGTGGTGCTGGTGCCGGAACTGGTGGTGCTGGTGCCGGAACTGGTGGTGCTGGTGCCGGAACTGGTGGTGCTGGTGCTGGTTGGTCGCCCTTAATTGACTGTTTTGCCGCAGCCAATTTTGCATCTGCTGCAGCCTGAGCCTCTTTTGCAGCCGCAACTTTTTCCTGTGATTTTTTGAATTCTTCGTCAGTGCTATCCGAGTGGTTGATCACATTATCTTGCGCCTTTTTAACGTCATCTTTCGCCTTTTTGCTGGCGACTTCAGCCGCTTTTAGCTCGGCATCAAGTTCAGCCGTTGTTTTTTGTGGAGGCGGTGGCGGAGGGGGTGACGCGGGAACCGGCGTCGGCTTCGGTGACTGATCCTTACCTCCGCCAGTCACCTTATTCATGTTCTGAGTTGCTTGAGCCAAAGCATCTTGGCCTGCAGCCGGCTCTTGACCGCCAGCGGAATTCTGCTTTAAAGCCGCAGCCTCATCTTCATTGCGTTTAGCACATGCCGTGTACTGCCCCTGAAAGTCACTTGCCTGCTGTTCGTATGTTATAATTTGCGCTGCGAGCTCGACACACTCAGGGCATTCCTTGGCGCTATTAGGATCTTTTAGCGTGCCCTTAAAAAGTCCAAATCTCTTTGCGCGCAACGTATTTGCCTTCTCAGAAGCTTGCTTCCATTTCCCTAGAAGCGGCGTACAATCCTCCTCCGCCCGCGCCACACTCGCCACGTAGTTCGCAGCCACGCCCAGCAAGAACGCCTTGGAACCGCCCGCGAACATCACGGCGGCCATCATGGGGTGAATTTCACTGGGAGGCGGAACCGGGTTTCGATAATCAAATTTAAGATTGTCGTGTTTGATTGATGAACCTTTGCCGAGTCCACAAATATATTTCGGATGTCCAAATCCTTCACCCGCTACACCCACCAAACCGCCAATCCCCTGGACCGCCCCCTGCAGAGGATCGGTCGCGAGGAGGACCGAAGCGGCAAGCTCGGCAATTCCTGCGGCGCACGCCATGAAACTGCACGCGCGCTCAGCAAGTCCGCCAACCAATGTACTCGACGCGCACACCAGTCCGCAAGACGCGGCAGTCGCGGTGTCGAGCGCGAAAAGAAGCAGCTCCCAGTTTTTGCCATCATCCGCTTTTTGATACGCGTAACATTGTGAATAGAGTTGAACATCATTCTTGTAATTGCAGCGCATGAGATTGTCGCTGTAGTTTGAGCAGGACATTCCTTCGTCGGTCGTGAGCATTGCGACTTTAGTCCCGCAGGTTATTTCCTTGTCGCTCCCCTTTTGGGTCAAGCGAGTCAGTCCCGCCTCTGCGTTGGGTTTTTCTCGACTCGTCGGAGATCCATGATTGGCGCACCACTGATCAGGATCCTGCCCCTTCAAACCCGCAAGTCCCGCGGCCACCGATGAGGCCTTCGCCGGATCCAACTTGTCGGCAAAGACCGAGCTCTGGGCCGCCCCCCAACCTTTGGAGTCACCTCTATGTTCGCGCGTTTGATCATTGACAAGAACTCCGCAAATATCGTCGCAACTTTGAGTGACCTCCGGAGGCTTGAACTTGTCATTGTCATAAGTCATTGAATCGGGCGAGGCCCAAGCCGGAAACGACGCCAGCGAACTCGCGTACGAAACGAGTACGAGCCATGCGATGCGATTCTGTTTTTTGGCGGCGCCAAAGAGCATGCGAATCCCCCGATCCTTCTCATTAGATTCATCGACAAACCGAAGCCCTGACTTGAGACAAATGCGCGTTATGATTCCCCTAATTGATAATTATTACGCAGTGCGCATCGTGGGTCAACCGGAACTTTTGTCGGGAAAAAACGCTGTGAAATCAACGCCTGAACGCGCGGGGGTCGGCGGACAGCGCAGTGAGGGTGACGTGTACGCCGGCGAGGCGCCGGGACGGATTCCACATGCCTCTCCGGGGGCCGCGACTTCCGAAAGAGTGAAGTTAAGGGCCCAAGGGTCGGGGCGGTAGGCCTCTAACTTCGCTGTTTGAGAAGTGACGCCGAAGCACAGGCGC
>JBBCAV010000132.1:0-1186 GCA_051382305.1 Bdellovibrionota bacterium FG-2
TCTTCCTTCGATACTAGCCTACATCGCCAAGACCCAATCCGTGGGAGTGGGCCTAGCCCTCATGATTTCATTTTCGGTTGGTCTCGGCACGCTTCTTTTGATTGTTGCGGTCTTTGCGGGAGCGATTCGGGTCTTGCCACGCTCAGGGCAGTGGCTCAGAATGATTAAAGTCATTAGCGGATTGATCCTTTTAGGATTTGCAGAATATTTGATTTTCAAAGCTGGCACATTAGGAGGCCTCTCATGAAAACTCCCCGACGCTTTTACACCTTAGCCCTCTTGGCCCTCATCGGCTTGGGCTTTTCGATTTCACTCACGCAACACTTCTTTGAAGTCCGAGGCGGCACTGCAGGGTTTCGATCTTTTTGTAATGTCAGCTCGCAGATGAACTGTGACGTCGTGGCTGCAAGTTCTTACGCCGAGCTTTTCCCGGGCTTTCCGCTGGCGATATTTGCAGCAGGCTATTTTACTCTTCTTTTTGCTTTGAGCCTTTTTGGCTTCAGTGGGACATGGCGGCGGGAATCCCTGCGAGGTCTATTTTTAATGACCGGCGGTGGGATACTCCTTTGCCTGAGCTATTTCTTTGTCATGTCCCAAGTTCTAAAAACCTTCTGCCTTTTTTGCTTGGGCATCGATGTGACGATCTTGGTCGCGTTAGGCGTCGTTTTGAGTTTGAAACCCGAATCCACAAAAAAGGCACCTTTGGATTTTGCTAAGTGGAAAACGTTTCTGCTTGTGAGCTTAGGGTGTTTTTTAGTGCCTACAGTTTTCCTAAAAGCGTTCGATACGGTAGCGCTCAAGTCTTCTGACATTGAAGAATACTTCCAATCCGCCCTCAACACGCCGGTCCTTGCCGTCAACACGGGCCCAGAACTTCCGTCCATCGGACTTCCAAACGCGCCGGTCACGATTGTCAAATTTGCAGATTTTCAATGTCCCTCCTGCAAACTCGGCGCGCACACCCTGCACTCACTACTGAACCGATTCCCTGATAGGGTTCGGGTGGTTTTTAGAAACTATCCGCTGGACCCCAGCTGCAATCGCAAAATCGAACGCCCCATGCACGCGGCCGCCTGCGAGGCTGCGCGCGTTGCCATTTGCGCAGGCAAACAAGGTAAATTTGCACCCGTCTATGAACTGCTTTTTGATAATCAAGAACACTTGGCGCCTAGAAAACCCACAGAGC
>JBBCAV010000133.1:0-36660 GCA_051382305.1 Bdellovibrionota bacterium FG-2
CCAAAATCTAAGTTGTGGTAACCGATATTTTGACAGAGTGCGGGATAGTGACGCTACCAGGTAATTCAACCAAAACTGCGCACCGCATCTAAGTAACAGATATTTTGAGGCAATTCGCATACGGAGGCTATGTGGCGTTTCGCCATGATAGTGTGGTAAAGTGGATGTTATGGGGACGATCCGGCTTCGACGGGAGTCTTGAAGTCCTAGATGCATGCGGAGGGGCCACAGGCCTCCTAAAAAAGTGGCAACTTGTAATTGACAACAATTACGCAATGGCTGCCTAGTTAATTAATTAATTAAGCTACCCGTTTTACCTGTTCTCGCCCATGGTTCAGGATAAAACGTCATTTAGTGGGCTAGTTTTCCAGGTCTCGTAGGCGCCCGGATTGCGAAACTAAAGTCTGCGGAGGGTCGCTTAAGTTTGTTTGTGGACGTTTGCGACTCAATCTAAAACACAGACTAAGCATGTAGATGCTGGCGATGGATGGCTTTCGGACGTGGGTTCAACTCCCACCGTCTCCACCAAATTAAGTCAGGGAAGTTGGTCAGAATAGAAGTAAAGTATCGGAACTCATAACAAAAGGTTTCAGGTACTTAGCAAGATCAGCGGCCAAACTCATTACCCAGAAATACCGAATAATACATTTCTGGGCTGAGTTTGGCCTGACTTTGGGCTGAGTGAATCGCGGCTTCCAAAAAATCTCCATTTCAATGTCTACGCAGCTTAGCTTTATGGAATCATTTGTCTATTTTGCGTAGACCCAAGAGCGTTTTTTTCTTCCACGAAGGGGAACAAACGCCATGAAAAGAAGTCAGCAAAAAAAACTCACCCATCACTCAAAAATTCTGCAATTCATGCGGCGGTCCAAGCGCATTTCGATGCGCGAGGCAGGCCGGAGAATCAACTTTTCGGACTCAACCATTAGCCACATTGAGCAAGGCCGAATGGACGTTTCGCCTGAACGCATTCGACTCATTGTCGAAAGCTATGGGTACACGATGCCCGAGTTCGAGGAATTCATGGCCGGTAAGGCCATCCCCATACTCAGCATCAAGGAAGAGTGCTTCGCTTTGATTGAGCAGTTGGACGAGAATAAGCTCCGGGCGGTGCACGGAATGTTGGTGGGATTTGCGCGTTAGGCAGGGACCACGGTCGAATCCGTGGCCCCAGTGGAGGTGCTACCCCGCCGCTTCGAGTTCGCCTTCGGCTTCATCGAGATAGTTCTCAATATCGTGGGGCCAGTAGTGTGTCGATCCGCCATCGAAGGTGATGAGATTTTCCTCGCTCACCTCCTGGTCAATGTACTCCGATTTGGCGAGATCCCAAGAGACAGGATCGAGTTCTTTGAGGGCGCTGACTGTATCATAGGTGATCCAGCCGATCTTCACTTCTTCAGGGTAACACTGGCTCACGGAATCCTCGAAGGCTGCATCAATGTCGGCCGCTTTGACGTTCAATTCGACCAGATAGTTGCGTACCCACGTGATATTCCAGTCGACGCCGACCCCATCGACGATTCGCATCAAATCATCCGAACCGCAAGAGCGGCAGACTCCCGAGGGCGCTGTCTTGTAACAGCCGTAACAAAACGGTTTGCTCTTCTTCCACGCGATCGCTTCAAGTCTCTTCATTAGCTCTTCCATATGAGTTCTCCTTTACACTTTAAGTTTGATGTTTTGGTTTGAGGCCGAAGCCCGAGCCGCTTACGCGGCCCGGGACTTCTTTTCGTAAGGGAGACCAAGAATGTGCATGTAGGCGTGGCGATGATTCACAATCCGGCCCATGTTTCCTGGCAGATAAATCGTCACCCATTGACCATCTTGGCTGAGTGCCATGCTGACTTTCGCTTGAAG
Source organism: Bdellovibrionota bacterium FG-2 (assembly GCA_051382305.1). Lineage (GTDB taxonomy): Bacteria > Bdellovibrionota > UBA1018 > UBA1018 > UBA1018 > CAIRTR01. The sequence continues at coordinate 1,858 of JBBCAV010000133.1, forward strand.
GCCCAGGCGCGGAACGAACTCCCGCTTTTCGGTTGCGGGTGCTTTGGGCGTGTACTCGATCCCAAGGAGCCCCTTGAAGCGATTGACGTGCTCGGTGATCGTGATTTCGCCGGGAAGGAAGATGTACACGTACTCGCCGGTTTTGCCCAGCACTGGCATCACGTTTGTGATGAAGCCCGCGCGCTCTTTGTTCTGTTCGATCGCCTGATTCTTAGTTTCGTTCTGATTCGTTTTCATTGTCTTCTCCAATTTGGTTTGTGTGTTTTGGGATGTTTTTTCGCTGCATCCCTTTCACCCAGAGAAGGGATGCAGATGAAAAAAAAGCGATTGGAGGAATCAGTCCCCGGCGTCGGCCTTCAGGGCAAAGGGAGTGACGGAGCGTAGCGAGGGCGCGAGTCTTTGCGCGACGACGGATCAGGACTGATTCGGGGAAATCGCGAGCTAACAAAACATAAACAATGCCAATTGGAGTCCGAAAACGAATGAACTCGAAATAGGATTATGGCGTGAACAGGATTTACGCGCGCTTACGGCTTACATCATGACGTTGCATGTGTGCTGCATTTTCGTGAGTACGTTTGCTCTCTCCTCCCAAGCCACGATCCATCCCGTGCCTCAACGCTTCGCGGGCCTTGGGATTGATGAATTACGCCCGAGCATTGTAAGCGAAGACGAGCGTGTCTCGGTACTCCTGGGCGCCCCCCGGGCCTCGCGAAAGTCTGCAAAGCCTCGCAGGTCTTGGCGGTGGGATGGCGAATTTGCCGTGCATTTGGGCGGTTGTGTATTAAGCACCGCTGTGCTCACCTTTGGCTACCGCGAAAAGTCCCGTCCGCGAAACGCCGCCGGACTTTGGCACACAGGGGCCATCACCAAAACATCAGCGTAAAACCGTGACAAGTGAACGAGTTGGAAAAAGCTAAGGAGCACAGACTTGCTTCGCGTGAAGTCGGAAGAAGCTTGATCCGTTTCGCTACGGCCTTTCCAGGCAGGACGCCCCCCGGTGTACATCGCTTTGGGCACAATGGTTTTGCGGCTTCTTGGGCCATGGGATCGGCCCGAGGAGCGTATCGAGGTAAAGCTACATTACCTGGCGAAAGTTCCCGATCGCGAAGGCGGATCATGGGCCTCTTCGTGATCTCCGCGTCTTGGACTCCCTGTCATTGTGAAGGGAGATCCAATTCGCTATGATCAAGAAAAAGCCTGAATCGAGCCTCGTAATCGACTTGAACATTCATTACCAGGGTAAGGCGTACTGCTTCACCTTGGGCCGAATCCTCCGATGGCTTCTGCCATTGGCACTCGTGATCGCAAAGCTGATTTCGCAGCTGCGCGAAAGCGCTGCTTCCACTTAGGGAGGCGCCATGCCCAAGGATGGGCAAAGATGGGCAAGCCGGGCACTCACGCAACTACCGCGACGCGTTGTAAAAATTACAATTCTTTTCAACTTTCCTGAAACCGGCGAGAGCCTGAAAACATCAATAATTTCCATCAGATCAAAGAAGGTGCCGTCCCAAGAGAGGCACGTACACTATCTCTTCATGCTGCACGGTGTCGTTATGACAATAAAACATTCACAAATGAATTCATATACTTACATGCAAAATCGAGATCTCATTAATGTCCTTTTCAAGAAACTTGAAAACATCCCCCCTTCCCGGGGGTCCATCCTTCTGCTTCAACCGGACCTATAATCATTTTTCACCCATCATTTCAACCCCTTCCACGCCTTCGTAACGCAGATACTCTCTTTGGCCCAAAGCTTGCTCTATGCCCCGCACGAAAGGGGGCTTCTATATGTTTGGGTCACTTCAAGATTTGTTCAGGTCGAATATGAATTCAAAACAATACACCCCCTTTCTCGTTGGCGTACCCGTGATCTTGCCAACGGGAGAAAAACTCGTCCTTAAAATTTCCCCACCACAACCCATGAAGACGGAGGGCTTTCGCTTTTCAAAATTCTACTACTGCACCGAAATTCGCGGCGGAGGGTTTCACGAGGCGGGCTTTGGTGAAGCAGAGTTTCCACTTCTCGCGATTCAAAAAAGTATTTCCGAAGCCGTCGAGCGCATCCTCTTTAGAGCATTGAAGGGAACCACCCACGGAACCCCCAATTCAAACGGATGGGCGGCCCATGTAAACAAGGAGGCCGCGAAGAAAGCCGCGCTCTACGAATTGCTTGAGCGCGACGCCGTTCTTGTCCATTGGTTTTCCAAAACGCCTTTTTCCAGGATTCAGAATAACGAGTTGCCAAAATGGCTTCCGGCGTGGTCTGACCAAAATCTTAAAAAATCCGTATTCCCCGAAGTCCGCGTCCTAATTTCGCACGCCGGTCACGCTCCAACAGTTTCAACGCAGTTTTTGAACGCTGACGGCCATGGGGTCATCTCCCATGCGGCCGGGGACTCGCTAGAAAATGCGCTTGTACGGGCCTTTGCAGAGACGTGCCGATTAGCGAGGATGGCCGTGTCTCACCGCTACTATACCACTTCGAGACAACTTCTTGATTTTGAGACCCCGCTGACCACAAACCCCGTGGGACCCGCCGAACAGGCGGTCGCCTACGCACATCATTTCAGATTTCCTGCGTGGCTCTCTGACGAAACGATTCATTGGAAACAAGCGAAGGCGCAGTGGAATCGCCATCTTCGTCAATTCACCAAAAACCCGATTCGTCACGAATTTAACGAGATTATCGCCTCCCCTCTGTCCGCCGGATATTGCACGAGTCCCGATGTGCAAAACCTGTTCTTTGGGAGGACAGAGGACGCGAAGCAGAAGAATATTTTAAACTTTGAGCGACTTGGTCGTTTGAAAACACTGGAAGCGATCAATCAACTTCCTCATTTTGTAGCATGACGTAAAGTGGAGGTAATACTTATGTCGATTATTAGAAATTCCATTGTAGTTATTCTAACCAGCCTTGGGCTTTTTTCGGCAAGCTCGCGAACCTTGGTTGCTTTTGCAGCCGAAGCGGAGCCCGCAAAAGCCGACACAAGATCTAACGGCGCTCAAGCAGCAATCGGTGACGAGGGACCCGGCACTCTATTAACCAGTGACGAGCAGGAGCACCTCAACGGGGAACTTGCAAAACTTCAGAGTGAATTCACGGCAGACGAGATCAATGCACTCATCTTCACCCTTCAAAACGGTAAAATTGATGTCCTTGGCAAGCGAGGCGAACTCATAAAGACCCTTAAAACTGGCTTAGACCACCCCACCTCGATTTGATTTATGAATCACGCAAAGGCATGGATAGTTATCGGAGTAGTTACTCTCGGAGGAATGATGGAAAACGTAAACGCAGCGACTAACGCCAAAAAACAGGAGCTTCGAACCTATCTTTCGTATTCGCTCCCCATTGATCCTGCCCGAGTAATCACCTTGACCGAGATGGACATGTCCTATGCGTTGGGCTCGACACTCGTTGAAATGGACGACAGCAAACAGATCGTGGGCGGCTTATCCTCTCATTGGTCAATAATGGGAGATCGAACCTATCGCTTTCAACTCAGCGAAAAGGCAAAGTGGTCAGACGGTAGCAAAATCACCTGCACGGACATCAAGAAAAGTTTCGCGCGCGCCAAACAAGATCACCAAGCGGATCTTCGGTCCCTTTTTGATCGCATAGGTTCAATCGAGTGTATTGCTGAAAACCAAATTGATTTCCACCTCAAGGACGCCGAAAAAGACGGCTCTTTTCTCAAAAAACTTACCGAACCGATGTACGGCGTGGTCAAGACGGATGCCAACGGGCATCTCGACCTTCGCCTAAGCAGTGGCCCCTTTTCGCTTCAGTCTCAAAGCACTCTGGAATTAACCCTGAAAAAGAACCCTCATTGGGTGCATCCTGCCGAGGAGTTGGCTGAATCCATCATCATAAAGCAGCCAAGCCGAGAGGCATCTCTTCAAGGAAAACTTCAAGACCCATGGCCAAACATCATCGCGGCGCACTCCCTTATGGAAGAGGAACTCTCGGCCCGCATTCAGGCACAAGGATTTCATACTTGGGCCAGAAATTTGGATCGCACCTTTTGGTTCATATTTATGGGAAAGAAACAGATCACCGAGGATGAACGCGGGCTGTTTCTATTTTTGTCTCAGAATTTAACTCGCCAAACGTTGATGACAAATCTCATGGCGAACTTAAAGGGCTATACCGCTGGCCAAGAAGTGTTTCCGAGGGGCTACGCCCTCTACGGGGAAACTAAGCAGGAGCAAAGGGCTGCCGCCACCCTTCCCGAAATTTATAAGAGCCGAAAACTCAAAATCCTGATCAGCCCGGACCGAGTTTCTAAAAAATTGCAGGACAATCTCTCGAAAGCCATTGAGCAGGCAACCGGCAAAGCTCCCGAGTATAAGGAGGTGCCAATCAGTGAAGTGTCTTCAACGGCAAAACAAGGGGGATTCGATTTTTATGTCGGATCAGTAGGTGTTGCTGATTCGAATCTGGATGGAGCCCTTTCGTATTTTCTAGAACTCAACCCCACGTCGATTCCCTCTGGAACGGGAGAACAAGACTACGCAGGCAGGCTTGGCCGGGCCAGATCCCTTGAATCAGAAGAAAAAAGAATTCGCGAATTTCGGGCCATAATGCTGGATGTGACCCGCAATGGTTATGCACTGCCCCTGTTTCATTTCTCCACAACTGTTTTTGCTAGCCCCGATATCGATCTTTCGCAAATTCCGGTCACGGACGAGTCCGTGAGTTTTGCTAAGGTCAGGTTTTCGGGGAAATGAGATAGGACAAACCCAAACAAAACCTATGAAACGCCCTCAAAACTCATCACTCAAGCACTACCTCACGAAGCAGATCACGCGTTGGTCCGTGGTAGGCCTGTCGGTAAGCTTGGTGCTTGCCGGTGTTGCCGTCGTTTACTTCGGAATGCTGTCGAGTATTGATCATTTACAATCCGTGTCTAAGGCCGCAGTCAAAGCATTTCGCCCGGCGCTCATTTCAACCAACAACGTGAAAGAAGTCGAGTTACAGATCAAGGACGCGTTTCAACTGAAACCTGGCGAATCGATTTTGATTCGAGATCCTGATCTAAAACCATTTTACACATTGGGCAAAGGGGCAAAATCCCACCAAGAAGAGCCCACGTGTTCTGCGGACTCGCAAAAAGTGTGCTGGAATCTCAAGAAGAACCGCATCAGCACCCTGGTACCCATCTACTATGATCCCAGAACGCAGGAAATATATGGCTACCTTGAGGCTAATCTTGAACCGACCCTGAACCTCAAACTTTTATCCGTCCTATTTATCTTGATCAGTGCCGGCTTCATGATTCAGTCCTTCGGCCTTTTGATAAAATTGGCCCGAATTACGGATACCGTAGGCGAAAGGCTCTCGGCCTGGGCAAATCACATCAAGAGTGACCCAAAAATGAAAATCACGGTGACAAATCTTCCCTTCTCTGATCTAAAGCCGATGCAAGAGGCGCTGGAGGGTCTCCGCGTTGAAATTGAGAAATTTGAAAGTGCCGCCAAAATTGGAGGTCAATTGACCGTCATTCGCGGCATCGCTCACGACATTCTATCCCCCGTTTCTCAACTGGATCGTCTGATTGCAACCTTGGGACTTCTGATTAAGAAGGAACAGCCAATCACGCCAGATCTCATGAACGAAATCAATCGCTCCTTAGCCAAAATATCCGACATTGCCAAGCAGGTTAAGGCGCTAAAGAGTGGAAGCTCAAACATGCCTGGTGAAACGGGCCTACCGATTCCTCCCGCTCACTGCAATTTGTCTTCAGAACTTGCGACACTCATTCATGATCTCGAAAGATATGATGGCGAGCTCAAAGGCCACAAAATAAAACTCAACATCCAAACACAAGGTCCGCTCATGGCGGGGGTGTCGTCGAGTGACTGCCAGAGAATTATTGAAAATTTGATTCGAAATGCTGCCCACGCCTCTCGCACGGGCAGTACAATCAACGTCGATCTTGCAGCGAATGAAGGAGGCCCTTTCGTGAGCGTTCGCGATGAGGGTTCCGGAGTTTCAGACGAAATTCGAGAGAAGATTTTCAATGTAGATTTCACCACGAAGGCTGGGCGAGGTACGGGGCTTGGACTTCCGACGGTGCAATATCTTTGTGATAAAAATGGAGCCAAGATCGACTTCTCAAGCCACGTGGGCCATGGCTCAGAATTTAGCGTCCTTTTTAGACCGACTAACCCAGCCGATACAGGAGAACACCTATGAGTTACCGAATCTTGATCATTGATGATGACAAAGCCAACATCACTTCCACCAAGCTCTATTTGGAAGCGCAAGGTTATCGTGTAGATGGCGCGACGTCCGGAAAATCCGCGCTTGAAATGCTTCATAAGAACAACAGCCGGTACGCCCTCATTTTGATGGACTACTTCATGCCTGAGCTAAATGGAATTGAAACGGCTAAAGCGGTTTTGGCTCTTAATCCCGACCAGCTCATCACGATGTACTCTTGTGACGACGCCAAGGATCTTGTTAAAGAAGCCATGCGCGTCGGCATCTCCGACTACATCGAAAAGGATCTCCCTTCTGAAAAGCTTTTAGAGCGCATCCAAGGGTTGTGTGAAAAGTATGAGCGCACGACAAAGCTAATTGAAGTAGCGCCGGTCGCCCCCGAAGAGAGCAAAAAGATCCTTGGGCTGATTGGCACTTCTCGCGTGATGGCTCAAGTGAAATCGACCATTGGAAAGTACGCAGCAGAGAATCAAACTGTGCTCATTACCGGAGAGACGGGCACGGGCAAAGAAGTCGTGGCGAAAGCCATTCATCAATTAAGCCCGCGCGCTAATAACTCCTTCATCGGACTCAATTGCGCCGCTATTCCGGAAAACCTGCTCGAATCCACCCTATTTGGTCATGAAAAAGGGTCATTCACGGGGGCGATTAGGAGTCAGGTTGGGAAATTTGTTTTGGCAAACCACGGCACTCTATTTTTGGACGAAATCGGAGACCTATCCCTTGATCTTCAAGTTAAACTTTTGCGAGTGCTTCAAGAGCGCATGGTTGAACCTGTCGGATCAAATGTGCCGGTCAAAGTGGATGTTCGAATCATCACAGCCACCCACAAAAATCTTGAGCAGCTTGTCAAAGAAGGAAAGTTTCGTGAGGATCTTTACTACCGTCTCAACGTCCTCACGATGGACATCCCGCCCCTGCGGCAAAGAAAAGAGGATATTGAACCGCTGATTGCGCATTTTACCGAGATGTCTAATCGCGAAAGAGGTGTTGAGATGGGCTTTGAGCGAAGCACCCTTTCAATTTTGACTGAATACCCATGGCCCGGAAACGTTAGGGAGTTGCGCCACGCGGTCGAGTCTCACCTCATTCGTTGCCCCGGAAAAACAGTGAAGACAGAACATCTGGACAGTAAGTTTGATAAAAAAGAAAAAGTCCAGACCCTTAAAGGTTTTGGTGAAAAACAACGGGCCGAGCTAAAACGGTTTATCGAATCCCATCTCAAAACTGCCAAAACTTCAAAGACCACCCAATCCGAGGCCGCTAGAAAAATGGGAATTACCCCCAGCAAGTTGCACTATTACTTGGATGCTTATGGTATCGTTCCGGAGTGAATACGGAAACGCTTGAGCTTCTCTTTAATCGGACTTCGGTAAGGGACTTTTTGAACAAGGTAGTTCCTGATGAAGTCTTGTCGAAAATCCTTGAGATGGGCACGAGGGCTCCTTCGGGCGGAAACCTCCAGAGCTATGGCATCATTGTCACTCAAGATCCGGATCGAAGGAAGGCTCTAGGGGAGATTCACTTCGGACAACCGATGTTTCTGACCGCCCCCGTGATTTTGACTTTTTGTGTTGATGTTGAACGCAATTCCCGTTGGTGCAAGCTTCGTGGCGCCAACGCTGGGTTTGATAATCTCTGGGGGTTTTTACTGGGTATGGCTGACGCCTGGAGCGCTGCTCAGAACGTCGTCGTCGCCGCTGAATCCTTGGAACTCGGGTCATGCCACTCGGGCGCCACTTTTGTTCGAACATTGAGCCTCATTGATTTTTTTGGCTGCCCACGGGGGGTACTCCCAGTTGCGACACTCGTCCTGGGTTATCCTTCGAAGCGCACCGCACGTCGGGGCCGGCTCCCTCAACAAAGTGTAGTGCATGAGGAGACTTATCATCAGGCTAGCGACGACGTCCTTTTAGCGGCTTACCAAGCGCAAGAGGATGAAGGTTTTCGCTACTATGAAGGGCTCTACGAAAGAGTCGGAAAGAGCCAAGGCAAGATCGACCAGCTCGCAAAGATTTACACAGAGATCAAATACCGCGGCGAAGAGACATCACTTTTTTCGGAAAACTTCACAGCGGCTCTAAAAAAGCAGGGGTTTATTTGAGGCCTTTTAATGACCCCGCTGCGCGTGCATTGACGGAGTAGGAATCTGGGCGCCTTCTTTCATCTCAAACTTCCACTTCCAAATGTGAAAAATAACCGGGTACACCACAAGCTCCAGGATAAAACTCGTAACTAGCCCACCAACCATCGGAGCCGCAATTCTTCGCATCACATCGCTTCCGGCCCCTGATGACCACATGATGGGGAGCAAGCCCATGAACGCCGCCATTACCGTCATCATCTTGGGCCTAATTCGTCTAACAGCCCCATGCAAAATCGCCTCATCCAGGTCTGCTTTCGTTCTCATTGTTCCGGCTCGCACATGATCTTCATAAGCAATATCCAGATAAAGGAGCATAAAGACGCCTGTCTCAGCATCAAGCCCCATGAGGGCAATCATGCCTACCCAAACTGCAATGGAAATGTTGTAACCCAAAAGAAACAAAAGCCAAACACTGCCGACAAGTGAAAAGGGGACCGCCAAAAGAACAATTGCAGTTTTTACAGTCGATTTTGTATTCATGTAAAGAAGGAAAGCGATGATAAAAAGTGTGAGAGGGATAACGATTTTTAAGCGCTCTTTCACCCGGATCATGTTTTCATACTGCCCACTCCACACCAGTGTGTAGCCCGTCGGAACCTTCACTTTCTCTTCGACGATTTTCTTGGCTTCCTGAACATAACCCCCCACGTCCCGGCCCGCCATATCCACATACACGTAACCTGCGAGTAACCCATTCTCGTTTCGCACCATCGCGGGGCCTTCGACCATTCGAATATCGGCAATCTGGGTAATCGGAATATGCGCACCAGTAGGAGACGGAACTAAAACTCGTTTCAAGGAATTAATATCATCACGAAACTCTCGTGCGTAACGAACATTGATGGGATAGCGCTCGCGACCTTCAACCGTATAACTGATGTTTTCTCCGCCGACCGCCGTATTGACGACCATTTGAGCATCGGCTACCGAGATCCCGTAACGGGCTAGTTCGTCGCGGTTTAAGACAAAATCAAGATAGTAACCGCCAGCAGCTCTCTCCGCATAAACATTTCGCGTCCCGCTAACAGGGCGAAGCGCAAGTTCAATTTGCTCCCCGATGGCTTGAATTGTTTTAAGATCCTTGCCCATTACTTTTATCCCAATAGGGGTTCGGATTCCGGTTGAAAGCATGTCGATTCTATTTTTAATCGGCATTGTCCAGACATTGGGGATTCCTGCAAACCGTAATTTGCTATTCATGTCATTTTGTAACTCTTCAAAGGTGCGATGAGCGGGAACAATCCACGAAAAGAGAGGATACATAAAATGGGGGAGCCGGGAATACCAACGATCGACTTCCGGCCACTCCGAAAGTGGCTTGAGAACCACCGTGGTTTCCACCATCGAAAAAGGCGCCGGATCTGTGGGCGTATCCGCTCGGCCCGCTTTCCCAAATACCGTGTCCACTTCCGGAAAGTCCTTAATAAGTTTGTCTTGAACTTGAAGAATACGCTTCGCTTCGGTGACCGACATCCCTGGAAAAGCGGTGGGCATATAAAGGAAAGCGCCCTCATTCAAAGGCGGCATAAATTCAGAGCCCAGTTTCAAATACACCGGGATCGTTGTGAGCATCACAAGCAATGCACCGAGCAAAGTCGCCGTACTATGCTTTAATACAAATTTCACAACTGGCTCATAAATGCGGAACAAAACGACGCTTATCGGATGCTTCTCCTCTGGATAGTATTTCCCGACTAATGTTTGGTTTCCAACCCAAACGACGCCATTTCGAATTCTCTCCAAAACAGAGCCTCTTCTTCTAGAGAGCGGAACGTAGCGAAAGTAATCCATCCTTGTAAACATCATACGAAGCGCGGGATCAACTGTGACTGCTAACAACGAGGCCAAACCCATAGCCAACGTTTTTGAAAAGGCCAGCGGCTTAAAAAGCCTTCCTTCTTGATCAACGAGCGTAAAAACGGGAAGAAATGAAACTGCGATCACTAAAAGTGAGAAGAATACTGAAGGCCCCACCTGCTTCAAGGCATTCAAACGAACAAGGTGAAAATCACCTTTCCGGCCAGACGAATCCCACTCCTCCAACTTCTTATAAGCATTTTCAACTTCGACAATCGCACCATCAACCAAAACGCCGATGGAAATCGCAATACCCGCGAGCGACATGATGTTGGTCGTAAGGCCCATGAAGTACATCGGGATAAAGGCGAGAAAAACAGAAATAGGAATCGTAAGAATCGGCACTGTCGCGGACGGAATATGCCAGAGGAAAAGCAGAATCACGAGGCTTACGATAATCACCTCGACCTTTAGCTCATGTTTAAGCGTATCGATTGCCCGCGTAATTAAATCCGATCGATCATAGACGGGAACAATTTTAACCCCAGGAGGAAGGCTGGGTTTGAGTTCTTCAAGTCGAGCTTTTACAGCGTTAATTATGTTTAGGGCATTTTCACCCTGTCGCATTATCGCGACTCCACCGACCGTATCTCCCATGCCGTTAAAATCAGTCACACCACGACGCATGTCAGGTCCAAGCTCGACACGTCCTAGGTGCTTTACAAGTATGGGGACGCCGGTTTTTGAGTCCGTTGTTACAACAATATTCTCAATATCCTCCTTATTTTTTACGTAACCACGCCCTCGGACCATGTATTCGGTTCCAGAGAATTCAAGAACCCGTCCGCCGGTATCGGTATTGCCTGAACGAACTGCATTCACAACCTGCGCGATCGTCATTCCATAGGCGATGAGTTTATTGGGATCAATGTTGATTTGGTATTGTTTCACAAAACCGCCAACAGCTGCCACTTCGGCAACTCCGGGGACAGCTTGAAGGTGAAACTTTAGTTGCCAATCTTGAATACTGCGCAATTCTGACAAATTGAGCTGATTAGACTCATCAATCAAAGCGTATTGGTAGACCCATCCCACGCTCGTGGCATCTGGACCAATCTCAGTTTTTACTTCAGCAGGTAATCGAGGCAAGATCTTGCTCAGGTATTCTAGGACACGAGATCTAGCCCAATAGAGGTCTGTCCCATCCTCAAAAATCACGTAGACATAAGAAAAGCCAAAATCAGATAATCCTCTCACTGCCTTGATCTTGGGGGCACCCAGAAGCGCCGTCACGATCGGATAGGTCACTTGATCTTCAAGAATATCCGGGGATCGATCCCACTTGGAGTAAATTATGACCTGAGTATCTGAGAGATCTGGGATCGCATCTAGTGGAATTGTCTTAAGGCACACGGATGCGCTGATGATTGCAACGCCTGTCAAAATAAAAACGAGCAGTTTATTATGAGCGCTCCATTCAATAATTCTCTCGACCATGGCTATTTACCTCCGCCCGAACTTCCGTGAACATGCGAAGGCGGTGGCGATGAATTAGGTGGCGCTTGAGGCGCGCTTTCCAAGACTCCTCGAAGTTTGGACTCGGAATCAATCAAGAAGTTTGCTGAAGTCACGATGGTGTCACCCTCATTTAGTCCAGAAAGTACTTCGTAATAACTTTGTGACTTTAACCCTGTCTGAATGGCGTGTGGCTCAAATCGCCCCTGATCCTTCACTACATATACAAAGGCCTTCTCACCTGAGAAAAGAACAGCATTCTCAGGGACCGCAAGCTTTTCACCTAGATCAACCTTGATCTTTACATTCATAAAGGTATCCGGGCGCAGGAGGCCCTGGGGATCTGGAACCGAGGCTCTCACTCGAACCGTACGAGTCGGGGAATTGACCACGGGGTTGATGCTGGAGAGTTTGCCCATAAACACCTTGCCCGGAATCGATGGTGCTTCGACCTCAATTTTCAAGCCGGCCTTCAAGCCAGCGACTTCATACTCGAAAACTTCGGCGTAAACCCATACGGTCCCTTTTGGCAAAAGCAGATTCATGGCACTCGTTTTTCCTGTGCTCAATGTACGAATCTGGTCATCAGAAAGCCCCATTAACTTAAGTTTCGTTTTAGCGGAGCTGATCATCTCGTTAGCCTGCCCCTGCATGAGATCATCCTTCATTTGGACTCTGGACATGAAGGCCTGCCGATACTCCTCTACTGCGGTAAAGAGATCAGGATCAAATGCAACTCTTCCACTTGCGCGCACCTCATAGCCCAAGGGCCGGACGCTGACCTTAGCCGTCGTCACTCCGATCATCTGTTGTCTTTCCTGAGATAACGAAAAAGATCCTCTGCCTTGGATGCCTTGTTGGCTCGATGAAGCTGAACCCACAGTTTCGCCTTCGTCTTGATAAACGGGGATATAGTCCATCCCCATTGAATCCTTTGCAGGAGTTGGGGAAGTTATTTCGGGTTTCATAGGATTGCGGTAAAGAATGATTTTTCGTTCCTTTTTCACAACCGAGGTGGTTTCCCCTGTAACGGGGCTTGGATTAGAATGTGGCTCTTCGTTCTCGACCTTCTCAAGGTTCATGTGGCAAATGGGACAAATGTCTGGCTTATCTGATGTCACTGCCGGATGCATGGAACAACGATAGAGATCTTTCTTGATTTGTTCTATTTCTGTTTTAGACACGCTGATCGTGTTGCCAGACTTTTTTGTACAGGCCGCCCAAAAAACAACGGGAGCAATAAAAAAAGCCCCGAAAAGAAGTAATTTAAATTTATTCATGGCTTTGCTCCTAGCGATTCTCCAATGAGTGCTTCAAATTCAGCTATCCTTGATTGATAACTGACCAGTGCTTCATTGTAGGCAAATTCAATTTGAAATCTATTGCGAATGAGGTTCACGACAGCAACATACTCTAATTTTCCAGTAAGATAAGAGGATTTTGCCGAAAGCACAGCTTGCCTTGCCAGAGGAACCAGTCCCCCATCATATAGACGCATACGCTTGTCAGACTCCTCTAGGTCCGCATACATGGTCTTTACTTGATGATTAAGATGAAGCCGTTCTTCGTCCAAAAGTTTTTCAGACCTCACCTTTTCAGCCGAAGCACTTCGGACCTCTTCAGATTGTTTGGAAAATGCCCAGAGCGGAATCGAAAGAGAGACCCCGCCGGAAATCAAATCAACCCCCCGATCACCCGGACTAGGCTGACGCTTCATATAGGCAACTCGAAACTCAAAATCTGGAAGACAGTTCCACTTCGCAAAAGAAAGTTTAGAATCAGATGCCGCTAACTCTGATTGCATCGCTCTTAGACTTGGATTCTTGATATGCATCTTCTCTAGAAGTGACTCCTCACTTAGTACCGAAAAATCAAATGACGGCTTGGGCGGAAGTTCAGGTCGCCCAAGAGCAGTTTCGCTCGGCCGCCCGACTGCTTGATTCAAATCTGCAGCTTTTACGCGGATTTTCTTCTCCGCCGTTAATAGCTCATCTCTCAAATTGCCTTCTTCTAACTGAAGGGCAAGGAGTTCTGCCTGTTGCGCTTTCCCAAGCGTATACTTGCTTCGAGTAATACTAATTAACTGCCCCATGAGAGAGACTTGCTCCGTTACGATATCCTTTTTTTTATAGGCTAGAAAAAGCTCGAAATATGCAACCCGCACTTCTTTGATCAGTTCTAACTTCTTCTGACTGTAGCCCGCTGACTTTGCCGTATATTCATGTCGAGCAGCATTTCGAAGTTTGCTCAGTTTTCCTGGAAAAGGTATTTTCTGAGTAATCGAAAACTCGTTTCCAGTCATCCCAAGCTCTCCCGGCGATAAAGTGTCGCTAGGATAATTGAGTGCTGAATATCCCAACATCGGGTCATCGTAGGATCCCCTTGGCCCAATCTCTGCTTCTTTGGCAATGGCTTCGTACTTTACCGCCTCTAGGGCCGGACGATTCTTGAGAGCTTCTTCGATCAGATTTTGAAGTGTTTCTTGGGATTCCTCTTGTGCCTTTGCAGCATGAGATCCGAATGCGACACACCCTACGGCAAATATCACCAAGGTGGCGGTAAACATTCTAATCCATTTAAGTTTCAGTCTCGTTCTCATGAATAACCTTTTGTTGCGCGTACATATTTATTTCAAAAGGGAATACGTGGCCGTACGATGATTTGTGACACACACCTATTTTTTTACTCCTAATTCAGCACACGGCCCATGGCCCGTCCACACGGCACACTGCGTTCAGCTTGTTGGTCTACATTTAAGCTTAACCTCTTCGACTTGTGAATTACAGTGGTTTCATATAGATACACTAGATCAGTAACGAATATTAAACCGCGCTGTCACAACTGGATCTTCCCGAGCGTATTAGAAAGTGAAGGAAGGCGAAGGTAGTCGGTCGACAGCAAATAAGGGGCCGGCACTGGCAATGAATACAAATGAGCAAGAGAGTGATGAAAAGCTTATGAGTGCGTATCAACTGGGCGATGTTCTCGCTTTTGAAACGCTCTACAAACGGCACTCAGGCAAAATCTATGGGTATCTCCAAGCAAGGATCAGGGATCGTGGGGTAGTGGACGACCTGTTTCAGGCGACCTTTCTAAATCTCCATCGTGCACGGTCCAAGTATAATGCCGCTCTTCCATTTCTGCCTTGGCTCTTTGCGGTTTGTAGGAATGCACTTTTGGATTATACGCGCCGGAATAAGAGGTCTCTTGAACGTTCGGATTCCGATGCGGTAGATTCAGCTATTGATGAAAGGATGACTCAAATAGAATCGGGGTTACCCGAAGAAGCTGAATCGCTCCCCTTGGATCAACGCCAGGCGCTCGAAATGAGGTTTCGCGACGAACTTGCTTTTAAGGACATCGCCAAACACCTTGATACTTCGCCAGCCAATGCGCGGCAACTCGTGAGTCGTGCCGTACGAAAACTTCAATTTCTCATGAACATGAATGGGAGGGTGAAATGAAAAAAGAATCTTCCGTGCAATGGGCGCAGGAATTTCAGAGTTTTGTGGCAGGAGAAGAAGTTTTACCTCCAGCGAATATTTCTGAAAATATTTTAAGTCAAATTCATCGGGATCTCAATCCAGCTGCATGGCGTGTATTCTCGAAGCTTGCGTTTATTCATCTCATGGTCGGATCTGTGACGATTCTCTTTTGTCCTCAGTTTGGAATTAACCTAATGGGTGGCATGGGTTTGATGTCGTTGTTTATGCGATATGGCGCTCAGGTGTGCATGGTGGCT
Organism: Bdellovibrionota bacterium FG-2; assembly: GCA_051382305.1. Classification (GTDB taxonomy): domain Bacteria; phylum Bdellovibrionota; class UBA1018; order UBA1018; family UBA1018; genus CAIRTR01. The sequence continues at coordinate 17,290 of JBBCAV010000133.1, forward strand.
TGTGGGGCTGTGTTTATGGGCGGCAGCGCCCTGGCCGGTGCGATTTTCCTTCGACCGGAGGAGGTCAGGGTTATTCGAAGAACACGGTTTTTACAAATCTCTGCGCTTACCTTGCTTTCGATGGGGGTATTTGTGTGTGCAGGAGCGGTACTTATCTTCAGCCTAGCATCGTTTTGGCTCGTTGGATCAGTTTTGGGAGGCCTCGTGAGCCTAGAGTTCGGCTGGATTTTGCGGATGGGAGTGGGACGAACACTAGCCATGATCGGCGCGAGGGAAAGATAAGGAGGAAAAGGTGAAAGGTTGGCTGTACGATTGGGAAATGAAGGCGTCCGAATTATTGTCCCTTCGTAGGCTTCGTCGGCGGATCATTCCGCACGCAGCGGGCAGAACCCTGGAAATTGCTTTGGGAACTGGCGCGAACATACCTTATTATCGTAATCAAACCGCTCTAACAGGGTTGGAACCGGACCCACAAATGTCCTTACGGGCTCAAGGGCGATTACTAGAGATGGGGCGTGAGGCGAAGCTTGTTAAGGGCATCGCAGAGCATATGCCATTTGAGAATCAGGCTTTTGACACCGTTGTCGCAACATTCGCCTTTTGTACGATATCGAATCCTCAAGCTGCTGCCTTCGAAATTTGTCGTGTCCTTAAGCAGGGCGGATTGCTAATTCTTGCAGAGCACGGACCAAAGGGGCAAGTCTCTTCAGCTATTTTCAGTCTTCTTGCACCGATGTGGAAAAAAATTGCCGGAGGCTGTCACCTGGATAGGCGTCTGAGTGAGTGGTTCAACTTTTCCGCTTATGCTGAACTCATGCATGGCACCTTTTGGTTTGGGTTTGGAGAGTATTGGATTTTGAGGAAACGCGAAGGGTGAAAGAAAAATATATGCTACTATTTATCCGGTTGGTTACTGTTTGTCTAATAATGAGTGCTGATGTCGATTGGAACTGATTGGGATGCTAGCACTCCTCCGCGATGAGAAGAAGCAGCAGGGCATTTCCCTACTCACAATCCTCGGGATCCCAACGGGGGCAGTTCCCGCCGGACACCATGGTTTGGGTTATCTGTTAGGCATTACTGGACGGATGGTTCACAGAAATATCTTCACATGGGATGGTATTTTACATTATGATTTTAATGCAAAACATCTTCTTCCCGAAAGCGGATTTGTGATCAAGACCTGGGAGTCTCTTTTTGCCACGCTGGATTTGCGAGCAACTCTAAAGAGCAAATCAGCTGCGGCAATTCTGCCCGGAGTTAAGTACGCTGCAACCCCTTCATTATTCGTCGGCGTTGGTTATCAGGAATCTTTCGGCGCAGCCTCGACGTTTGACCGTCAGTTCTATTTACAGGTCGAGTTTGGTCGTCACTGACGGACACAGCCTTGGCAAAAAGATTGAGATTTGTCACAAACTGACTCCGAGATTCGTATCCTTTGAAAAAGGAGATTCTTTATATGAATAAGCTAAGTCTTTACTGTAAATGGACGACTACCCTGGGATTGATTGCTAGCACGTTGGCCTGTCCTGTTTTTGCTGAACAAATCGCTAGTTCTTTTGGAAAAAACATGAACCCTATCGTGGAAAAATACCTTCAAATACAAAGCGCACTCGCTGCTGATTCCATGATCGGAATTGCGGACTTGGCCCGCGACATTGCCAAATTAGCGGAGAAGTTAGACAGTTCCACTCTGAAGGATGCGGATGCCGCACACTTCAAACCACTTCCCGGCGCTATAAAGGAAGCTGCAGAAAAACTGGCGCTTACAAAAAACTTGGAATCGGCCCGAAAAGAATTCAAACAACTCTCGAACTCAATGACGCTTTGGGGGAGGATTCAGAAACCGGTCGGTATCCAGGTGGTCTCATGCTCCATGGCTCAAGCAAGCTGGCTTCAAAAGGTCGGTGAAATTCGGAATCCGTATTACGGCAAAAGCATGCTCGGCTGTGGGGAGGTCGAAGGGAAGGCTGATGCTTGCTGCCAAGGCAAACATGGGCATTAAAGTACGAACTTAGTCTTCGGACACACCGATCCTTGCGCTGATACTATTCCTTTTCGACGATCATCATTTCTTTAAATAAAACCCCAGGGTCAACCTTGGCAACAGAGTAGTCCTCATTCAAGGAACGTAGAATCGTCGCCTCGCCTATACGCACTTTTGAGCAGAGGGGATCCGTTTTCACGCCGGACCACACCGCAGGAGGTCGCTGACACTCGTTTTTGAGAATCGTCACTCGGTCCCCCACTTTGACTTCATTGGAGCCAAGCCCGATATGAGCTTCTGTGTCACTGATTTTCATTGCGACCGTCCCACGCCTGGTGTGAGCGCATCCAGTCACGATGATAAGACAAAGTCCGAGAGTCCAAACAAAAAGATTCATGAGTATTACAGGCCGCAAGTGATGTTCCAGTTCGGTTCGGGGCGAGGTAACTCATTAATGCCTTTAAAAATGTAAATTATATGGGCAGACTCCGTTAGTAACTTCAACCCACGTATTTTTGGAGACCCATATGAAGCACTTCCTCTTTCTGATTCTTATTTGTTTATTATCTACTACCGCCACGTTGGCGTTAGCTGATAATCCTTGTGCGGCTGGCAAGGACGAGTTTATGGGTGAAGCGGTTAAGGCTTTTCAAAGCTCCGGGCATCAAGTTATAGATAAAAATGTGTCGTCGACTCCCTTTAACGACTTAGCTAATAATGAAATGATATTGGTTGAGGGATACCTTTTTAAAGATCAAAAAATCGTATTTCTTAGTTCGGTCGGCGTATGCAATTCTTCGAATGGAAAATATAAAATGCTGATGACAAGCTCCAGGACCAAGAAAAATCAGTGCGCTCTGAATTGAAAACGCGCTAGTTCTAGTGATTATGAGCTGGTTTCACAGATGAAACTGCTTCAGCATCAGGAGTCGCACCTCTTTTACTGCTAGAGTCATCAGCAGTACCGGACCTTACCTGCTTTTGCTGAGGAGCTTGCTCGTCAGCTGGCAAATCGCCCTTATCAACGGCATCGTTAGTTCCCCGGCAATCTGCCATCGCAGAGCCCGTCATAAACGCTGATAAAATCAAACCACTGAAAAACATTTTCTTGAAGGTAATCATAGTCTCATCCCTCTTACCCCTATTTAGAGCAAGCATAGTGCCAAAGCGCATCTGGTGATTTTCTCGTATTTATTAAGACCCAATCCTGAGGGTATCGCTGAGCGTGAGTCCCATCACTGGTGAACTGTGTGGGTGTTGTGCATCGAGAAAGGGTTGGCCATTAGATTGAGTTTCTCCAATTTGAAGAAGTTCGGGATAACCGCCTTCGGGAAACGTCCATTTCTCAATTGTCCCCATGAAATCCAAATTCAGATAGTGGCGATCGCCAAGCGTGCTTCCAATATCGGCCATGAACATGTTCGACGAAAAAGCGGCATTTCGTCCGCGAGCCCCCTGGGCAGAGACGTAGCCGCCGAACGCATTACCATGGATCATGAGCATTCTCATAGGCATTCCAGCCATCGGAAAAGGCATACACATGCTCATGCCGACATCGAAGACTTCCATCTCCGAACATTCTGAAGATTCCATCGTGTGCGTTTCGTACTCCTGAGTTGCAAGCGCAATACGGAGGAATAAAAACATAGAAAACGCAATGTGCAAACTTACTAGGCCCGGATCTATTCTCATAGCCATGTCGCTCCGCTGCGATGCAAAGGCTGTGCTCTGTTTTCAGCGCGGCATCCAACCTTAAATTACATCGAACAACTTCTGGGGTACATTTCTTGCGACATTTGAAGCTGCATGCTCAAACGCTTTTTGTTAGTATTATGTGCCTTCGCTCTACTCCGTCCCGGAGTCAGCGTCGCTGAATCGTTGACTCTAACTGAGTTCTTGTCCCAGGTAAAGCAAGCCAACCCTACTCTCGATGCAGCGCGCGCACGTGCAGAGGCATTGGGGCATCGAGTTGGACCGGTCAGTTCGCTTGATGATCCCTTTGTCGCGGTAGGTATTGACGAAGTGCCGTTCAGCGGCGGCGGTAGTTCCGTAATTCGTTACCAACTAAGTCAGAGCATTCCATTTCCATGGAAAATTTCCGCTAAAGGTGATGCTGCACAGGGGCGCGCAAACGCAGCGCTCGCTGATTCTGAAACCACGGCTCGAAGCTTAATCGTTATTGCGACTCAAGCGTATTACCGTACTCATTTCAATCATAAGGCTCTTATTCTAAATGAAGAGAGTCGTCGGTATATCCAGAACACCATCGAAAGCACAAAAGCACGCTATCAATCAGGAGACGCCAGTCACCATGAGTGGCTTTTAGGTAAGATCGAACTTGGAGTACTTGAAGCCGAGAAGCTTCGCCTTGGGCGTGAGCAAAAGGCTCTGCATGCACTTCTAAACGAACTGAGAAACCAATTGCCAGAAGTCGAAATCACACTGGGTGAAATCTCATTCAATGGCCCCAAGGATATCGAAGCCAATCCCAAGAAACTTCTAGCAAATCAGCCCGAACTCAAAGCAGCCGAGAGCGCCTCGGACTCCGCTGAAGCAGATGAAAGAGCAGCAAAGTTTTCCTATGCTCCCGATTTCGTAATTCAAGGGATGGCCATGCAACCGCGTTCCATGGATATGGGACAGTCTGCGAATTGGGGTGTAATGGTGGGCATCAATCTTCCGATCTTCTTTTGGCGCAAACAGGCTGAGCTAGTAAGGGCTGCGCAAGCTGATCGCCAGGGGGCAGCGGCTGAAAGAAAGAGTCTTGAAAACCGGCTCAATACGGAAATCATAGATGCGAAAGAGGAACTGAAGACGGCGCGCGGCATAGTTTCCCTTTATAAGAAGGACGTAATCCCCATGACTGCGATCGCGACGGAAAACGCGCGAAGCGGCTACGCCGCGAAAAGGCTCCCCCTAACTCAATTAATCGACACACTCAAAGTAGAACGAGTTCAGCACCTTGAACTTATGGCGGCCCAGATCGACGTCGAAATAGCCAAAACCCGACTTGAGAATCTTCTCTCTTCACCGCCCTTAATGAAGCTTGCACCGTCAAGGCCCACGGTCTTTGGGGGAAGTAGCATGGGCTCTGAAACATCCGGAACAGTAAAGATGGGATCTGGGATGAGTGGTCCTACCCGGCGTGAATCAAAATCGGATTCGCAAGGTCCGAGTTCATCAGGAATGGGGAGCATGCAATGAATCAACTCTGGTGGACTTCTCTGATTTTGATAGGGGTTTTAAACCTACGGACAATTGCATTTGCCGAGGATCATTCTGCGCATGTCGGTGGATCGCCGCCGTCTACAAAGAATGAAGTAAAGGAAGATCCGCGAACACCGATTGATGTTCCAGCTGAACAACAGAGCCGAATGGGGATCAAATTGGCCGCGGCTGAGAAAAAGCCCATTAAACAGACCATCCGTACCGTTGGCAACGTGACCGCCGACCAGACCAAGGAGGCCCATGTCCATACGAGGATCAACGGATGGGTTGATCAGATTTACGCCGATTACGTCGGAAAGCCCGTTAAGAAGGGCCAGCCACTTTTTGAACTTTACAGTCCAGACCTTGTATCCACACAGGAAGAGTATCTTGTAGCCAGAAAACAAGGGGGAGCGGGAAGAGAAATCGCAAAAGCCGCACTTGAGCGATTGAAACTTTGGGACGTTCCTCAATCTGAAGTTGATCGGCTGGTAAAGAGTGGGAAATCTAAACGCTCTGTGACTTTCACCTCTTCCGTTGGGGGGTACATTATAAGTAAGAATGCGATCCGGGGAATGTACATCACTCCTGAGATGGAACTCTATCATATCGCCGATCTTGCAGAAGTGTGGGTTATCGCTACTCTCTATGAGTACGACATTTCTACAATCGCCGTTGGTGATGAGGCCAATGTTCAACTTTCTTACGATTCCGCAAAAACTTTTTCCGGCAAGATCAACTATATTTATCCCGAAGTCGACGTTGAAACTCGAACCGCAAAGGCCAGAATCGTAATTCCAAATCCAAAGCAAATTCTCAAACCGGGGATGTTCACAAATGTTGAAATCAAAAAGGATCTCGGAGAGGCGGTCGTCGTTCCAGACGATTCTGTGATTGACACAGGCACTCGAAAAGTTGTCTTCGTAAAATCTGGCCCCACGCGATTTGAGCCAAGAGAAGTCAAGGTGGGTCCAAGGACGGACGGCAGTTTTGCGGTCCTCTCAGGTTTGAATACTGGCGAACAAGTCGTCACCAGTGCCCATTTCCTGATTGACTCCGAAAGCAAATTTCAAGCGGCCCTTCAAAAGGGCGAGAGCATGGGCGGTGGTCATGGGGGCCACACAGGAAAGTCATGAACCATGATTGATAGAATCATCGCATGGTGCGGAAAAAACGCGAAGATCACGCTTGCGATCGCAGCCGCGTTTGCGATCTGGGGGGCTTATTGCCTAAAGAACATCAAAATTGACGCCATTCCAGACCTTTCTGAAACGCAAGTAATTCTCTTCACTGAGTGGATGGGGCGAAGTCCTGACCTTATTGAAAACCAAATTACTTATCCCTTGGTCACCTCCATGGTTTCAGCACCGAACGTGTCCGTTGTGCGCGGCCAATCCATGTTTGGCATGTCGTTTGTCTATGTCATTTTCAAAGATGGAACTGACCTCTACTGGGCTAGGTCTCGTGTTTTGGAATACCTTTCCAAACTTTCGGGTCAGCTTCCACCAGGGGTAACACCCAGTATTGGCCCTGACGCAAGTGGGGTGGGTTGGGTGTTTCAGTATGCGCTCACTGATTCTAACGGGCCCACCGAAAAGCACGACCTTGCCGAGATTAAGACCTTTCAGGAATGGTATCTGCGTTACTGGCTGGCCTCAGTGCCTGGGGTGGCCGAAGTCGCTAGTATTGGTGGATTTCAAAAACAGTATCAAGTCGAAGTCGACCCCAATAAGCTTGTCGCCCTTAAGATTCCACTCGACCGTATTGTGGGTGCGATTAGAAATAGCAATAAGGATGTAGGAGGGAGAACGCTCGAAGTCAGCGAACGCGAGTATTACGTTCGAGGACTCGGTTATATTAAGGACCCCAAAGAGATTGAAAACATCGCGCTGGGCATCGGCCCTAACAATGTGCCGATTCGAATCTCCGATGTCGGTCGCGTAAGCCTTGGACCGAACATTCGGCGTGGTCTTTCGGATCTTGATGGGCGTGGCGATACGGTCGGCGGACTTGTGGTCATGCGCCAGGGCGAAGATGTTTCTCGTGTTTTGGAGGCCATAAAAAAGAAGATTGAAGAGGTCAAACCAGCTTTTCCGAAAGGCCTCGAACTCAAAATCATCTACGACCGATCAGCGCTGATCAAAGAAGCGATTTCCACTCTCCGTGAGAACATTATTGAGGAAATTATCACGGTTTGTGTCGTGATTTTGGTCTTCCTTTTTCATTTCCGCAGCACTCTAGTTGTAGCAATCGCTCTTCCCCTCTCCGTTTTAGTCTCGATTATCCCCCTCTATTACCTAGGAATCACGCTCAATATCATGTCCATGGGCGGGATTATTCTTGCGATCGGCGATGTGGTCGATGGGGTTGTTGTATTTATCGAAAACGCACATAAAAAGATTGCTGCCGGAGCTCTCCAGACTCAAAGCTATCAAGAAATCGCAATTGAAGCCTGCCGCGAACTAGGTCCTTCAATTTTTAGCTCGCTTTTGATCATTGCCGTTTCATTCCTCCCGATTTTTGCGCTCCAAGCTCAAGAAGGAAAACTGTTTCATCCTTTAGCCTATACCAAGACATTTGCAATGCTCGTCTCGGCCGTCATTACTCTTACGGTTACTCCGCCGCTCATTGCGCTCTTTGTCCGCGGCCGGATTCGCTCAGAAGAAGAAAATCCCGTCAATCGTATTTGCCAAAATGCCTATCGTCCCCTTTTAAAATCCTTTCTTGAGCACCCGAAAACAGTGCTCCTTTCCATGGCTGCTTTGGTCGGGATATCGGCCTTCGGATTTACCCGACTTGGCTCTGAGTTTATGCCTCCCCTTTGGGAGGGGGACCTTCTTTACATGCCCATCACAGTACCTGGAATCTCCGTGACCGCTGCCGCGGATCTTTTGAACCGTCAGAGCGCCGCAATTAAGGCTGTTCCTGAGGTGGAGACCGTTTTTGGAAAAGCCGGACGCTATGATACGCCAACCGATCCCGCTCCTCTTTCGATGCTTGAATTCACGGTGCATCTTAAACCCTCCAATCAGTGGCGCAAAGGGATGAGCGAAGAAGGCGTGATCGCAGCATTGGATCAAGCTGTCGCGATTCCGGGCCTAAACCGCGCTTGGACAAAACCTATCCGTGGGCGAATTGATATGTTGAGTACGGGCATTCGCACCCCCGTGGGAGTGAAGATCTACGGTAAGGATCTTAGCGTGATCGAAGACATCGGAAAACAGCTTGAAGGCGCCCTTAATAAAGTAAGAGGAACCCGAAGCGTTTACGCCGAGCGAATTCAAGGCGGCTACTATATCGACTTTGAACCCGATCGTCAGAGTCTAAGTCGATATGGCTTAAACGTAGGGGATGCCCAAATGGTCGTCGAAACGGCAATCGGCGGAATGGATATCTCACAGACCATCGAGGGCCGCGAACGATACACGGTCAATGTTAGATACCCGCGCGAACTTCGGGATAGTGTTGAGAAGCTGAGTCGCATCCTCGTCTCGACCCCCACCGGAACACAGGTTCCCCTGGGAGAACTGGGGCATCTCACGATGCGATCGGGTCCTCCCATGATCCTCGATGAAAACGGTTCGCTTTCAGGTTACGTCTACATCGATCTTAAAGACCGTGATCCAGGCGGCTATGTTAATGATGCGAAAAAGGCGGTCGCGGCAAACATTCAGCTTCCCCCAGGATATTTCCTTAAATGGACTGGCCAGTACGAATACCTGGAGCGAATGCAGGCAAGAATGAAGATTGTGCTCCCGCTTACCTTGATCTTGATTTTTATTTTTCTTTACATGGGAATGCGAAGTATCAGCCGCGTCGTTATGGTGCTGGCTTCTGTGCCACTCTCGCTTACAGGAGGCATCCTTCTCATGTGGGTATTGGGCTACAACACGAGTGTAGCAGTTTGGGCCGGTGCCATCGCATTGATTGGGGTCGCAGTTGAGACGACCTCCATATTGATTGTATTTTTGGACCAAGCTTGGAAGAAAAAAGGGGAATCTAACCAACTTAATACCGAAGCGGACTTTTTGGAGGCTACTTTGGATGGCGCCCAAAAAAGCCTTCGTCCTGTATTGATGGCTGTTCTCATGAACGTCTTCGGCCTCATCCCTGTAATGGTGGCAACTGGCATTGGCGCAGATGTCATGAAACGGATTGCGTCTCCGATGTGGGGAGGACTGGTCTCACTCACCATTCTCACCTTAATTGTGATGCCAGTCATTTACGTTCTTAGAGAAAAAAGACTTGTAATGAAAGGAAAAATGCCATGAGTAGTGGAGCTGTTCTGCGCAAAAGACATTTGGAAGAGGACCGGAGGGTATCGCTTGCACACTCGCGAGAATCGAAAACTCTGCATTTAGTCCCTTGGGCGGAGGATGTAGAAAAGGTCTTACAGAGCCTGGACACAAAGCAGGATGAAGGCTTACCGCGTGAAGCGGCAGCAGAAAGACTTGTGCTTCATGGAAAAAACGTTCTTCGCGAAAAAGAGAAGGTTTCAGTATGGATTAAGTTTCTGGGCCAATTTAAAAGCCCAGTGGTTGTGACACTTTTAGTCGCGACCCTAGTCTCGGCTCTCGTAGGAGAGCTAGTTGATGCGATCGCCATCATCTCAATTGTTATCATCAATGCCGTTGTTGGGTATCTCCAAGAGAGCAAAGCTGAAGCTGCGGTCGCAGCGCTTCAGAAGCTTGCTTCACCGAAAGCTCGCGTTCTTCGCTCCAAACAGGTTGCTGAAACGCTAGCCGAAAACATTGTCGAGGGCGACATCCTGATTTTTGAATCAGGTGATTATGTTGCGGCTGATGCCCGCATTATTCAAGCAAGCCAACTTTCAGTCGATGAGTCGCTCTTGACAGGCGAGTCTCTTCCGGTAAAAAAGGGGCTTGCGGCGGTCGTGGCTAGCGCCCCACTGGCGGAGCGTTCCAACATGCTCTTTGCGAGCACGGCTGTTAGTACCGGCTCAGGTCGGGCCCTTGTCACAGCAACCGGGATGGATTCTGAGATCGGGCATATCGCGGGAATGCTCGAATCTGCGGATGCCACAGAAACTCCACTGCAATCTCGCCTTAAAGAAGTGGGCTCAAAGCTTCTGCTTTTATGCTTAGGGGTTGTGGCCCTGGTTGGGGCACTGGGTCTGATTCATGGGGAGGCGTGGCTCAGCGTACTAATGACTGCAATTAGCCTGGCCGTTGCTGCTATTCCTGAAGGGCTCCCCGCAATAGTCACTCTGGCATTGGCACTTGCAATTCATCGGATGACTAAACGGAACGCGATCGTCCGGCATCTACCCGCCGTTGAAACACTTGGATCTACCGATGTCATTTGCACCGACAAGACAGGGACTCTAACAACAGGAAAAATGCGGGTTCGAGAGCTTGTCGGACCCGATGTGATTATTGTCGAAAACAAGCAGGATACGGATCCTAAAGTCTTTAACCGCTTAGTTGAATCATCGGTTCTGTGCTCGAACGCCTCGCTTGGCAAAAATGGGGAGATGACCGGGGATCCCACGGAAGTCGCGCTCCTTTTCATGGCAAAAGATCAAAAGCAAGACCCCATTCATTTGCAAAAGGACGTTAAGCGTGTCTACGAGTGGAGCTTCGATAGCGTTCGAAAGCGAATGAGTGTTGCTGTTGCAGGTGATAGTCAAATCATCATCCACGTCAAAGGAGCCCCAGAGTCCATGCTGCCCCTTTGTCAGCTTGATGACACTGGAAAACGGAAAATTACAGAAGCACTTCAAACTCTTTCCGAAAAGGGTCGCAGAATGCTTGCAGTAGCACGTCGAACGCTGCCTATCCGGCCCGAAGCATTTAGTGCGGAAAACTATCGGGAGCCCGCCTCGGTTGAAAATGACTTGGAGTTCTTGGGATTAGTCGCGATCGCAGATCCGCCAAGGGACGAAAGTATTGAGGCCATTCGTAGATGTAAATCAGCAGGAATTCGCGTGGTGATGATCACGGGAGATCATCCGGCGACCGCGAAAGCGATTGGGCAGGAGCTTGGAATTTTGGAGCTTGGAAAGTTTGAGGGTGTCATGACAGGGGCAGAGCTTGACGCCATGGACGCAAAGACATTGGCCGAAAGAATCGAAACCACCGCTGTTTACGCTCGAGTGGCGCCTGAGCACAAACTCAAAATAATCGAAGCATGGAAATCCAAGGGTAGCGTTGTCGCAATGACCGGAGACGGTGTGAACGACGCTCCCGCTCTTAAAGCGGCTTCTATCGGGATTTCAATGGGCAAAGGAGGAACTGAGGTTGCACGCCAAGCGTCGTCGATGATTCTGGCTGACGATAACTTTGCAACAATCGTGGGAGCGGTCGAAGAAGGTAGAGCAATCTACGGAAACATTCGCAGGACTATCCAATATCTGCTTTCGGGAAACTTGGCTGAAATTCTTATTATGTTGGGTGCTGCGGTTATGGGTTGGCCCGCTCCCTTGGCGCCGATTCATCTTCTTTGGATCAATCTTGTCACCGATGGATTGCCATCACTTGCGCTTGCTGCTGAGCCTGTTCCCAAAGATATTCTCGAAAGCGGAAAGCCATCGCCGAAGAAATTCTTTGATCGGCGTTTTTACAAAGAGATGACTTTCATCGGGGTGACGATTGCGGTTCTCTCGCTTGTAGTCTATGGCTATAGTTTTAAACGTGAAGGAGCACTTACGGCAAGAACGCATGTCTTTTCGTTTCTAGTTTTTGCGGAACTTTTTAGATCTTTTGCTAGCCGAAGCGAAACCAAGACTTTCTTTCAACTGGGAGCCTTCTCAAATACTTGGCACCTCTTTGCTGTTAGCATTCCAATTGGATTTCAGTTTTTACTTCACCATACGGTATGGTTCACGAGTCTCTTTAAAGTTCACATGATCGAGTGGAATGAGTGTCTGGTTCTCGTTGGATTGACACTTATTCCTACTGCGGTGCTCGAAATTCGAAAATTGATGAGATCAAAAAGAAGTCCGAATTGAACTGTGGCACTCTTTTGAATGCCCGCAATGGGCGCAGCTCATCAAACTCATGAGCCCAATGAAACAAAGAATTCGAAAAAGCTTATTGCTTTTCGACAATGGTACCTTCATTAAATAACACTCCAGGATTTACTTCGATAAGCGAGTAATGTTCATTGAGGACTCGCACCACTTGGCCTTCGCCTAATTTCACCTTTTTGCATCCCGCTTGATCTGCATTTTGTTTGCCTGTCCCTGCTTTGCATTCGCTACTGAAAAGAGCAACCTTGTCCCCGGCTTTCACCTCGTTGTCACCCAAACACACATGAGCCTCCCGGTCGCTCACTTTCATGGCCACGGTGCCGCGCATAGTGCTGTGAGCGCAGCCAATTAAAAATAAAACTCCTGACAAAGCCAAAATCTTGAAGGTGTAAGCCATCGAAATATCTCCTATGTTCTAAGAAGTATAATCAGATCAATGGATTACGTAAAGAGGTGTTCTACGGTGTACGACCCATTTGATTAAAAAAGAACTGCAAGGGCTTGTCACAAATGCAGGCCGCCGCACGTATTGACTTAAGAATATGGCTAAGAGCACCAAAACACACCCCCGCGAGTGGAGCGCAGATATTGTGATTCAGGAAATCATGCGGCTAGAGGAACGTTCCCCCAAATGCTGCCAACGGTCAAACCCCAGGCTCTACGGTGCGGCTCTCCGATATTTTGGAAGCTGGAAAGAGGCCATTACGGCGGCCGGATTTGATTACAATGAGGTTCGCAAGCGTGTCCCGCCCGGATACTGGAGTAGAAAACGCATTATTGATGAACTTATGAGTCTGAAAGAGAAAAGCTCTAGCCAAATGCGAACTCAGCGACCGGATCTCTACAGCGCCGCTCTGAGGGTATTCGGAACCTGGAGAAAGGCAGTTGAAGCTATTGGAATTGATTATGATACTGTTCAAAAAGGTTGGGTTGCTACCGATGTGCTTGCGCTACGTTATAAGAAAAGAGAAAAATGAGATAAGGAGAAAATGCTGTATGAAACTTTCAACTAGGTTTGTTTTTGTGTTTTTGTTTTCAATGACGCTAGGGTCTTTTCCTTTAGCCTTCGCACATGACCACTCTGAAAAAGGTGTTGCCCCAACTGACCAGAAAAAGACCCCGCCGCCTAAAGCGTTCGATAGCTCACAGAAGGTTGGAGCGGCAGCCACCTGCCCGGTTGCGGGAGAATCTTTCAAGATTGCGAAAGATACGCTCAGTTCCCAGTATGACGGAAAATGGGTCTATTTTTGCTGCCCTGATTGCAAGACTCAGTTCGATCAGGATCCTGCACACTTTTTGCCCGCCAAAACTTCAGGGCATTGAGTTAGTCTGCGATTGGGGTTCAGCGAGTTACCGTATGGATGCGCTGCAGTCGTTCGGCGCTCCCAGTGTAATCCAGTCCGAAATTGCTCGAAGCTCATCCTCGTTCAACGGCTCCGCTGCTGGCATTCCTTCCATTTGCTTTGGCATCACCTTATTTTTCACTGCGACATAGATCCGACTACCTTCAGGATCCCCAATTTTAATTAGTTTGAGGACGCCGTTATAATCATCAAAATTGGCAGAACCCAAACCATCGCCATCACCTTCTGTTGTCGTATGGCACATTGCACATTTAGGCATGATGATATTTTTGTGTATCCAAGAAAAAGAGGCTCGATTCGTCCCACCAGGACTTGCAGGATCACCTACTTGAACTGCATGAGCAACCGGACTGAAATACAGCGCGACAGAAACAAAAAGAATTGGGAATTTCATAGCCAAGGGGGTCCTCCAAATTGGAATAGCTTCGAGGATTTGTAACCCCGGCTCCAGAATGAGTCAACATCGCACCCACTGCGGCCCACAATAAAAATATCAGCTACGAGTCACAAAACTGCATCGCCAATCGTACTACCTCACGTTAGCTTTAATTTAAATGGATCGGAGTATTAATGTTTCGACACAAAATGTTTCAGGTGTTGCTATTGAGCGCTATGCTCGCACTAGGCGCACGCGAAAGCTTCTCTCATGGCACTCATGAGCACAAAACGACCGCGGAACCCAACGCCAACAAAACGGAGACTGATAAACTTCAGGCAAAACTTCGAGAGATCAACCGGCGATATGTCGAGCAGATCAAACCCATTTTTATTGCAAAATGCGGTGATTGTCATAGCTCGCAAATCCGCTACCCTTGGTATTACTCCGCCCCAGGGATTCGCCAACTGATCGATCACGATCACAATGAAGCAATGAAGCATCTCGACATTTCAAAAGACTTCCCGTTTGGGGGACATGGCTCGCCGAAGGAGGACTTGCGGGCGATTCAAGAGAATCTCGAGAAGGACTTGATGCCTCCTTTGCGGTACCGACTAATGCATCACGAATCCGCACTGACGAACGAGGAGAAGAAAGCTGTGTTAGAATGGGCTGTAAGCGGTGAATCACTGTTAACAAAGTGATCCTTTGAGTATAAAATGTAAGCTGATTTGAAAACTAACTGAAAGTGAGGAAACCATGAATACTTTACGAATGACAATGCTAGTATTTAGCGTCGCAGTCTCCCTCCCTGCCTGGGCGGAAGGAATGGGCGGGATGCAAGGTGCTCAACATTCCCAACACATGCAGAGTATGCAGAATATGCAACAGGGGATGCAAAATATGATGAAGAAGACAGATCAAGATATGATGAAAATGAACACCCAGATGCAGAACATGATGTCTGACGAGAAGATGATGTCCGACCCTGCAATGAAGCAGTCGATGGAGAAAATGCAATCTCGGATGAAAACGATGATGAGCGAGATGGGAAGTATAAAAGAAGAGATGGCAAAATTGCAAGGAACCCTAAAAGCACCGCTAAAAAGTAATGAGTAATCTCGTTGACCGAATCCGATCGTTTGGTTTCCTCCTCTTGCTCTTGAGCCTTTCTTCTAGTCAGGCTTTTGCGGGACAGTTCGGTTTCAATGGGACGTTTCAGTACCTAAAATCTTCTCCCAAGTTTGGAAGCGCAGAAAGTTACTCTCTGACTCCCGGCCTTCGCTATGATGAAGACCTTTGTACCGCGAGCGCCTATCTGCCGATTCTATTTCAGAATCAAGATTCGATGGCACGAGTGGGCCAGATTACCGTGCCGACGGGGTCTGGCATGGCGGGAAGCGGTGGAATGTCAAGTCATATGGGTGCGGGCGGAGGGACGAGTGGAATTCTTCCGGCGCTTGGCGATTTGAATTTCAGTGGGGGTTTTCGCGTCTTAAATGAAGAACACGTGACTCCCGCTGTTAGCCTGACCACACAGGTGAAGACACCCACTGCGATGAGTGGCTTCGGCACCGGTGAGTGGGATTTTGGTGCTGGAGTGGGACTTAAGAAGACCTTCGGATCAGTCGTAAGCTTCTTTGATCTTTCATATGTCGTTACGGGAGATCCAACTGGCAAAACTTATCGAAATCCGCTCATCTTCGGTCTGGGCGCAGGACCCATGTTTGGAGATGGTCAATTATCAATGCTGCTCTATTACCTTGGGTCCACACCTGTCCTAGAAGGACTGCCCGGTCAGAGTCAATTGTCTGTGGGGGCTAATTATCGAATAACCGAGGCGCTGTTTCTTTCAGCGAGCCTCGCACGCGGGTTCAGCGATTCCGTTCCTGAAACCAGCGCGGCGGCTGGGTTCTCAATTTACTTGCGCTAGCGTTACCTTGAATTCAATGCACGTTGACAGCTTGGGGTAGAGTCGAAGCGTTTCTGTTGCTCTGGTACAAGCAGGCCACGGATCGCAGAGACGAGTTCAGGATAGACCCGTACTTCTTCAGAACAGATAAAAAGACCATTTTTAAGGCAATGCCCCATAATGGTTTGCCAATCTTGCAACGGAATAAATACGCGCGCGCACGCGTCTTGGAAATTTGTTTTTGCGAGCGCATTATTGAAATTTGTGACGTAGGTTTTATCTTGGGTAAGCTTGAGCGCTATCTGTTCAATTTCTGAAAAATAATTTTTAAAAGCTTGATGCTGCTCAAGATGGTACGGGAAAGAGTTCACGGATTCGACTGTTTTTGCACGAAGTGGGTCGACTCTGCCTATCCATTCTTGGACTGCGACGTTCTCATTACATCCGGAAAGCCCTCCGGAAACACCAATGACCAGTAAATTCATCACCGCCAAAATCAAAAGCTTATTGTAGCTCATTTCTGCCCCCTCACTCGCTGGGTCACCAATTCGATCGCAGCAGGCTCTTTGAAATAATCTCCCTGGAAGATCATTCGTTTCAATTTGTCTTCATTCAATAAGAAACGGTAGTGTACCGCAAAAAGGGCTGTCTCCGCCTGAATGTGATTGCGGGATGCTTCAACGAGCATCAACATCTCGATATTTTCGCCCAAACCCAGTCGCTCATAGAGTTGCTTTTGGGTCAGCTCCGTCAAATCCGCATGCCTACTTAAGTCAGCATAATTGGCAAGGTCAAGGTTGTAGTTTTCAATCAGCAGTTTAAGTTGACGACGAAGAGTTTCAGTCACAGCACGTTGTTGAATTTGAAGCACGCTCTTTTGTGAATCCACAATGCGCATCGAGGCCCCGGTTCCAAAACCGAGTCCAACCTGAGAAGGAAGCATATCGAATGCGCCCCCATTCAACCCACGGCTCATGCTTGAGCCACCAAGAAACGAATAGGTCACTTCCTTGCGAACGTACTCTGAGGCAGCAATAAAGTGATCGAATTGACGAACCTCAGGAGAGGAATCAATAGCTCTAAATTCAAAATCCTCATATTGAAGCGGCTCAAAAGAATTAAAATCAGGCAAGGGAATAGGCGTGAGAGCAACTTCAATCTCGTTGGGGAACCCCATCATAAATGAAAGGAGATTTGTTTCCTCCAGGACCAAGACTTCTAAGGCCCGGCGATCTTCCTTGAGAGACAAAATTCGAGTCTCAATATCTCGTGAACCCCCGTCACTAGCTCCCCCTAGGATTTCGCGTGTGCTGACAATGAGTAAGAGTTCCTCAAGCTCTCCAATGTTCATGTTCACATGCTCAAGTACCGATTGATCCAATAGAGAATGGAAGTACAAGCCTTTCGCCGTCATCACCTCATTCGCCCAAAGAGCGCGATAGCCTTCTTTTTCGGCGAGAAAAAGGATTTGCGCTTCTTTGAGCCGAAACCAGTTGGCGGGAATCAAAAAGGGAGCGACATCCTCGATAAGCCCCATTGCTGCGCCACCATAATTTTGCATGACAGTATCTGCGACAACGCCGGCCACCTTCCAAAGATTCAAACGTGGCAGCAGGTTTCCACGAGCCACCTCGATGGCTTCCTTGGCCTGGTAGACCCGTAATGCGTTTTCAAGCACCTCGTAGTTCTCAGAGGAAACCTTCTTGACGACGTCTTCTTGTGTGATCGTCTGAGTGCTCGAAGCCTGACTTACGGTTGAAACTAAAAGAACCGCAAAAAAATTAAGAAGAAGGGTAATACGCATATTGCCTACTCCTTTTGCTTTTCAGCTAAGAAAGTAAAGGTATTCGAATTTGTACTCGGAAGAACCTTGCCCGCAAGCCTTGGGATCGTATCAAGTAGACCTTCGGCAATATTGTGCGCAAATTCTGCGCTAGGACTAGCCGATCCTGTTTGAGCGCCATCAGCGTCGATTTTGATTTCGTAAAAATTCGGACATCCTTCGGAAGCGATAGAAAGGGTCCCCTTGATAAGATCCGGTCTCACCTTCTCAATACGGCACCCCACGGCACTGCGACTATCCAGGGGGTTCCACTGCACAATCTGAACGTTAAAATAGAGACTTTCTAAATCGGACTGAATCTCTTCCAAACTTCTGGCCCGATTTGGAATATAAAGGGGAGCACTGGGGACGAGGGCCAGGCGAATTTTGAATTCTCCGAGGCTTGAGTGCAACGTGCCCTCATAAGTGCCGCGCACAGCCTGGTAGAATCGCTGACGCTTTAGGAGGTCCGCCTCCATCTGCCAGATATTTCTTGCAAGATCTTCATCGGTAATCGCGTTCGGGTAGGAAACGGGCGCAAGCTCACCTGTGACCTTGCGAACGGAGAATCCATCAACCGCAGTGCGAATCGTCGTTTTGCGCTCTCCTATTAGTAGATTTACTTTGGATTTTGCTCCATCCAAAATATCTGAAGCAAGCTGGGCACTTGTCTCGGCAGCAACCTGCGCAGAATCGGCACGATCTGGGCTATCGGAAAGGGCGGCACTGGAGTTTGATGCTGCTGCGACCTGCAGGGAATATACACTGGCACAATTGGACGCAACAAGGTCAAGACGGCCTGATACAAGATCAGGGCGCACTTTTTCAAATGAGCACCCAAACACTAAGGGTCGAGAGGTACTCCATTGAACGACCTGAACATTGAGGTAAAGATTATTGAGATCCTCAGTAATCTCTTCAAGCGTCCTCAATCGAGCAGATTGATAAGGGGGAAGGTTCAGTGCAACGGTGAAGCGGACATTGATTTCTGGATCAATTTCCTGGCTGCTGTCGGAACTCATTTGTTGTTGGAATCTTCCTTCGAAAGTTCCAGTGACAGCTTGGTAAAAACGATAACGGCGGGTCAAATCCGCTTCCATTTCAGCAGCACGCTTTGTGAGATATCCATTCTCCGCATCAACCTGTTGTTGACTCTGGAGATTGGAAATCTCTTTGATTTTGTCGTTACTTTTACTGGCATCACAGCCCGTTAGGATTGCGAGGACTACCAAAAACAATGTCCGCTTCATATAACCGCCTTTTTACTTCTTAACCAAAAAACAATTACTTCGTAATCAAGACCTCTTTAGAAAGAGTGTCGTCGACTCCGCCTGCAGATACCGTCGCATCAAACTTCCAAGTGCCATTCATGCCGATGAAAACCTTCTTCTCGTAGGCGCCATCTTTCTCTTCGACGGGGCGATCAGGAGGACTCATTGTCATTCCTTTCATGTCGTAAGCGACAGACACGGTTGCACCTGTGACACCTTGCTGATCAGTGTTAACAACCTTAAGCGTAAGGGTATTCCATCCGCGTTTAAGTTCAGACCAGTTTCCCGAAATGTCGTACGTTCCATTTGCGGTTGCGTCTGCAAAAGATAGGGTTTCTGACACCAAGGCGAGAGTGCCAAATATGGCAAGAGTTGAAATGATGTGTTTCATAAGTTTCCTTTCATTGAGTTTTTGGGGTCCTTTGCGGCATCTGCTTGAGC
>JBBCAV010000134.1:0-1428 GCA_051382305.1 Bdellovibrionota bacterium FG-2
TCATCAGGCCAAGGAACAGGGAAAAAAGAAAGCACCGAGCCCCAGAAAAAACAAATCCCCAAAAAAATCATCGCTCCGAGCAAAATCCAAAGCGACAAATCATTTTTTTCCTTAAATTTTTCTTTAAAATTCTCTTTGAAAACAGCAAGTTTCATCAACTCCCACGTTCTTTCGTGCGTGAGTTTTTGTCAAACACAAAGTAAGCTGACCTCATGTGGTTCTCCGCTATCGCCCCCCCTGTACGCGCCGTAGTGCTGGTTGTTCATGGCCTTAATCTTCGCCCCCAGTGCATGGATCCGTTATGCCAAGTCCTGCTTGCCCAGAACTTCGATGTTCTTCGCGCCACGCTCAAGGGTCATCAAGGACCTATTGAAGAGATGCAAGCAGTGACCCTCGAGACTTGGATGGCGGAGCTCGAAATTCAGGTTCAAGATGCCCAAAATCGTGCCCGCAGTTTAGGCGTACCACTCTTTTTTCTTGGATTCTCACTTGGAGGACTTCTCGGTTGCCTGCTTCAATCCCAGGGAGCGCGTTTTGACCGCCAAATTCTAATGGCCCCGGGAATTGCACCTCGAGTCCTCACTCGCGCCGTCAAGTTCTTGGATATCTTCGGAAGCACATTCCTCGTTCCATCCCTCAGTCCTGCAGGTTATGGCGCTCACGATGCGACCTCTCTAGCCGCCTACCACGCAGCCTTTCAAGCCGTTGAAAAATTACAGGCGTCCGATAAATCACGCCAAAATCTCCCGACCCTTCTCATTATTGACCCCAAAGACGCCATTGTAGACTTCAATCATCTGACAGAGTTTATCACAGACAACCAGCTGAATCAGTGGCGAGTCTTCACGACCAGCACCCACGACTCAAAAGTTCAAGGAACCTACCATCACCTGATCATCGACGAAGCCAGTCTAGGCTCCCAAGAGTGGTCACGGGTTACTGCGGAAATCAGTACGTTCCTCAGTCCAGACTCTCCTTGAGCAGATTTGCCACATACTCCGCTATCGCGAGACTTGAAGTTAATCCCGGAGATTCAATTCCAAAAAGATTCACAAGGCCCGAAACTCCGTGTACCGACGCACCATCAATTCGGAAATCAACCGCCTCAGTTCCAGGAGGATGAATCTTCGGCCTAATTCCCGAAAAATCGGGAGTCAGTGCATTTTCCTGAAGCCCAGGAAAGTACTTTCGAATCGATTCGAAAAACACTGGTGCACGGCCAGGGTCCACTTCATAGATTTCGGCGTCCACATACTCGATATCTGGCCCAAAGCGGACCCTTCCGGCCAAATCAACAACGGAGTGAATTCCTAAAGCGCCTCGTTCAGGTAGCGGGTATACCAAGCGCGAAAAAGGGGAACGCCCCTGATAAGAAAAATAGCTACCTTTTGCCAAGTAGCGTTGCGGAATCTTCTCTGCAAGCATGCC
>JBBCAV010000135.1:0-1933 GCA_051382305.1 Bdellovibrionota bacterium FG-2
ATTCTGATCCAGCCGAACGGGGGTACAATCCAATTCGGAAGAAAGACTCAGAGTGGGCCAAAGGATCAAGAAGATCAAAAGTTTTCGGACGGAGTTTGCCACGCTTTGCTTTTCGGCGGATCAGTTGAAAAACTGAAGGTTTCTTGGCTCTATTTTAGACTTTATTTAAATGGTCGGAATTTTTTGAAGTTCCGTTCGCGGTTTCTGCATCGTCAACAAGCTAAGGTCATCACCAAACCCCTTGATAATACGGCTAAATCTCATTATTCTTGGCTACACAGGTGATATTTTCACTTCTCGATGCATTTTTCGTGACTTTATCTCGTTTTGTTCGACCAAAGGTGTTATCCTATAAATAGGAGAAAAGCGCCAATGCTCATCGAATTCAAGGTATCGAATTTCCGATCAATCAAAGAGCCAATCATCCTAAACGCCACTGCTTCGCCGATCCCAAGCGACAGTGAGATTGCAACTCCCACGGAATCTCCGGGGTGGGATTTTTCGCTCCTCAACGTCCTTGGGATTTTCGGCGCGAATGCGTCGGGAAAGACGAATCTCCTGCGCGCTCTCGATTGTTGCCTGCTGTGCATGGGCGGGCACAAATCATTCCGCATTGAGGGTCGGGTTCCCTTTCTCATAGATGATCGAGCTTCAAAAGAGCCCACCCGCTTCGAGCTAAAGGCGCTGATCGAAGGCAAGGTGTACGTCTACTCAATCGCGTTTGACTCAACTCGGATCTCCGACGAACGGCTCGCATTCATTCCGAATACCACTAAGAGAGAAAACCTCCTTTTTGAACGCAGCTACGAGCCCACAAAAGAGACGTACTCTTGGAAAAATGGGGATGCCTTCAGCGGACCCCATGTCGAGCTTGAAAGTCAGCTCAAGCAGGATCAGCCTTATCTTGGATTCCTCGCAGGATCGCTGAATGTCGATGCTCTTCGCCCGCTGGTCGGGTGGTCGAGGCGGCATTTTCCGGGAGTCAATTTGTCAATCGATCCGAACGAACCTGCCGCGTTAACTCGCTATCTAGTGAAGGACAACGTCGCTCGGGAGAAGGTCGGCAAGCTACTTTCTCAATTTGATACCGGGATCGAAGACCTCTTTATCGTGAAAGCTGAAGGAAAAACTGAAGAAGACGAATACGCCGTGATGGTTCGCCATCATGGAAAGAATTCCGTAGCCACTTGGTCGATTGCAGAAGAATCGATCGGAAACCAACGGCTCTTTATTCTCGCTGCAAAACTCATCAACGCCTTAGAACGCGGCGGCGTTCTCGTCATCGACGAACTCGGTTGTAACCTACATCCGAATCTGTCTACCCACATCATTCGACTATTTCAACAACCAGAAGTCAATAAAGGCAAAGGACAATTGATTTTTTCGAGTCACGACAATGTTCACATGAACCGCAAGCTCATGAGGCGGGACCAGATTTGGCTTACCAAACGTCGTAGGGACAAAAGTACGGCACTCTATCCTCTTACTGACTACAACGTTCGAAATGATCTAGCGGTCAGCAAGGCGTACCTCGAAGGGCGCTTTGAGGCTGTTCCGGTCCTCGGTGACGAAACCGAGCTGGGATTTCTCGATGACGTGGAGGTCAAATCAGGATGACGGACAACTATAACTTCCGTCGTCAGCGCCACCCGCGCACGGTTGGAAAGAGACTGATCATTGGCTGTGAAGGCAAAGAGACGGAGCGCATTTACTTCAATGCCATCCGCATTGCCCTGCGCATCCCCAAGGAAAGGATTGTAGTTTCCTTTAACGGCTCATCGCCAATCTCGGTCGTCGACAACGTTATTACGCTCCGAGACGAAGAAGGTCAGGAGTTCAATCCGGCTGACGGTGACGAAGCGTGGGCGGTCTTTGATGGAGACGAACATATCCAGGCGAATCTGAAAGGCTGGCAGACGGCGCTCCAGAAAGC
>JBBCAV010000136.1:0-3912 GCA_051382305.1 Bdellovibrionota bacterium FG-2
TAAAACCCAAAACTCAATTTTCCGCCCAACGAGGAAACTCCAGAAGTACTATAATCCCCCTCAAAAACCAATTTGAGGAATACGGCTTTGAACATGATGCCACCGTAAATTCGCGGATTGGCCCCAGACTGGTGCGATGAAACCGTGGCCGGAAGGCCGGGAATGCCGATTGGTATACTCAAATCTCCGGACCAAAATTGCATGCCTGCTCCCACAAAGGGGTCGAAAACGACCAAATCCTTTGAGGCCAAGACATCCAGCGAATAGGTATGGGTCTGAATAAAAAAGAGTGTATTTGACGAAAAGGAAGCCCGCGCCGCAACCGACGGAAGGCCTGTTCCGCTGATAAAAGCCCATTTTGCTTCGCCGCCATACGAGGAAAACAAAGTCGACGTTCCGCCTGAAAGTGACATAAACGAGAAACCCAAATCGAGCCCCAAAGGAAGCCCTTTGTGAATATTGAGCTTGGGCAATGGCACCCCGGCGGGAATATCCAAAGCACTGAGCCCAGTACCGATGCCTAAGGCATTTCTAAAGTCAGAAGGAAAAGACACATAGGTGACATCAAAACCGAGATCAAAGCCCAGGCTCACACCCAGCGGTGTGGCGGGCATATAAGCATGATGATCCGCTCCAATCGCTACAACTTGAATGAGAGACTGGGCGAACGGATCAGTAAAAGCCGAAAGGTCTGTTGGAATGTAGTTACTGACTGCAAACGCAGGGCACGACACTCCCAAGGCCATGGCAACAATGGATATTCGCGAAGTTGAAATTTTCATCATATGCAAATATGATAAATCAACTAACGGGCTAATCCTACCCTAAATTTCCGGCCCTTGATTCGCCCATCACTCAGGCGCTGGACCGCAGTTTGGGCGACCTCTTTAGCCACTGCCACGTATGAAAAATGATCGTGGATTTCTATCTTGCCAATATCCGCCGCCTGAAGGCCGCCTGCCTCACCCGTAAGCGCTCCCAGAATATCGCCTGGCCGCATTTTCTGCTTACGCCCCCCGGCGATGTACAGCGTCTCCATCTTGGCATCTTGTTTCAACGGCGGACTAGGGCTTTCTCCAAGGTTTTCTCCAAGGCTTTCTAAAAAAGCGCTGGGGACTCGTCCCAGTTTGCTAGGTTCCATTTTCTGACCGGTAAAGCTCTCAATGCGCTCGATTTTGGCCCGCTCCTTGGACGTCGCAAAAGAAACAGCAAGCCCTTTCTTGCCGGCGCGGCCGGTGCGACCAATTCGGTGAACGTACACCTCTGGATCGGGCGAGAGATCGAAATTGACCACGAGATCCAGCTTTTCAATATCGATGCCCCGGGCCGCCACGTCCGTTGCGACTAGGATTCGGGTGCTTTTATTGCGAAAACGCGCCATCACCCGGTCACGATCCTTTTGTTCCAAATCCCCGTGCAAACCCGCAGCGCTCACCCCGGCCCGTAAAAGAGTTCGCGTGAGTTCGGCAACGGTGACTTTGAGATTACAAAACACAATCGCGGATTCTGGAGAGTTTTGTTCCAAAAAAGCCAATAGCGTATCGACTCGAGCATCATTGCTGCCGACGACGGTGTCAGGGCCGATGTTAAAAAGCATCTGGCGAATATCCGGTATTGAATCCTCTTCGTCTTCAATGGTGATCCGAGTTGGATTCTTTTGGTAAACCCGGCTCAAAGCTTCGATTGTGATTGGAAAGGTGGCCGAGAACAAAAGGGTTTGGCGCGACTTCGGAAGTCGGCCAAGAATGCGTTCCATGTCTTGCTGAAAACCCATATCCAACATTCGATCGGCCTCATCCAGCACGACCGTACTCACTTGGCTCAGATCGAGAGTCTTGCGGTCCAGATGATCGAGCAGACGTCCGGGAGTGCCGACGACAATATGGACGCCTTTTTCCAGGGCGTTTAACTGCGAAAAGAGAGGTTGCCCACCGGAAAGAACGAGAACTTGAAGACCAGGGATCCGGCGCCCTAGTTTTCGGATTTCCCGCGCCACCTGGGTGCAGAGTTCCCGAGTGGGAGATAGGACCAGCGCCTCAATCCTTCGGTCTCTTTGGAGTTCCGTGTTTTCACTCAAGCGTTGAAGAATGGGGAGCGCAAAAGCGGCCGTCTTGCCACTGCCTGTTTTGGACTGAGCTATGAGGTCTTTTCCCTGAAAAATCAAAGGGATGCCCTGAGCCTGAATAGGGGTCAAAGTCTTAAAGCCTAACTCTTCGACCACCTGGAGCAGGGCTGGCGAGAGGGGAAGAGAATCAAAACGGGTAGAATCACTAGCTTGTGGCATGGAGACCCTCATAGCAACTTAAAGGCAATGACGCCAGGAGCCATAGTCATTTTTTTGACAATTCCTCAAGTTTGAAGAGGGGGATGACGATCATTTCTTCATGGATTTGTGCCTAAAAAAAGCGCAACTCGTTTTTGCGCTGCTTTTTACTTTGGCCCTCGCTGGGGCCGCCGCAACAACCCCACGGCGCGTTTGGGCGGCGCCACCGACACGCGCCCTGTGCCTACCTCAAATTTTGGCCGATTTGGTCAAGAATGGAAAAAGCGAGAATTCGGAAGCTCTCCTCGCGGCCATCGAGGAAGGTTATCGAGAATATGGGGTGTTTACCCAAGCAGATCGTGCCTATTTTCTAAAAATTGAGAAACTCAGACCGCTTTTCAATACGGGCATCGTTCACGAAGCCCTGCTGGATGAACTTGCGGCAAGGGGCTTCCACAAGCCGAAGGACATCGAAGCCGTCATCAAACTCATCACATCCATGCCTGGCGATAGTTCTCTGGATCTGGTTGAAAAAACGACTGCACGAATTGTCGGTATTTTGGGTGACGACAAGCACCTTGCTAATCATCAAGAAATTCTAGCAACGGCCAAGCACTATCACATGAGTCCCGAAGAAATGGGCCAGCTCCTCAACGCCTGGAAAGAAATACACGAACGAGACCCCGAATTTGAAGAACTCAAAAGTATCTTGATCCTCAATCTCTATCAAGACAAAGCCGACTTGATTGCAACGCTGAAGGCAAGGCGAACCTGGCGCAAACGCGTAGTCCGCTGGTTTCACCAACGTCGTAAAAAGCAAAAAACCTCGGTCGCTTACGATGAGGTTGTAAAAGAAAAGGATCCCCAAGCTGCCTCTCTGTTGTACGGAACCGAAGCGATTAAAACCGCGGATCTAGTGAAGTCTCTCGAAAACCAACCGAAGTCATCCCTGCAAGGGTATTTGATTTCCCAGAATTATAAACTCCTCACCCCAAAACAGCTTGAACAGTTATTGAAGGATTGGAATCACGTCATCTCTCCGGCGCTAAAAAAGAAATTGCTCGAACGCTTAGAAGACTTTGCGCAATTCAAAACTCTGATCGATCGACTGGATGCCCAACTCACACGAAAAACAGGCTCCAAAAACGTCTTGGAAAGTGAAATTACCCAGGATTCAATTGCCACCCAGAATAGCCTAGCCGAAGATCTACGAAATGAACAATCCAGAAAACTCGCCCATTTGAAGGAAGCCCAAAGTGCTCGTCTGAAGACTGAAAAATGGGATCATGCGATCACGCAACTCGAGCAGGTCCGTGTGGCGGCAATCCGCTCCCACGAATTAGCTAGAGGTGAAAGACAGGCCGTGGATCCTACCACTTTTCACCAAGTCCTCTATGATCCAGAGCAAGAGGTCAGAAATGCCATTCTTACTGATGTCGCCATGCATCTCACTTCTTCGCAGTTAGAAGAGATGATCAGAAGCCCGGCGTTTCACTCACTTCCATCTCAAATTCAAACTTCTTCCAAGATGCGTTTAGTCGCAATGAAAAAGTTGATCGCCTCGGATGAATCACTTGCCATGAGCAAAACGAAACTAAAGTTTCTTGCGGAGTCTCCTGAAACCCACCAGATTTCTCAGCAATTACTGA
>JBBCAV010000137.1:0-11491 GCA_051382305.1 Bdellovibrionota bacterium FG-2
TGTTGACCTGGATCCGCGAGAAGTGCGGAGAAATGCGATGAAGAGGGGGTACCCGTGCGTGACGAAGGGTCTGTCAGCTATTCTGCTGCTATCGAAAGTGCCGCATCAAAGGACCCTGACTTACCGTTATAACGCCGCCTTCGTTTTCGGGAGGTCGATCTGCGCGCCAGAATTTCGCATCAACCGTGGCGGCCCATTTTTCGTCTTGGATTTCGCCTTGGGTAGCACCTTCGGCTGCGAGCGTCGCTCGTGCGCCCGCTGCATTTAGTATGATGAGGAAAACGAGGATTCTCCTATCAAAACGCTTCTCCATAGTGACCTATCGGCTGTAGACCTCGAATTCCTTAACGTTGAGTGCCGAATACCCCAAACTTTAACGCACCGCGATATTTTCATTGATTCCACGCCCAAACCCCTGTATAAAAAGCCCCATTGTGGCCCACCTAAAACAAACAATTGCCTTCTTTATACTCTTAGCCATGGTCTTTGCCGCACTCGTAGCCACCTTCACCGCTGCCAGCGCGCGCGCAAGCGCCTCGTCAGGAACTTGGACCGCCACGAACTCCTGGTCCTCAGAATGGGAGCAGCGCTACTCAAACTTTGTCGAAACCGAACTCTCCCCCACCTTCTTAAGTAAACTTGAGATCCCAAGTGATTGCGCGGACCTACCCGTGATTGTTCGAGCGATCTTTTCACGAATCAACGAACTTCCCTTTGTCTTCGAGCGAGCCGGGGCAACCCTGACTCACGATCAACCCAGTGCGCTTCCCACCACAAACTGGACCCCAAACTCATGGCGGGACAACCTCCGCCAAGACCTCCGATTTAAGAAGTTCCTCACAAGCCTCTCTCAAGCCGCAAGCACCTTGAACCTCGGAAAAAATCTCTACCCCATCCAAATCAGCGAAACGGCAGGCGGCACCGTAACGCTTGCCCCGTCCATTCGTCCGGGGCTCGTAGCCCTCACCCAACATCACGCTCGCCTCGTTTGGAAGATCACGCCCAATCAGTGGCGCGCCATTTGGGAACTAAACTCTACCGTCCCCTACGCCGTTCGAACTCTTCAAATCAATGATCTCAGTATCGATGACTACCCTTCTTCATCACGCGAAGGAGGCCTACTCGCGTTTCGTTGGCCCGAGCTTTGCGGCAACAAATGGTGTTTAAGAGCCGCCGACAAAATGCCAGGGTATTCATTGGAGCAATACAAGATTCCAAAACCTAACGAGCCACTGGAGCGATGGCTTGAAGATAGTTTTAGAGACTCAGGCGCGCTTTTTCAAGTCGGCACCTTCTCCGACACCCTTCAAGCGCTGGCACGCACCTCAGAATATGGCGACCCAACCGAAGAAGATTTCACCCTCATCCTAAGCGAGATCTTCGCTTCCCTCACAACACGGCAAGACACCTTAAAGAAATGTGACATCTTGCTCAAAGCCGGGCGAATTGGCAACCACGCGGCATTTGAGTTTAATTGCTCAACCGAAAATCGTGACGGCGAACTTGCACGAAAACTCCGTAGGCTAATGGACCTCGGCCACTTTGCTGGGCGAATGACTGAGATGCAACACCGACTCGCCCAATACGTCATCATTATAGACGAGCACCTAAAAACAGATGCCTATCAGTTTTTCTTGGCAAAATCTGAACACCAAGTCTCAGCAAGTCCCTACGACTCAACCCCTCAGCGTTGGGGATGGAATTATCTAGTTAAGCGCGCACAAGGACTCTACGCCCAGGCACAAGAATCACCCGAACAAGGACAGGCGCTTGCGAAAACAATCAAAACGCTACGAGATTACGGGCAATTAAACTGAGAGCGCGCTCTGAACATCTTTGCTCCACACAACTTCTCAGATCGCGAAGTTACGGCCCCACCCCCCCCAGGGGTAGCCCATTAACTTCTCTATTTCGGAAGTTCTGCCGCGAAAACGCACATCCCCAACCGCGCGCCAGCGCGCACTTTAACCCTCGTTTCTCATGACCGAAGGATTCGTATCGATCTTCGCTTTTTCCACGAGCTTCTTAACCCAACCCTCAAACACCGCTCGCTCCTTAGCGGACGCCACTTGTTTGAAGAGGGTCTCTCGTTCCGCATCGAATTTCGAAAAATCAGGCGCCTCTGCACGAGTCACAACCGCAATGATGATCGATCCTGCAGCCGAGTAGCGCTTGGCCTTTCCGCCTTGAGCAACCGCTATGGGCGATTGTTTCAAGAAAGCGTCTTTTACTAATTCCTTCACTTCTCCGACCTGCGGAATCTGTGGGGCCTGACGTGAGATCATGACTCCCGTTTTCACCAAAACACCCAACGGCTTAAGCACCGCATTAACTTTGGCATCTGAAGCCGCATCCAAGCCCATTAAAGGAAGCACTTGCTCGGCCATCTTTTCATTGATCTTACTGATTTCATCGACCTTCTGGCTCCGCAACACCTCACGGGCCAACGTCTCTTTAACCGTATCAAACGCCTTACCCTTAAATTCAGTGTCCTTCTTAGAATCAAACCGACTCTTCACAAGATTAAGCTTTGCAGGATCTTTTAGAAATTTTTCGATCTCATCGGGTGCGATCACGAGCGCCTTAGCGCCAGCGTCATGATTCAAGAGAACGTATTTAATCTCCCTCTTATCACGCGAAGTCGCAAACGACTTGCGAAGCTCGCCCTCAGAAACATGCAATCGCGCCTTAAAAAAACCTTCCCACTGCTGAAGCGAAAGATCCTCTCGCATCATTCGCTCAAAGCTGCTCGGGGTGTAATTATTCGAAGCTAACACTTGCTTATAAGCCACAACATCGAAGTGACCGTCTTTTTGAAAAGCAGGAATCTCACGAATACGATCCATGATTTCATCATCCGAAGGGATCATTTTGCGTCTCACCGCCTCTTGCCCCATAATCTTTCGACGCGCCAGCTCCTGAAACACGCCATCCCGAAGGTGAAACGCCTGAATCTGCTCGTCGGTAAGCTTACCGCCCGTCATGGCCTTAAAATATTCGACCCGCCGATTGAGCTCGCGGTTAAAGTCAGAAATCGAAATCGAATCCCCATTGACCGTCCCTGCAACCGCGCCTTCATGTAGGCCGCGCGTCGACTTCGGATTGAAGACGCCAGAAAAGACAAAAACAAAGGCGATAAAACCGATGATTGAACCAATTACTATTTTTCCAAACTTCTCGCGGATCCAGGTCAACATTTCTTTAATTCCTTTCCTTGATTATCCTAGGGGACCTCGTTACGATACACCCAGGAAAGCCGAATGATCAAATACCTAAAAGAATATCGGTTTTATATCATCTTGTTTCTCTTCATTTTGATTCCGGTGATCGCTATCGATACGACCACCCGGTCTCCAAGAGATTACCGCCTATACGATCGAGTCGTCGTCGCCGTGACCTCTCCGATTCAGACTGCCATTAGCTGGGCCTTAGAGCAACTAGTCTCCGGACTCCAGAACTATATTTTTCTTTTGAACACGCGAAAAGACAACATCGAACTCTTAGGCGAGAATCGCAGACTCTTAGGTCAGATCGCGAACCTGAAAGAAACGCGCGAGGAAAATCTGCGCTTAAGGAAACTGCTGGCCTTCCAAGAGAACCTCAAACTCACCACTACGGTTGCCCGAGTCATCGCAAAGGACGTTTCTACCGAGTTTCGCGCACTGCGAATAAATCGGGGAGAAGAGGCCGGCATCAAAAAAGACATGGCGGTGGTAACTGCCGAAGGGGTCGTCGGGCGCATTTTGCGAACAACGGCCGACACCGCTGACATTGTCACGATCTTGGACCTTCTTTCCGCGGTCGATGCGATTGATGAACGCTCAAGATCCCATGGCATCGTCGAAGGATTAACTGAAGAAATCTGTGAATTGCGATACACCGTTCGAACCGACGATCTGCAGCCCGGAGACACGCTGATTACCAGCGGATTAGGCGGAATTTTCCCCAAAGGAATCCCCGTCGGCACGGTGGCAAAAGTTGATCGAAAACCTTACGGGATTACCCAAAAGATCGAAGTGAGACCCACTGTAGAATTTTCCAAACTTGAAGAAGTTCTCGTCATCACTTCGCGAAATGCGCGAGACTTAAAAGACAAGGAGGTCCTTCCCAAGAACTCCGAGGGAACACCGAAATGACCCGCCTCCTTTTTCGCGCCCTCAATGCGCCCGGGCTTATTCTCCTCATGGTGGTAAGCCTAGGACTCGCGACTTCGTTCTTTGCGCCCTATCCTTTAAGCTATTTTCAGCTTGACGTCATCCTTTTGGGAGTCTTATGGTGCGCGCTCCACCGGGATTTTACCGAAGGCGGGTTTCTCGTCCTTATTCTGGGGGATATTGCCGAAATTCACACTGCCGCTCCTGGCGGGATTTTTCTGCTGTCCTATATGCTGGTTTTTCTCTCGGTCCGCGCCTCATCGCGGTATCTGGATTTTTCAAATCGGCGCTCCCTTTTGGGTCTAACCTTTGTCGCCACGAGCGTCCAAAAATGTACCTCACTCCTTATCCTTTATCTCCTCGGAGTCCCCTCACTTGGAATACAATCCGTTTTCTTCGCGGTGTTCCCTGGCGCCCTGGTTGAAATGGCGGTCATCCTCTGGGCGTTCAAATGGCTTGAAAAATTTGATGGGGTAACCTTCAAGAATCCGCGCGCCGCACAAGGTCTCGAGCATCCCGTCGAACTTCAGGATAGGGCCTTCTAAGATGGCATTTTTAGGACAAGAAGAACAAATCAGAGAACTCCAAGACCGCTTTCGAACCCTTTATGCCTTCGTGTTTATCGCCTTAGGCATTCTGCTTGCCACGATGATCTACCTCCAAGTCCTCAACGGCGAAAAGATGCGAAACTATTCGGAGGAAAACCGCATCCGTCGCATGAAAATCGAAGCGCCCCGCGGCATGATTTTCGATCGCAACCGCAAACTCCTCATTGATAACCGCCCAGCCTTTGACCTCGAAATTATCCCTCAGTACCTCTACGAGTCAAAACAAGCCGATCGCGTTTTAAAACTGCTTTCAGAAGTTTCGAAAATCCCCGAAGCGGACATTCGCGAAGCACTTGGAAAAGCTTCAAACCAAGCGAAATACATGCCCGTAAAAATCAAAACCGATCTGACCCGCGATGAAGTGGCCGCGATTGAATCATGGAAAATATCCATGCCAGGCGTGGAAGTGCGAGAAGCCATCAAACGCACCAACATCTATGGAGACATCGCCGCTCACTTGCTGGGCTATATTGGCGAAGTGAATAACGGAGATCTCCTCTCGCTCAACAAAACTGCAAAAAACTACAAACTCGGCGACAGCATGGGGAAATTCGGGCTTGAACAACGCTTCGAAAAGTTCCTACGGGGAACCGACGGAGAAGAAATCAAAGAGGTCGACGCCCTGGGGCGTGTAAAACTCGAAAAAGGGAAATCTCGCGCTGGGGACACCATCGTCGGTCGATCGGTAGTGCCGGGCAAAAACTTGGTCCTCACCATCGATCAAGACCTTCAACTTGTCGCAACCAAAGCCTTTGAGGAAAAAATTGGTGCCGTTGTCGCAATCGACCCACGTTCGGGAGAAATTCTAGCGATGCTCTCTCGGCCCGCCTTTGATTCGACCCAGTTCTCCCGTGGGATCCCCTCCGCACTTTGGAATCAACTCCTGAACAACGATAATCATCCTTTAATGGATAAAACCATCCAAGACCATTACCCCCCCGGCTCCACCTTCAAAATCGTCACCGCTATTGCGGGCCTCGAAGAGGGCGCCATCGACGAATCCACAAAGTTTCACTGCACCGGCTCGCTCTGGGTCGGGAACCGCAAGTACCACTGCCATCTCAAACGCGGCCATGGCGAAATGAATGTCGTGAGCGCCATCACTCAGTCTTGCGACGTCTTTTTCTACCGCGTAGCACAGCGTCTTAAGAGCGTGGATGATATCGCAAAATGGGCCTCTCGTTTAGGCCTGGGCAGAAAAACGGGGATTAACCTTGCCCGCGAAATTCCAGGTCTCATTCCTACCGAGGCTTGGAAAAAGAAGCGTTTCAACCAACCCTGGAACGCCGGCGAAACGGTGTCGGTCGCCATCGGGCAAAGTTTCGTTTTAACCACCACGCTGCAACTCGCGAATTTGTATGCCACGCTTGGAAACGGAGGAAAACTTTTTCGCCCGTTTGTGGTCAAATCGATCGAATCTTACGATGGCGTTGTTGAAAAGGAATTTAAACCTGAATTAATTGAGCAGACGAACCTCAAAGCTAAAACGCAAGAACTCATCAAGCAAGGTCTCTGGGGAGTCGTCAACAGCCCCCATGGCACGGCGTTTTCAAAGCGTCTCCCGGGAATGGACTTCGCGGGCAAAACCGGAACCTCTCAAGTCATTCGAATCGCGGCGGATAAGATTTATCAAAAATGCGAAGCCATGAAGTTCCGCGACCGCCACAACGCACTTTTTGTGGGCTTTGCGCCAGCCAAAGATCCAGTCATTGCGGTAGCCGTCATTGGCGAGCACGCCTGCCATGGATCCTCCGCAGCGGCACCTATCGCGAGAGCCATCATTAAGACGTATCTTGAAAAATACTGGCCTGACGTTTACGGGGACAAGAAAATTGCGAAACGAACCCCCATAGATTTACTCACTCCGGCTGTGCCGCCCGTGAAAACCGAAGATGAAGATGTTCTCATAGGGGGAGACTCCCCGTTTCTTCCTGAACGACCGAAAGAAGAAGAAGAACCTGATGTCGCCGAGTCTAATAACGAAGGAGCAACCGAATGACCCATTCCTCCATGGAAAGCCAAATGCCACTGGAGGACATGCCGCTCCATTACGGCATGTATGAAGAAGAACTCCGAAAATTCAACTGGAACCTTCTCATTCTCGAAGTCTTGTTGTTCGGAATCGGGATTTTCAACCTCATCAGTGCCACCGGAGTCCAAGACAAATCTTTAGGTCTCTACAAAAATCAACTTTTGTGGTTTGGCGTAGGACTCGGGATGACCGGTCTCGTCCTGCTCCTCCACTATTCATTTTTTTCGCGAACCGCCTACGTCATTTATTTTGCCAACCTTTTACTTTTAGTCGCGGTCCTCGTGGCCGGTAAATCGACTTTAGGAGCGAAACGTTGGGTGGGTTTTGGCGCGTTTCGCGTTCAACCCTCCGAATTCATGAAACTGGCCTTGGTCATTTGCCTGGCCAAATATTTCGAAACGGATCGAACCGTGGGAGGGTATCGCCTCAAAGATCTCCTGCTCCCTGCGATTCTCGTCATCCTGCCCGCCGGCCTGATTATGCTTCAGCCCGATTTAGGGACTGCGCTAGTGATCATTTTAACTTCAGGCACGATGATGCTTTTCCTAAAACTTCATCCTAAAACCCTGATGATTCTTGTCGTCTGTGCAGGCATCGCTTTGCCCGCGGCCTACAAATGGGGAATGAAACCCTATCAACGACAGCGTTTAGTATCGTTTCTAGACCCCGCCGCAGATCCCCGAGGTTCCGGTTACAACTCTAAACAATCACGTATCGCCGTAGGCAGTGGTCAGCTCTTCGGAAAGGGCTACCGCAAGGGCACTCAAAGCCAGTTAAATTTTCTGCCCGAGCATCATACCGACTTCATTTTTTCGGTTTATGCCGAAGAACACGGCTTTGTGGGGTGCTTTATCTTGCTCGCGCTCTATCTCGCGTTTCTCTTAAACGGGCTATCGGTGGGGTACCAATCCAACGACAAGTTTGCTCTTTTGCTTGCCTTAGGCATAGTCACGATCTTTTTTTGGCAAATCTTCATCAATATTGGAATGGTGATGGGGATTCTTCCGATCGTAGGCGTCCCCTTGCCTTTTTTGAGCTACGGGGGAAGCTCTCTCGTCACTTCGATCTTGGGCGTGGCCATTCTCACAAACATTGCTAACAAAAAGTTCATGTTCTAAAAAAACAATGCTATTCTTTAACTATATAAGGAGATGCGAGTTCATGTTCAAAACCCAAAATAAAGTCAAAGTCCTCATTCTGGCCATCGCTCTTACAGGAATGGGCATCGCCATGCCTAGTTGCCCGGGCCAGCAAGCCCTGCAGCAACAGGTCGATAAACTGACCACCCAGAATGCAGATACGACAAAGCGCATTCAAGCCCTTGACGAGCATGTCAAAACGCTCAATGGCGAAATGGCTCAAGCCAAACAACTGCTGCTGCAAATTACCAACGTGATTCAGGCTCAGAAGACAACGATTGAGCAACTCGAAGCCTCAATGAAATCCTCACCTGCTAAGGGCAAAGGCGCCAAAGCCGCTGCCGCAAAGACCGCGCCCAAGAAAAAAGGGAAATAGCTTCCACTGACCGAGCATTTTTATCCTTACAGCCGCTACCTTCAAAAAACCTTTGGAGGTAAAACGTACAAGCTCGTTCTTTCAAGCGGCCTGAGCTGCCCCACACGTGACGGATCAATTGCCCGCGGAGGGTGCCGGTTTTGTGATGAACGCGGCTCAAGTTCCCACTTTGGCGCTCAAACAATCGATCAAACCCTGCCGGCCCTTCAAAAGCGATTCGGAGCGGAGCATTTTCTGGCCTATTTCCAGAGTTATACAAACACCTACGCTTCTGTTGAGAAGTTGAGTGAGCTTTATCGCGAAGCCCTGGCGCATCCCCAAATCAAAGGTCTTTGTATTGGCACCAGGCCGGATTGTTTACCCAATGAGGTCCTTGAACTCTTAGAATCACTTGCTCAGACTGCGTATGTGAGCCTTGAGCTTGGCGTGCAATCTTTTGAGGACAAAACTCTGCAGTGGCTGGGCCGAGGCCATGATTCGGCCTGTGCCTTTGACGCCTTTGAACGAATCCATCGGATCGCCCCGCACGTCTCTACCTGCGTTCATCTGATGTTTGGCTCTCCCACCGATTCGGCGCACGTTTGGCGGGACGCAGCGGGGCACCTGAATCGCTTTGTGGGCGCCCCTGTTCAGGGAGTTAAACTTCACCAGCTGATGGTCTTAGAGGGAACCGCAATAGGTGCGCAATGGAAAGATGCGCCGTTTCCCACGCTCTCGCTTGAGCAGTATTGTGAAGGACTCATCACGCTTCTCTCTCATCTTTCGCCCGAACTCTATGTGGAACGCCTCTATGCCACTTCGTCCGAACCCGATAAATGCCTAGCTCCTAAGTGGAGTACACGAAGGTGGGATACGCATAACCAGATTGCGCGCGCGTTTGAGACGAAGGGGTTGAGACAGGGAAGCCGCTAAAACACAAATGTAAGTCCAAAATTCAAACCTACAGCCCGGATTTCATCGCCCTTTCCGATTCTGACAGGCGAAAACCAGGCCCGAGCCTTGCTTTACATCCCCGAACAATCCAAGCAGCAACAAGATAAAACGCCATCTTGCCAATAGAAACATTTTTATGTTACCATGAAAGAGCGATGAATGAAATCGATCGAATTCTACACAACCGCGAATGGCAAAAAACCCTGCCAAGTATGGTTAGACTCACTCGAAAAATCATCCCGACGGAAGATCTTGGCATATATTACACGTTTCGCAGCGGGCGGCGCAACCAGGAACCTTCGCGCTCTCGGAGGAGGTGTCTTCGAAATCAAAGTCGACTATGGACCGGGATTCAGGGTGTATTTTGCCGAGGTCGAAAACGTCCTGATTTTGCTCCTAGTCGGGGGCGACAAACGCACGCAGTTCCTCGACATTCAGAAGGCCAAGCACTATTGGAGAACATATGAAAAGAAGTAGTTCATTCGATGCTTACCTGAGCAAACAACTAGAAGATATTGTGTTCGCCCAAAAGTACATCTTAGATCTCATAGAAGGCGACGACGGCCTATCTCTCGAAGAGGCGCTGCGCACAACCATTCGTCAGATGGGGGTGAAAGAATTCTGCGACCGCGCCCAGATGCGCAAGCAGAACGTGAACGATTTTCTGTGCGCGCAACGCAACCTAAAACGGGGAACCCTTGACGCGTTTCTAAAACCCTTTGGTTTACGAACACGGATCATAGTGGAAAAGGCAGAGAAGGCTTCTTGAGATCCCCCCCCCTCACTCCAACGCACAGCTCAAAGTATAATCAAATTTCGCGTCCTTCTCCTTAGAATCAGTCCCCATCGAAGCGGCGTGTTGAATTGCATAAGGCGCCTTTATGAATTTGAAGCCCGAAACTTGGCCGCCAGTCAAGACCGCCTTCATCCGATGCATAGGGATCACTCCAAGAAACTTTCTGGGTCTCAAGTGAAACGACTTTGTATTTAAAAGAAGTTCTGGACTTTCGGCGGCCGCAAAACTGAATACGAAGTCCAAATCGAGTCGTTGGGCGTACCGGCTAAACTCGAGCGACTTGAAAACATGCAGAGATTTTCTTCCGGGCGCCGTTGACACTACGTTCAATTCGTTACCGGCAAACGAAAACTCCAAAACTTCACCCGCCACCTGAGCCGTACATTCTAGCTTTGTAAAAACAGGGGTCATCGCATCCGCATTTTTGATTTGTTTCGGATCAAGGGCGATTGCATCCAAAAGCGCAACCACGCGGCTCATATGGGAAGCCTCCGCCAAGCGTCGAACATGGGAGTATTGGCCTCCTGCAAAAACATTGAATCGAGGATTCGAAAAAAGTAGGAGGATTGCGGAGACAATTTTCTCCTCAACCCCGTTATTCAAAGTAGCGGCCAAAGGACTATCAAACATCCCTCCCCTTTTATTTGGGTCCAAGCGAGGATCGGAGAGGAGGAGTTGCGCAATTTCCAGCGAGCCCTCTTTCAAATCCGTCATCACTACTGCTAACGCCGAACCGTATCGCGAGTAATTAATATCGGCACTTGGGCTTTCCATCACCGCACGAATCATTTCGATATCCATTGATCCCAGAGCAAGACTAAAAGCTGTTTCGCGAAACTGACCTTCTTGATTAACGTTGAGCTCGGGAAACGAATGAATCAATCGCCGCACCAGAGCTGGCGAGCCCGTTTCAACTGCCGCGATGATTGGGGG
The DNA here is from genome assembly GCA_051382305.1 of Bdellovibrionota bacterium FG-2. Classification (GTDB taxonomy): domain Bacteria; phylum Bdellovibrionota; class UBA1018; order UBA1018; family UBA1018; genus CAIRTR01. The sequence continues at coordinate 10,972 of JBBCAV010000137.1, forward strand.
CGCATGATAATAGGGGGTATTATAGAATTCATTCACATCGAACCCCTTTTCAGCCGCATCTAACAACAGATTAGCAATTTTCACTCCGGCTGCAGATTTCTGACTAAAATGTAGCAGATCTACAAAAAGTGCTCCGCTCGGGTGCAATCGCACGGGTTCACCGTAAACAGTGAACCGCGCCTCAATAATGGCCTGAGCTTTTGCGATATCGGAGTCAAAAGCACACATCTTAAGCGAGGTTTTAAGCATTTTTTCAAGCTCCGCCGGAACGTAAACCTCTCTCAGACTCTCCTTCAAAACCCCCATCAACTGCTCATCTGTCGCCCTTGAGAAGGCATAAGCCACGATTTTTCGCGTATTAAATGAATCCGGCTCATCTTGCCGAATCCGAAGCGCCTTGTAGATTGCTTCGTGCAGTTCAAGCGCCGCAAATTCCTGGGCGCTCAGCAAGCCAATAAGCTCTTTATCCAAGAACAAGGTTCCCTCGTCCGTATAATTCACAATCTGCTCAAAATTAGGT
>JBBCAV010000138.1:0-17194 GCA_051382305.1 Bdellovibrionota bacterium FG-2
TCGCAAGCATTGTCGGGTATCCGGAAGACGGGCCCTGGGCCGATCGCGCGGGACATGACCTCAACTTCTCGGCAGTCACGGGCTGCGCTTCCCTTTTTAACGAAATGCCCGCTTTGCCTCTTGCTGATCTCTTTGCGGCCTATCAGGCGGCCCTCTCTCTCGCCTCGGCAATCGCAGGCGTCGCTCGTGGCGCGACCGCGGGCACTCGCACGGTGGTGAGCATGTCTGAGACCCTCAAAGATGTGCAAGGGGGCCTCATCGAAGAATTTCGCATGTCAGGAACTCCGCCCAAGCCCGAAAGCACCCTTTTTTCTGGCCGTTTCCCCTGTTATCGAATCTATCACTCAAAAGACGGGCGCCGCATAGCCGTGGGCGCCATAGAGCATAAATTCTGGGAAAAAGTTTGTTCAATCCTAAAGGTGCCCGAGGTATTGGATGCCGGTTTCGCAAACGGTGAAAAAGGTCAGCAGACGATTTCTCAAGTTCAAGCGGTCTTTGAAGAACACGATTGGGAGCACTGGGCGCCTCTTTTTGATGGGGCCGACTGTTGCGTAGAACCCGTCCTTAATTATCAGGAAGTCTATGGGCTATAATCAAAAAGACTATTTCTTCAAGAAAGCAAAAGCCGAGAACTATGCGGCGCGCTCCATTTTCAAGCTGCAGGAAATCGACACTCGCTTTCACATTCTCAAGCCGGGATTCAAGGTTTTGGACCTGGGAGCCGCGCCCGGGTCCTGGTCGCAATATGCTTCAAAGGTCGTGGGACAGAAGGGTCGAGTGATTGGACTGGATCTGCAAAAAATAAAGATCACGCTCCCGAATGCAGTTTTTGTTCAGGCTGATATGCTTCGCGCCGATTTGCTTCTTATTCTCGAGAGAGAGGGAGTGCCCCCCCCCTTTGATTGTGTCCTCTCGGATATGGCGCCTAATACGACAGGGATTCGAATCACTGATCAGGCGCGGTCCGCGGAGCTTTGCGAAATGGCACTCTCCATGGCCGTCAGGTTTCTGAAACCGAGTGGGAGCTTTGTTTGCAAACTTTTTCATAGCGACGAATTTGAGGGTTTTAGGAAACAGGTGCGGGTGCATTTTGAAAAAGTCGAAGTTCTACGCCCCAAAAGCACCCGCAAAGAGAGCAAAGAAATTTTCTTCATTGCGCAGGGTTTTAAGGGAACAACATAGCGTATGTTTGTCTTCTCAAATCTTGCGACAAGCCTTGATGGGAAAATCGCAACGGCAGGTCGCGTGCATTTCCCCTTAGGAACTCCGACTGATCGCAAGCAGATGCAGGTCCTCCGGAAAAAAAGTGACGCGATCATTTTCGGCGCCTCGACGTTGCGATCTTATAAGAGAACCTGTCGAATCACTTCCGCGAAACAGCAGCCGATCAACGCAATCCTTAGCCGAAGTCTAGAGGGAATTTCACCTCGGTGGCCGTTTTTTGGTGATTCCGAGGTTCGGCGAATTCTTTTCGTCACCTCAGCCGTGCCCAAAGCCCAATTACATCTTTTTCGTAAAACCTGCGAAGTCATCACTGTCAAAAATGCGACACAAGTGATTCGCGAACTTTCCAAGCGTGGAGTTCAAGACCTTCTCGTGGAGGGCGGCGGAGAAGTGATGTGGTTTTTTGTAAAAGACAATCTCATCGATGAATTCCACGTCACCCTAACTCCTCGAATTCTCGGCGGAACCGAGGCGCCGACTCTTGTTGACGGAACGGGGTTCAGTCCCTTCGCTAGCCTCAAGCTAACGCTGCAGCGAGTGAAAAAAATCGGAGACGAGTTGTTTCTCGTTTATCACAAAATCTTCTAACCATGTGGGTCGCCAAACCTTTCTCACGCTTGAGTCCTTCTGAACTTGCCAGCTGGTCGGGTGTTCTGGAGCACCGCGCGGGACTTGGCGAAGACGTTCCGCTTGCGCAGACCCCGGAGTGGTGCCGCGCCATTGATTCAAGTGGAGGTGCCAGCTTCATTGTCTTTGATGCCGATCGATACGTGGGAGGCACCCTCTTTGCGTCGCCCGGAGAAAATGATTCCATTTGCTTTGAATGCACCAACGGCCCTCTCCTTGATTGGTCCTCAAAAGAGGAGCTTCCTGCTCAAATCGGCATGTTCTCTTTGGCTTGTTCGAAGCTTCACTCCCGCTTTGGTAATGTGCAAATGCGCCCGCGATGGCGGGTGGAACGTTTTTCCGAAACGATTGTAAATGTCCCCATCGAGTGCGTGCAGACCCATCAAGCCGCAACTCTCCTGCTGAGTTTAGGCTCCGAACTCAAAACGAAAAAACGTTTTACCCCGAGACTTCAGCGTACGCTTCGAAAAACTCTTGAAACGCAACCCGAGCTTCGCTTTGTTCCGATGAACCAAGATAAGCTCGATAGTTTCGTGCCGCGGATGCGTAGCTTTGGTCAGGAACATGGATTTTATGTTCCCGAGCTGCCGTGGTTCAAGGGATTATTGCAAACAACAGAGTCGCTACAGTCTCCGAACACGACCTTTTGGCTTTCCCAGGCGCTCTGGCCCTCAGGCCCATGGCAAGAAGCCTGCGCATCTCTCTTGATAGCCGTTTTCAGGGGTCATGCGCATTATCTTTTTGGCTACGATTTAAAACCCTCGTCAATGCCCTCGTCTCTTAGCCCTGCTTCTGCCGCTCACTGGAAGGCGATTTGCGAATGTATCCGCCTCGGATGCACCACTTACGATCTCAATGGCTATGTCGAGAATGTGGACCCTTCACATGCCTACGCGGGTGTTTGCAAATTTAAAGAGCAGTTCGGCGCCGACCTGCTCAAGTACGTCTCTCCTGAGTTTATCGTCGAGCGAGACTAATCCGCCTTCTTAATTCATCAAGCACCCGCGGCGAAACACCCCAGACATTGAGGGACTTGAGATCTTTTTCTGCTAGATCTCGAAAACTTTCAGGAGGCACGTCCCCAAGCAACTTCAAAATTTCTGCTTCAGATTTTTTATCCGGAATTAGATATCCGGTGAACCATTGAAACACCTGTACCTGATCAGCAACGGCCTCCGCCCGGCGAAGCCCTTCTTCTCCACCTGACTCCAAACCTGAAAAAAATTCTTGCCGCTGTTGAGGGCGGACAAAAACGACAGAGCCCCGCTTTTCGGCATAAGGATTATCGCCATGAGCAATCAGCAACTTCTCACTCGGAAAATCAATATAGCGATGGTTATCCCAGCGCCTTTTTAGGACGTCAGGAGAAGTGGGCCCAACCTGTGGGCGCACGGCACTCACAAATCTTGTTTCACACGGGATATTGAGCACCTGCGCTGAAACGCACATAAAATCGCCAACAATATGGCAGTTTCCGATTCGCCCCCCCTTCAGAAACTCCAAATAGTTCTCCGGCGTGGGCGTTTTGTAAACAAAAGCTGGGGGCTTACTTTTTTCAGAATCAACAACTCGGTGATCAACTGAGGTCCCCACCCAAGTCGCGGTTTTTCTAACCGTCTCAGCTTGAGTTTTCCCCAGAAACTTTTGTGCGCCAAATGCGGAGTCGGGTTCTTCAATATAATGCAAATAATCCAAGCTCGCCGTTTGTACGGTATTCTTATAAGAAAGAAGTTTAGGCAAATCCTTCGCCGAATAGTCCCTCAAACTCCAGGGAAGTTTCCCTCGCAGCTCAAGCCACATGGAAAAGGCCGTCTTACGCAAAAACAGAGTCCGGTGCCACGCTTCTTCTCGATTATTCTGCAAATCAGGTCGAGGGGGGATTGCCGGAAGACGGCCCTCCGTGCGCTCAAGATTATCAATCAAAGCCCAAAACTGCTCTCGTTCGAGCGCACTCCACGAGCCAATCTCAATAGCCTGCACAATGGCTGGGTTTTGAGACAAATACTCTTCGTAGATCTTCTTTTTTAGCCCTTCGGTCGAAACCGGGCGCTCACTCGACTGGCAAACGGGCGCGCCCGCAGGCGCGCCCGCAGGCGCGTTCTTAGACGCGTCGCCCGGAGCCGAATATGCAACACGACCTTGAACTCCTAACAAAACAATTAGAAAAATGGCAAAATCCATGAACACTCAGAGTCTCCCTGCTATCAGTCTAACACATAACGCGGCCCGAACGCTGAAAGCGGGCGTCATTTAATTTACGTAATTTACGCTAAATTTACACTGGCATTTTTTTCTAGGGAAGTTACTCTAACCTTTATGGAAAACCATTTCTTCACTCCGATGGATCAAGCCCTTTTAGACCGCCGAATGATCATGATGTCCGGCGAGGTTCATTCTAAACTGGCAAAAGAAGTTAACAAAGCTTTGCTCGCTTTGGACAATCTAGACTCAAAGAAGCCCATCTATCTTTTGATCAACAGTCCCGGCGGCGAGATCAACTCAGGGTTTTCCATTTATGATACGGCTCGGTTCATCAATGCCGAAGTCAAGACCGTGGTTATCGGACTTGCGGCAAGCATGGGCTCGCTGATCGCGCTATGTGCAAAAAAAAAAAACCGCCTCGCTTTTCCCAATAGCAAGTTTCTCATTCACCAGCCCCTGGTATCAGGTACGTTACAAGGCCAGGCCTCCGATCTCGCAATTCACGCAAAAGATATCGTAAAAACGAAGCTCAAAATCAATCAACTCTACGCCAAGGAAACGGGACGCCCCCTCGAAGAGATCGTGAAAGCAACGGATCGCGACAATTGGCTGGATGTCGAAGAAGCGCTCCAATTCGGCCTGATCAGCCGAATTATTTCAAAGTTCTCAGAACTCTAACGAATTCGCTTTGCGAGTGCATCCATCATTGCATTGAATTTCTGGGCAACGTCCTGGAAGTCGTCTTTAGGTCGCAGACGGACCCGCGCACTCATGTCGCCTTGCTCGATGGAACTAAAGATTCGTTTAAAATGAAACATCGGACCCGCAGTCCGATGAGAGAGAATTATGCCCATACCCACCACCGCGAGTAAAAATATAAACGAACCGGCCCCGAGCTTCAGGAGAATTTCATGAAGCTCCCGATACAAGAGCGCCTTTGCCTCAGCAGTCATAGGACTCATATCGACTAAGATCGCGTAGTTCTCGCGGACGTAGAAATAGAAAACGGCAGCATTTACAAAAATCAGCGCAAGCCCCGTTGTGCTAATCCAGAAAACATATTTCAGCTGATATGCGGGGTTGATGAGGATGTTCAAAAGTCGCCTTTGACTTCTTCCCCCTAATTTTTTATCTGTGGTTCGCATGCGGTGCACCCCTTCGCTTTTATTCCATCCTGAGCTGTAGCCACAACTTGCTGCAGCGTTTCAATTTGAATCTGTGAGACAAGAATGTTTGAATTTACTTTGATTCGTTTTGAAGCTTCGCTTTTGTCGAGTTTAGCGAGAAAATATTGGTTTTTCTTCAAAACGTCCTCGGTAAGAACTTTAAGGCCGAGGTTCTTTTTTACGATCCCACAGCACTGATCACAATTTTCGCATGCGTAGACGACAGAATTTTGACAGATTGCCCAAAACACGGCAATACTAATAGAAACAAGGGGCCCTCGGAACAATGCTCGACAGCGTATCGAAAACAAATTCTCACACCTCTGAGATCTATTAGAGATGAAAACCACCCCTTCGATCAAGCGAATTCTTGTCAGAGCTATAGGCCTCGGTTTTGTCTTCATAATCGGCAATGCCACACTCCCCTCGTCTCATGCTGCGCCCGCGCCTCCAAGGCCCGTAGCCCCTGAGGCTCTCCCTCTAGAAAAAGCCCTTGAACGCGCCGTCGCGCAACTTCACCAACTCAAACTCGAATTTGAAAAGAAAGAAATCGCGTACGATAGGGCCTGGGACCAGATGTTTATGCCCACCGTGAGCTTAAGTGCTTCCACGAATTCTGCAAAGACCCTTACCCACCTGAAAAACACAAACGCCGATCTCACGGGAGAAACCTCCTATAATCACGGATATCCCGCCTCAAGCATTGGGATCTCCCTGGCGAGCTATACCCTTTTCAACTCCTTCAGAGACCAACTCAATTACGAAAATGCCCGCATTCAGTGGGACCAAGACCGACTCGATTATGCGCAAAACCTCCGAGTGAAACGTAATGAAACAAAAAAAACCTACTTCAAACTTAAAATGGAGCAGGAGAAGTTCGAGGCGGCAAAAAGGTCGCTCATGATTTCGCAGGCCATCTCAGACCTCGTTAAGGCGACCCTTGCTGCAAAAAAAGCGACCGAACGCGATGTTTCCTCCGCGAATGTTGATCTACTTAATGCCAAAAACCTAGTCAACGACGCTGAAAAGTCAGTCATGAATGAAATGTCCAATCTCAACAAACTCCTCAACGACACGGTCGACAAACAATACCGGCTTACCACCGAGCTTCAGTTTCTGCCGATTGCCATCAATGAAGAACAAATTTTAAAACTCTATTATGCCCAAGCCCCAAACTTTCGGGCGCTCAAGGCTTCGATCCGCCAGGCCGAAATTGGGGTTGAGTCCGCGGAAAAGGATCGACTCCCCCTCCCTACTGTCACCTTTAATGGTTTCAATATCGCTTACGCGCAAGGTTACTACGGGCCCACCCACACCCCCATCACTACTGACAAAGATGGGCGCATCGAAGTCGGCGCTTCTATTTCCCTTTCTATCCCTATTTTTGGTCCTGATGGTTTTTTCAAAAGCCGCAGCCTTCGCGAGCGCGTAATCGACCGCACGATTGCGGAAACAAATTTTAGTCAAAGGATTCTGGCAGACCAAATCGATCTCAAATCGGGTCTGTCTGCTATCAAACAGCAGCAAAAAAACATCATAAACCTCAAAGAAAGCTACGAAAACTCCGCAACTCTTTTAGATAGCCTCATTGCCCAGATGAACACCGGTGCGGTGAGCCGCTTAGAGCGACGAGATGCTATTAATCAAGTCGTGGATACGGAATTCAAATTGAAAGACCTCTATCTCGCCCACCTCACCGCAAAGCTTGCCCTTGCTGAGTTTGTAGGGCTCGATAAGCTCCCAGGAGATCTTTACTGATGAAATTTCTAATTTTTCTTCTGTTATTTTTTCTGCCTACTTTATACTCCCATGCTGTTTTGCCGCCCTATGTGCGTGCCGCGGTCTTGATGACGCCCTCCCAAGTTTCTACACATCGGCATTTGTTTTTGGGACTTTCTGGATTCACCGGTCCGCAAGTTGGAAAACTCGGCGGGGGGGCTTTTACGCTGGGTTACGAATTCCAATTCACTTCGTTTGACCTGCGCATTTCCAAAGGCAAGACACCCTTTGGTTCGATTTTTGTCAAACCCGACCCTGCTGAACTGGCCAACGCCCCAAAATACGCGGGAGCAGTGGATGTAGACTCCGAACTCAACCGTCCGAGGACGGCAGAAGATTCGTGGAACTTTCTTATGTACGAACCCGGCGTCGCCATCTCAGCTCGACTTTTTCGGGACTCACTGCCCATGTTTTCACAAAGTCTGCGCGTGGGACTAGGACTGGGGAGTTTTGTCGACACTGTAAACGCGCTCACGTTCACGCCAAGACTGGTAAACATCGAAGCTCGCGTGCAGTATCAGCTCGGTCCTAACAGCCCCTTTGTCATCGATTTTTCACACGCTTATTATTTTGGAACTCTCAATGCGGATGGCGCTAACTCCCTGCAAACAGGACGAATTCCTACGACTTTTATGAAAACCTCCCTCGGCCTTGCCTATTGGTTATAAGTTATAGTATACTAATAAAGTCAACAATTAATCGGCGTGTTTTATCACAGGGGGGGTTCTTATGCTTATCTTATTCTTGATGGTCGCGATCACGGTTCCATCGCAACACGCTTTTGCAGGTCCACTGAAACTCAATGCTGCACTCAAACAAGAACATTTGAAGGTGCAAACGACCAAGGGAATCTCGAAAGAAGCTGTTGCCAACAAGAACGCGCAAGCCGCGCAAAGTGGCACACCTTCATACGGCGGCTCTGGATCTGACTCCGGATCTAGTTCTGGCGCGCCTCAGTATGTGCCACTTTCCCTCGGAGGGAGCACAAGCGGTCAAACAGGCGGATCGGAGAGTGGCACGAGTTATTCAGATACAGGGTATCAGAGGAACACTTCCGAGGAGACTACTAGCGACGGCATGCTTAATGAGTCCGCAATTGATACGACGGCCACAGCTCCTGCTCTAGCTCCCGCTGCACAAGGACATATCGCTGCTCCCGCGCCCCTAGCACATACTGCACCGCCAGCTGCAGGCGGAGCGACCTTACCCGCTATGCAGGCTGCTCAGACCGCGGCTACAACTATGACTTACTTAACAGCGCAAGCTAGAGGACACGCCGACGCGTTACTTGCCGCTACCTATACCGTAGAATATGTTCCTCCCGTAATCACCGCATCACGTGCTGCCGCAGTCGCGGCTGGATTTACGGCGGCTTATACTGCGGGATACGCCGCAGGGACAGCTGAAGCAGATAGCGCTAAGGTTGCCGCTGCAAACGCTGCTAGAACAATCGCTACCCAACCAGCCACTACCACTACCGGCTACCAGCCATTGAACATTACGCATTAACAAAGACCCTATTTTAGCAGCGTATTAAACTCATTCAAAAATATAATCGTCGCGGATAAATCATTGATGAGAACTCTCGTTTTCTCCCCGAGATAGTCCCGCGTGGCCTCGGTGTCACTGATCTCTTCAGAATCATTGCCGTCCACAAAAACACATAGCGAATAATACCCCAAAGGCATTGTCGTGATTGCTACCGCCTCCTCCGCATTATCATACCAAGTCGAAACCGTGTCGGTGCAAGTCTCCACCGCCGCACAATCTGCTGGAGCAATCACCGTCAAACCCTGCGCCGCATATTTTCCCGCATTCATATTGGCCAGCGTACACTCCGAAGTGGTAAAATAAACGACGGCCATCCGCCCGGTCTCAGGAATATTCGCGCACGCATCCGCGGTAGAACAGGTAAACGAAGCCGCCGGAATCGTCACTTTCCGATTCTCAATCGGTCCTTTGGTTCCACAAGAAGTGGCCCCCATTAGAAAAACGAATAAAAAGAAGCCTCGCAAGGCAAACGCCATGATTTAAGCTAAACAGAGAAGCGAAGATCGGTCAACAGGTACTAAAACGCCGCCGCAAAACCACGGGCAAGCGCCGCACGCGCATGAGCAGGTTCTCGCTCCTCGCGATCCATGCCGCTGACGATCTCAAAATTATTGGGATCTTTGAAAATCGTTAACATCAGCTGACTATGAAGATCATGCCCAGCGCGATGGAGTCTCACAAAAGCCTGCAAGCCCACACCCGCAAGTTTGAAATCTCCTACGGCGTCCAGAACCTTGTGACGAACAAATTCATCAGGATAACGAAGACCAGCGGGGTTCAATACTCCGCTGTCATCTAGCACTACCGCGTTGGCCAGGGAACCACCCCGAGCAAAGCCCATCTGTTTAAGGGCTTCGACTTCACGCAAGAAACCAAAGGTGCGTGCAGAAGCTAATTCTGAAAAAGCGGTAACCCCATCAACATACGAATATTCTTGATACCCAATTGACGGGTGATCCCAGTCGATGGAGGCGTGAATCTCAAGTTTTGAAGAAGGCTCGGCAACCGCCCACTTTTCATTCACCTTAACTTCAACCTTGCGACGAAGCGCAATCACAGTACGAGGACGGAGCTGCGCTTCGGTCCCCACTGCTAAAATTTGCTGATAAAAAGGAGCCGCGCTCCCGTCAAGAATGGGGCACTCCGGACCGTTGATTTCGATCACTACGTTATCCACCCCAGCGCCGGCCAACGCCGCCATCAGGTGCTCCACCGTACTCACGGAAGCGCGGGTGCAGCCAATAGAGGTCGCAAGCTGAGTGTTCATGACATTGAGAAAATGAGCCGGAATCCTAGGAGAACCCTTCACGTCCGTACGAACAAAAACGATCCCATGGTTAGGACGCGCAGGCTTTAACTTCATTTGTACGGCTTTTCCCGAATGGACGCCGATGCCTTTGATCGTAACCGGAGACTTGATGGTTCGCTGAAGATTCATTTACTCTCCTTGACGCCTACATACATGAGCAAGCCCCGTGCCCAACCTATGAAATATTAAAAGAAATCACTAACCTAAGACTCTAAACCTGTTTTATTTAACGATTTCGACGACTAACAAAGTATATGCGTTGAGTCAAGTGGTGATTGAAAAAACACCGAAATCTCTCCCCCGGAGCCTGCTGTGTTCTTTATCACACAAGGGATCGGAGAGAATCTGTGGGATTTTTGAGACACTCGAGCTGTGCTCCCTGCTCTCGCGCGTGATCGCGAGCATGATCCCAAGGCAGCCCCAAGTGCTCGTAAGCTAAGCGAGTAGCAACCCGCCCACGAGGGGTCCGCTGCAAGAAACCCTCTTGTATAAGGTATGGCTCATAAACATCCTCAAGAGTGTCGCGCTCCTCACCCAGTGCCGCGCACAAGGTTTCAACTCCCACAGGGCCCCCATCAAATTTCTCAATCAACGAACGCAAAAGTTTGCGATCCATCATATCCAGACCCCGTTGATCGACTTCAAGGAGCACGAGTGCTTCGCGTGCCTGCTCACGACTAATTCCTGCGCCAACACCGCCGGAAACCTGCGCGAAATCTCGCACCCGCCTCAGAAGACGATTCGCGATCCGAGGCGTCCCACGCGACCTGCGCGCAATCTCGTTTGCGCCGCTGGCATCCATCGGGACACCCAAAACTTCAGAAGAGCGCTTCACGATTTGCTCCAATTCTTCAACCGGATAAAAATCAAGCCGCAGTGGAATTCCGAAACGATCCCTTAAGGGTGTCGAAAGCAACCCCGTTCGAGTGGTCGCTCCGACCAACGTAAATCTAGGCAAATCAATCTTGATCGTTCGCGCAGCGGGCCCCTGACCAATAATTAAATCAAGCCTGAAATCTTCCATCGCGCCATACAAGACTTCTTCGATGGTTTTCTGAAGACGATGTATCTCATCAATGAACAAAACATCGTGAGGCTGAAGATTCGTCAAAACGGCAGCGAGATCCCCTTTTCTTTCAACGTTCGGACCACTCACCGTATGGAGCTGGGAGCCCATTTCTTGGGCGATTATATGTGCGAGCGTCGTCTTTCCTAAACCGGGAGGCCCCGCAAGCAAAACATGATCAAGCGCATCACCACGCTGACGTGCGGCCTCAATAAAAAGACAGAGATTATCCTTCACCTTTGTTTGGCCAATGTATTCTGAAAGTGCCGAAGGCCTAAGACTCCGCTCAGCCACGTGCTCTCCGCTCGCAGCCTCCTTGGAAATCACGCCTCTATCTATTGTTCCGGCTATTGCTCCGGCTACTACTCCGGTTTCGTCATTCATTCCCAATATTCCTTATAGCTGGCGAAGGGCCAACCGAATCCAATCTTCTGCTTGTTTCGGCAATGTCGTATTTGAGCCTTCTGCCGAAATTCTTCCCAAAACCGATGAAATCTCAATCTCTCGATAGCCCAAAGCCAACAAAGCCTGCTTGGCATCTTGCAACTCGGCTCTTAATCCAGAAAGTGCATCCGAATTCGCCGTGGCCCCCGCCCCGGATCCAAGCCGCGCCTGAGAAGCGGCACCATTTAAGAGTCCGGCTCCCATTTTCTTGCGAAATGAATCCCCTAACTCCAAAACCACGCGCTCGGCCGTCTTTTTCCCAATCCCCGGCACCTTAACCAAGCGATCCACATCACCGCCCATAATCGCGCTCACCAGCTCATCGGCAGAAACCTTTGTCATCACTCCGAGCGCACCCTTAGGACCAATCCCGGTCACACTGAGGAGCGAGAGAAACAGCTCCTTTTCACCCTTGGTGCGAAACCCGTACAGATCCAGAGCATCTTCACGAACATGGGTGTGAACAAAAAGCTCGATCCGATGGCCTGCCAAAACGCCCACATACTCCGAGTTATTGGGAACCGTTACAGCGTAACCAATAGATGAATCGGATCCGGACGAACCAATGCCAACGAGAAGTTTGCCGTCGGCGTTTTCAATTACGAAACCCTTTAGATATCCGATCATGCGAGCCCCAAAGATTCAGCAAGAGTCATCTTCTTTTTCCTAGAACGAGATTGCTCCGGGTGCAAGCTCGCATTGCGCGTTCCGACCAATGCGTGGCAGATCGCCAGCGCCAAGGCGTCCGATGCATCGTAATTATTAAACTCTTTTTGATTGAGAATAATCTGAATTATTTTTGCGATCTGCTCTTTTTCGGCTTGACCATATCCCGAGACTGCACGCTTCACTTCGGTCGGTGCGTACTCTTGAAACTCGAGCCCATGAATCATCCCCGTCAGTACCGCAGCGCCTCGCGCCTGACCCAACTTCAAAGAGGAAACGGCGTTCTTAGCGAAAAAAACTTTTTCAACCACGAGAACCTGCGGCTGCAGTCGCTGAATCAAATCGCCCAGCCCCTGGTATATGAGTAGCAGGCGTTGTTCCAGCGGGACTTCAGCTTTGCCACTGGTCTTTGCAATTTTTAGAACTCCGTGATCGACATGCGCGAACTTCTGCCCATCCCAATCTACGCATCCGTAACCGGTCAATCGGGAGCCTGGATCAATCCCAAGAATTCTCATTAAAGTTATCTTGCGCTGGATACCTGATTAACTCAAGTTCAAATCAAACACGCGTGCACTTGTTTTAGGAACAGCCCCGGCCTGCCTTAAGATTTCGCGAAGCTCAACATCATCCTCACGAACAGAGGAAATCTGCATTTGCTTAAGGCCTTTGCGAAAACCGCGCTCAAAAAGTTCCATAAAAAGAAAAGGGAGCATCCCCATATCCCTGAAAACCCGGCGTGTCCCCCAAAAAACGATTTCGGCAGAATCCGCTTTCGCTCCGCCACCTAACCACTGAGGAATCAATCCCGAAGCCCCTTGCGAAAGAGCAAGAATACATCCTGCAATTTCACCTCTGACCTCGGCGATGAGGCAAAGTTCAGGATTAATTCGTTTCTTCAGCTCTGAAAGCTCAAACTCAAGGGAGCGAGAATCAAAAAACTTCAAACTGGTGTCGCCTCGATGAAGCTCGGCGTAGACTTCACTCATTTTTTCCGCTTCTTGGCCAAGCGTTGAAAAACCAAAAGCACGAACCTGGACACCTGTCTCTTCACGAAAACGGGTTGTCTGTCCCAAGACAAACTCTGTGCTCTGACGGGATATAAGGTCGATGGTGTACGTGAAAAAATCTTTTTTCTTGGTCAGGTTCAGCTTCGCACAACCTTCATCAGCTTTCCCGCTCTCAACCGAGAGTCCAGGGCCTTGCTGAAAACCTACCGTAACAGGTCCTCTTATAACTTGAGCCCCCCGAAGTCTCGCCCACCTAATAAGGTCATCCATCAAGGGTTTGAGAATTTCGGGATAACGATCAAGCGCCCCGTCGATGTCAGCCCAGAAAACAGGATTGACCTTATTGCGTCTAAAGTAGTCTTCGTCAGTGAATGCGGCAAATCGCCCCATGAGCTTCCCATCTTGAAAAGCCATCATAGGGAGAAGGTAGGCATGTGCAAAAAAAGGGTTCAACTGGATATGATAGAGCCGTGAGCCTTCGCCTTTGCGAAAAAGTGCCAAATCTTCAGATTTATCGAGCCTACGAAGTTCAATCATGGGTGTTCGAAGGAGAACATATTGACCCTTGATATTAAAGGAATAAAAATATCATAAAAAAACCCCTCAAGTTTTTATCAATTCAACCGATACGAAAGATGTATGGCCACATCCAGTTCTCAACCTTAGGCCAGGCTCGATGGGCGCTCGAGTATGACCTAAGGTTGAGACATTACTTATTTTCCTCGGCAGGAAGGCGGCGTTGTTCATGCTCCCTAAGATTAGCTCCGCGCTCGTAAAATTTATTGCTCCATTGACTTCTCCCGATCGAAGCACCGCTCAAGAAAGAGATCAAGAACGAAATAGGGACTCGCAGGCGCGGAGTGAAGACCCCGAGCACTCGGAAAGTCCTAAACGTGCTCCCGTGATCCCGATCAACGAAGCCGCAAAAGCGGCTCTCGATGCCCAGACCACCCAGACAAGTGGGGAGGAGCCCCTGCATGGCGAACTCGCCGCGAAACAACAAGTCCCATCTGCCCCTGCAAACGAGCCCGGCGGCCCGAGCGTCGCCCATGCTTTTGTGCAGTTATTAAACTCTTTCAAAGACCCCCAAAACGGTGGCGGAGTACTGAAGTGGTTTGGGACCCGAACCTATCAAAAATCAAACCGTAGCCAAACAGGCGCTCGAAAGTCAAAAAAAGGCGCGATGCTCGATGACGAAATCAAGTAGCGGCTAAGCAAACCAGCCGCGCAAAACCTCACCCCCAAGAACATGCAGATGCAGATGATAGACACTCTGACCGCCATCGTGATTCGTGTTAATGACCGTTCTAAATCCGCCCGGCAGTAGCGCTTGTTTGCGTGCGACCGTCGTAACCGCTTTCATCAATTTCCCCAAAAGCTCCGCCCGACCTCCCCCTTCTTCAGGAAAGGCCTGCTCAAGGGAAGCCACATGTATCTTAGGGATCACAAGCAAATGCGTTTTTGCCTGAGGATGAAGATCCCGGATGCAAATACAATTTTCATCTTCATAGATGCGCTCAGCTGGAATTTCATTGCCAATAATTTTACAAAAAATACAATCAGATGCCATTTTTGAAGTCCTCTATTTTATGCGCTCAATCTCTGCGCCCAACTTTGACAATTTCGCTTCAATCCCTTCATACCCCCGGTCCAAGTGGTAAATACGATTCACAATCGTCTCACCCTCGGCCACCAATCCCCCAATCAAGAGACTCGCACTTGCCCGAAGATCAGTGGCCATCAGCGGTGCGCCCTTGAGACTCGCCTGCCCCTGTATCACTGCTGCATTGCCCCTGATCGTGATGTTCGCGCCTAACCGTTGAAGCTCCGGCACATGCATAAACCGATTCTCAAAAATCGTCTCCGTGATCACCGAGGAACCTTCGGCAACCGCCATGACGGCCATAAACTGAGCCTGCATATCTGTAGGAAACCCCGGATAGGGCAACGTCGTAATATTCGTCGCTTTGGGCCGCCCCTTGGAAACCAATTCAATAAATTGGGGGTCTCGCTGAATCGTAGCGCCAGTCTCTTCGAGGCGCACAAGGACCGACTCCAGAACCTCAGAGGAAATTCCCTCCACACGCACCTGCCCCTGCGTCGCAAGCGCAGCCGACAAATAAGTCCCGGCCTCAATTCGATCTCCCATCACCTGATAGCGACAACCGCGAAGCTTCGCCTTGCCCTGAATCCGAATGACCTCAGTTCCCTCTCCTTCAATCTGTGCTCCCATCGCCCTAAGGACACGAGCTAAATCCACATTTTCCGGCTCTTTTGCGCAGTTTTCGAGAATCGTCTCACCCTCCGCCAAGGTCGCAGCCATCATTAAATTCTGCGTGGCTCCGACACTTGGAAACTCAAGAGCAATGCGAGCCCCCCTCAGCTTGCTCGCGGTCGCACGCACATAGCCGCCGTCCAATTTTATCCTCGCCCCCATCTTCTCAAGACCCGCGAGATGATAGTTAATGGGCCGCGCTCCAATGGCACAACCGCCCGGCAAACTGACCTTCGCTTCTCCAAACCTCGCAAGCAAAGGACCTAAAACAACGACCGAGGCCCGCATCGTCCGCACCAAATCATAGGGCGCCTCAAAACGATTCACGCCTTTGGCGTTTACGGTCACTTCGTTTTGATCCATGCGCGAATCAATGTGTACACCCATAAACTGCAACAGCTTGAAGGTCGTTCGAATGTCCTGAAGATTCGGAACACTCTCCAGGATGCACGCTTCATCTGTCAGCAGCGAAGCGATCAAAATCGGCAACGCTGCATTCTTGGCCCCACTGACTCTCACTGTTCCCCGAAGAGGATGCCCGCCGATAATTCTCATTTTATCCATATTCTCGCCTCCAAAACTCGTTCCAACCCATTCAAATCCCGGTGCACAGTCACTTGCCACCCTGGTGCCACAAAAAGCTGTGAAATCTCCTGCGCGCGCTCCGCCGCCAGCTCGAGATAAACCGAAGCCCCCGGCTTCAAAAGCACAGGAGCCAAACGTAGAATCTCTTCATAAAAATACAATGGTTTTCCCTCCGGCGCAAAGAGTGCTTCGGAAGGTTCATTGTCTAGGACTTGACGCTCAATTGCATCTCCTCGTGTCAAATAGGGCGGATTGCTCACTAGAAAATCCGCGTGCTGACCCACCAAGGCTTCACCGACCGCCAATGCATCACGCTCTTTCAGAATTTGCAGTCTCGTCCCAAGCGCACCTGCACCCAGAATGCGTGTCACATTTTTTTGAGCAACTCCGATGGCCGCATCACTCAACTCGGAAGCGACCATTCTTAGGGAAGAAAACTTCGCCAATAACTCAATGGAGATCGCCCCGCTGCCCAAACCAATCTCAAATCCGAGTGCTGCTCCAGAGGTCTGTTCTAGCGCGGCAATAACCGTTAAAACCAAGAGCTCAGTCTCAGGCCTAGGAATCAACACCTCAGGCCCCACCTCGTATTCATGGTCCAAGAAAGTCTGAAATCCCAAAAGATGCTGCAGGGGGTGGCCCGAAACCCGCTGCACTGCAACCTCGCTTGCCCACTCGAGAGCAAGCCTAGAAATCCACTCACCCTCTCTTCTTGGCTCGCGAGCGCCAAACGACGAAAACAATTTTAATCGCGAAAGTACGCGCCCGTGAAAACGCCGAAAAGCCTCTTGAAGGATTTGTTCAGATTCCGTTTGAACCAGATTCATGGTCACTAATTCAGAAGATTTTCTAAGCTCGCTCTGAACTTTTTCAAAGGCTTCATGGAGAGGGACAGTCACTTCAAACCCTCCCTTCCGGCCTTAGCCCAGCCCTTGTTCTTTTAACGCCTCAGCCTGAAAATAGGCCTGAAGCCCATCAAAAAGTTCTTCTACTTTACCTTCCATCACTTCGGGAAGTTGATACAGCGTCAGCCCGATCCGATGGTCCGTGACCCGCCCTTGCGGAAAATTGTAGGTACGAATTCGCTCGCTGCGATCGCCGGTACCCACCATGACTCGTCGTGCATCCGAATGAGTTTTTGCGGCCTTTTCCTGCTCCTGTGCGAGCAAGCGTGAACGCAAAATTTTCATCGCTCGGCCCTTATTCTTATTTTGAGATCGCTCATCTTGGCAAACGACGACCAAGCCAGAAGGAATATGCGTAATGCGAACCGCCGAGTCCGTCGTATTC
>JBBCAV010000139.1:0-25626 GCA_051382305.1 Bdellovibrionota bacterium FG-2
ACATTGGGGTGGGGGGGGTCAGCGCTTTCCCAAATCCTTGTCAAAACCAACCTCGGTTGCCGTATTCGTGCAAACAAGGCCTTGGGAAAACCCACAATCCTTGATGAAAATCTGGGACTGTGTCGGATCGAATTCTTTTCCATTTTTTACAGACATGATGAGTTGAACGAGGAACTTGTACTCTGAGATCACAGGGAATTCCTGCGCCAGAGTCGTAAAACTATAGGATTGATTGAAGTTTACAGGCATTCCGTTAAATCCCATCGTGAGACGGGAAGAAAACGAGACGGCACCGATAGGCCCATTGGATTCAAAAGTGAGCTTCAGATAGGTGGGGTATTGGCTTCCGGGAGCCGCCGGCTGGTCTTTTTCGATTTTAATTGTATAAGCTTGTTTGGTGGAAGTGCCGCCTTCGGGCGTCTTAACCAGTGTTCCACCGAAGGTTCCTAAAAGTGCAGCCAGGGCATCTGCTGGAATTGATGAAATATCAGTCGCGTTGGGATCCATTAGGTTCACAGGAATGAGTGCAATTGGAGAGGGGCTGGGAACCGGGTCAGTGGAGGATTGCTTAATGGAGGGCTGGTTGGGGGTGGGTACAGTGGATTGGGGTCCCGCGACTGGTCCGCAGCCTAAGGCCCAGATTGCGGTCGACAGGCCTAAGGTCACTGCTCTCTTATATGGACTCTTAAATTTTTTCATAAACATCTTACTCCACTTCACAATCCGAGACTATTGCATGGGGGGTGCCATATGTGACGCATAGCGTAAGTTATCGAAAATATAGCGAAACGGCGATAGGACGAGTCTCGAAGGCGTGAAAGGGTTGTCAATAAAGTGGACAGCTGCCTAGAAAATCACGAAGTAGTCCGATTTTTTTGGTCTGTTCTTTGTAATTGTCTATAACTTCGGCAGCCGTGGTTTCAGCAAGCTCTAGCGTGCGGGGAAGTCGAATTTCTGATGTAAGTTCGCTCCAAGTAGGATGTTTCGTGGTCTCAAGTTGTTGCATGAGCATATCGCTCAAGATCGCCTGCTCGGTCTGAATTTCCAAATGAGCGCCGGCTTCGGTAAATAGGAGGATTTGTTTCTGGGCACTCTTATGTTGCTGGATTTGAGTAATCGGATGGTGGTTGGGCAGATTGCCGCTCAGGGAGACCCCCGGGTGAAGCGTGAAACTGACGGACTCTCCCTTGGGAAGTATTCGCAAAAGCTCAGCCCATTGAATTCGGCCTGCCGGGCTCACGAGCCTGCGAAGTTGAAAGAGACGGGTTTCTGCTTGTTCAAGTAATCGGGAGGCGCGCACATAGAGCATGGCCTTCACGTTTTGGGATTCAGCCGAATCTTCTGCTTTATTGACGAATTCCAGAGTTTCTTGTGGTTTGGTGCCCAGTTCAGAGGCAATGCGCTCCCAGGGGCCGGGCAGTGGGGTTGCAAACGAAGTTTGCGCGCTTAGGGCGTTTGCGAAATTCTTAGGAATCGGAATCCATCTCACCCCTTGTTCCGAAAGCGCCCAAAGTTTTTGTTTTCGTTCGGCATGATGATCTAGCCAAAGGGTAACGTCTTTTGAACTCAAATAGGCAGATAAAGGGGCGATCCAGGTCTCGTTGGGAAACAAAATGATTAAGCCGTTTCCGCTCAAAGGCGAAGTCCCCGCACGCAGAGGGCGCACGTCTAAACTGCGCTCGCCTGTGGGAGTCAAACAGGATTGCACCCAGATTCCGCAGGAGGGGAGGGCGCCTACAGGCGCCCTCATAGGTGCGTCTGTATTGAATGCACGCACCGTCGCCAAGTTTGCCAGAGGGATGGATCCGGTCTTGAGTTTTTCCAGGGTCTTTAAGACTTCCATTGAAGTGGGGAGTGGCCAATGCTCCAGCCATTCTCTTTGTGAGGTGGGGCTTTGGATCTTTTGGATCTTCCAGGCAATGTGTGTATTTTGACCTTCTCCATTTGCGGTGCTGAGATTTAGGGCTTCTTTAAGAAGCGGAGCTACTTCTACGTGACTTCGAATCACTCCGCTGGCTGTAATTCTCAAGGGGCGGTGGAGTAGGCGTTTTTGGGTTTCCGGCTCACGAACAAAAAGATAAAGGTAAGAGGGAAAAAGGGGGCGCTTTACTGAAAACAAAGCTTCGACCGCTGAGAAGTCCCACTCGGCGGCCATTTTTGCTTTGTCTAGAAGAAACCCCAAAGCGCTTTTGCCATCCGTGGGTGAAAGTGGGGTTTCTCTTGCCCACCAAAACAGGCCCCCGGGGCGAACTTTGGAAAGGGCTACACATGCCTGGAGATCCCCTTGCGTGGTTCCTGCTTCTTTGAGTTTGCCAAAATAGGGAAAGTTTTCGAGTTCTTCTTTGAAATGCAGCGCGGACAGGGATTTTCCTTGAGTTCGAATTGCGCATTCTTCGACCACAAAGGCGAAATCACAAGACTCGATATCAGCCACTTGGGAAGTGAGGGTGGGTTTGGGGGAGATCATCGCAAAATTCACTTGTTCGCGAGGATGAGCTTCCAGCCCGGAGCCCAGCGTCCAAAGCGGAGGAGTGGAGGGGCCCCACCAAAGTTGCGCAAGCTCGGTGAGTGCGAGTTGAAAAGGATTGGATTCAAAGCCAAGCCAGCTCAACGAAACAGAGCCTGTGCGCACCACCGCTCCATCTCGTAGGGTGGGTGAAAAACATAATTTGTTTTTGCGAGAAACGGGGGGGGCGGATTCTTCGCCCAACAGGGAATTTTCCCATAAGGCACTGAAAAAGCGCGGATCATATCCCGTTTGCAAGCGCTGTTTGGGCGTTCTAATCGACGCGTTTGTAAGAAGCGCAAGCAAGCTATCCGGCCCTTCATGCGCAATTCGCAGGGGGGCCAGCGTTTTCCAGATGAGCTGTTGCATTTCAGGGTCTGGATTGAACCAAGAGTAAATGTTGCGATTGGTAAGCCACCACCCTTCTCGATCCAGAGGAACGTAGGGTTTCAGTGCCGAAGAGAGGGCCCAATTCAGACGCCCTAGGTCCTGTTCGCTCCAGCTCCGGAGTCCCCGATCTGACCAGGCTTTGAGAACCAAGGATTGTCCGAGGAAAATCGTGGCCACTTCTTCGAGATATTTTTTAAGGGCGAGTTCTTGAGCCGCGGTTCGAGAAGCAGCGATCCAGCCGGTGAAGTCGCCAGTGTCTTTAATATTTTCGGGGGCGCTCTCCATGCCGGAGAGTGTGCAAAGATAACGAAAAACAGCCACCCTTCTACCGGGGTTGAGGGCCTGCAGCTTCGAAACCTGATTGAAAAGCCTCTCTGTGATTTGAACTCGGAGGGAGAAAAAACAGGAGGAGATTCCGCCGTTTGTTTGTGGGTCGGGGGCGCCAGCCGGGGCACAAACTGGAGCGTGTGACGTTTGGGGAGTGAACAAGGCTTTTGCCTGGCCGCTTGCGGTCGTAGCGGGAAGATCGTGAAGTAGTGAGCGCAAAAGTGCGGAGCGATTTCTCGGTTCCATTGTTGTTTCTGGTTTCCCCTCTAACCCCAAATCCAAAGTGAGCCAGTGATAGCAGTCTCAAAAATCATTTGGCGAGGAAAAAACCGGAAATAATTAATGACGCGGCATAAAGAATTAAAGTGTAATCCGTTTTATACCGAACAAACAAATATAGAGGTGCGAGATGGCAGCACAAGAAGATATTAACAAGATTATCAATGAGATCGAGGAACTTGAGGGTAAAATTGATTCGACGCATCAAGCTTCGAATCCAGAACCCCAAGGGTTTCATGACCCCGATGGGGTGCCAGATGGGGTGAATGAAGCTAGGCCTTCGAGCGAGCCAGAAAAGGCGCCAGCCGCGCTTTCTGTCGCGGCGGCCATTCAAGAACTTGAGAGTTATCAGGAAATTGAAGCACCCGAGGCCGCGCTAGAAAGCACGGGAGTGGATGATTCTGGTCCCGATGCTGATGCCATTGCGCATCATGATCCTTCTCCGATTCATGAGATTGGGGCTGACCACAGTCCAAGTCCTTCGGATGAAGGGACTCTTTCGATGAAGCTGACGGGAAATATGACCTTGAGACTTCAATACGAGTGTTTTGGTCAGGAAATCACGGTCAGCTTCTCGGGGCAGGTGTTTCATGTACAGCTCTCTGATGGCACCGAGTTTAAGATTCCGGTTGCAAGGCGACATCTCCACAGGGTGGCTTAAATCTGATCCGCATTACGGGTGGCGCATATAAAGGGCGTATGATCAAAGCCCCCAAAGGGGATTTGACCCGTCCAACGCAATCGCGATTACGGCAGGCGCTCTTTAATTCTCTTCAGAATGTGGTCGCTGGGGCGCGCGTTTTGGACTTGTTTTCGGGTTCTGGGGCGCTTTCATTTGAGGCGCTTTCTTGGGGAGCTGCAAGCGCAGTATTGGTCGATTCATCGCGCCAAGCCCAAAAGGTGTTGGAAGAGAATATCCAGGCTCTTCACCTCGAATCGCAGGTTAGTATTTTGGGGGGATCTGTTTTTGAGGTCCTGGGTCAGATTCTGGAGAAGGGTCCTTATGATTTGGTTTTTGCGGATCCCCCTTATGCAGGCGATTGGACGCAACGTCTTCTTTTGGCACTTCCGTGGGAAATGATTCTAGCTGAAGGTGGGACTTTCTGTTTGGAGTGGGGTGTGCAACAATCCAAAACAAAAGCGCTCCCTGAGGAACTACCTTTCTTGTTTAAAATTCGGGAAAGAATTTACGGCGAGAGCGCTCTAACGAGTTATAGGAGAAAGAGCCCTCACACCCATGAAAGTCATCCACCAGAAGAACTTAAAGAAGAATCCGAAGAAGAATCCGAAGAAGAATAGCCATCCCCCTTTCGACCCTCCTCAGCGCGCGATCTATCCAGGATCTTTTGATCCGATCACCAATGGTCATCTTGATATTCTTGATCGGGCCTTGGCGATTTTCCCCGAAGTGGTAGTCGTGGTCGCAGGAACGGGGCACAAGAATCCCCTGTTTTCACCCGAAGAGCGCGTGGAATTGATACGGGAAGTGACCCGCGATCGGCCGGGTGTTCGAGTGGATATCTGGTCGGGATTGATCATGGAGTATGCAAGGAAGCATCAAATCTCTGCTGTGATTCGCGGATTGAGAGCGGCCAGTGATTTTGAGTACGAATTCATGATGGCAAGCATGAATAAGAATTTGAATCCCGAGGTCGAAACTCTCTTTATGATGACCTCGCAGGATCTTTATTTTGTCAGTTCTTCAATGATCAAAGAGCTGTTTCTGTATGGGGGGGATATTACTTCCTACGTTCCGCCTTTGGTGTTTAAGAGGCTTCAAGAGGCAAAAAGATGCAAAAAGTAGGGGCGCCGGCGCCTTCGCCGGCTCAATCAAGGATCTCTTCGCGTTTAGATGGAATTCACGAGAGTGCGACGCTCAGGCTTAATGCGCTCGTTCAGGCAATGAAAGCTCGCGGCGAGGATGTGATCAACTTGACCGCCGGCGAGCCTGACTTCGATGTCCCCGAGCCAGCCAAGGCGGCGGTGCTTGCTGGCGTTCGAGCAGGTCATTCAAAATATACCGCCGTGGCGGGGATTCCTGCGCTGAGGGCCGAGATTGCGCGCAAGACCACGTTGGTCCAGGGGGTGAGTTGGAATCCTTCTCATGTGATTGTCACAAATGGGGCAAAGCAAGCTCTCTACAATGCGTTTATTACGCTTCTTGAACCTGGCGATGAGGTCTTGATTCCTTCTCCTTATTGGTTGAGCTATCCGGAGATGGTCAAACTCGCGGGGGGAATTCCGAAGTTTCTGCCCACTTTATTTGAGCAAGGGTTCAAACTCACTGCTGACAAGTTACGCCAAGCATTGGGGCCTCGGGTGAAGGCGATCATTTTCAATTCCCCGAGCAACCCCACGGGAGCTCTGTATACCCGTGATGAGTTTCATGCCCTGGGGCAGATTCTTGAGGATTCGGGCGTTTGGATCATTAGCGATGAGATCTATGATCGCATTGTTTTTGCGCCTTCGAAATTTTGTTCTTTCTTAGCGGCAAATCCGGGACTTCAAGATCGCACGGTGACGATTAACGGAGTTTCCAAGAGTGCCGCAATGACTGGATGGCGCGTGGGGTGGTCTGTCGCGCCTCAAGATGTTACGGATGCCATGAGTATCGTGCAGGGGCAGTGCACCTCGGGCGTCAATGCTTTGGCGCAGGACGCATGCCTGGCAGCACTTGAAATCGCGGAGAGTGAATTTATGTCGCAAGTGGAGAGATTTAAGGCAAGACGGGATCTTGTCTTGGAAATTTTGTCAAAAACCCGCAAACTAAGAGTTGTGGCCCCCCAGGGCGCGTTTTATGTTTTTGCGAGTGTTGCGGAGTGTTTGAAGCCAGGGGAAGACGCGTCCCTGTTTGCGGAGCGGTTGTTGAGTGCTACGGGAGTGGCCGTGATGTCGGGCTCCCCTTTTGGTGAACCTGAATATATTCGACTGAGTTTTGCGACCGATGAGCAGACGCTAAAAATAGGATGTGAGCGATTGGTGAGGTTTCTAGAAACGGAGAGTGGGAGAATTGTTTAAGTTTCAACGCATCAGTATCGTACTTGGTTTCATTTTTGTTTTCTGTTTTGTTTCCTGTTCGGCTCCGCCCTACGATGGAGGAAACCCCAACGGTCGGGCTGCGATAATTGATTCGGCGAATATCTCGCTGTCTCGTGAGGAGTGCACGGCGGGCATTGCGATGTTAGAGGGTCTTTATGGGTCAGCCAATACGGGCAATGACGTGCGAATGCTCATGGCTTCGGCCTACGGGTGTGCAACCGGGATCAATTTTTTTGAATTTGTTGCCACCTTGGGCTCGAATGCAGGGGATCTGGCGGGGGCGGGGTTTTGGAAGCTCATGACAAAGCTTTTTCCCTCCACGACACGCGATAAAATTATGGAGGCCTCCCTCTTGGGAACGGACGCACTTTTGTCTGCGGTGATGCCCGGCACGATTCTGATGGGGCAATCTTTGATTTTGAATGCAGGGGGAGCCAATCCGGGGTCTGCCCTTGCGACGGATCGTATTGCTGAGAGCAATGTTTACCTGGTGCTGATGAGTATGGCGACGATCGGTTCTCTGCAAAGCCGAAACGGCGCGCCTGACCCCACGACTTTTCTTAAGACAAAAAGCTTGCCTTGGGGGACTGCGACGACGGTCGATAGTGATGGCTGCGCCTATGCCTCATCGATCGTTAATTTTGTAGATGCATTGGGAGCGACTTCTGGAACCGTAGAGGGATCGATTTCTAAGACGATCAAAACTCTTCATGATGCTTTTGCCACGGTGATTTACATGGCCTGCAGCACCGGATGCCTGGGGACTCCGGCGCTTTGGGGAGGGGTCTCTTCGGGGTGCACGGCTGCGGTGGACTGCGCTGATTGTCCTCTGGCTCTGAGAAACCGCACGTCCTGCACGGGGGAAGCAGATAATTTGCCTTCTTGCGCGGCCGCCGGGATCGTGAATTTTATCAACAATGCCCCCGTCGGGTGGCAGAGTTTATGAAAATATTTTTCGTGAGCTTTTTCGTTTTTGTGGGACTTTTGGTGACGCTGGGCTTTGAGCAGCCTAGTTTTGCGCTTTCTGAACTTCGCGAACTTTATCGGGGCCCGCGCGCGCAAGCGATGGGTAACGCTTTTGTGGCGGTGGCGGATGATGAACAGGCGATTTTTTACAATCCTGCAGGCCTTGCGGGAAACACGAAAACAAAAATCACCTATCTTGCGGCGGATCTTGAGGCCTCTAACGATTTGATTTTTGGGGTGGGCGCCAATCTTGGGGCGTTTTCAAAACTCGGCTCCGATACGATCAATAACGTGATGGGCAAGGATATTTATGCCAGGGCAACGGTTGCTCCCAGTATTACGATTCCAGGTTTTGGTCTTGCGGTCTTAGTTGATGATCAAGCGGCGTTGTTTGCGAAGAATAAAGCACTTCCTCATATTACGCTGGGGTATCAAGCCACGAATGGAATTCAAGCGGGGTTTGGTTTTGCCTTAGGGGGAAAAAAGAGAAAAAGGCGGAGTGAGCTTCGTGTGGGCGCTGCGGGCAAAATGCTTTGGCGTCGTGGGGGCTATCATGAAATTCCCTTGATGGACATGTTCAAAATTAACGCCAATACCTTGGGGGATATGACAGGCGGATATGAACGGGGATTTGGGGGAGACTTGGGGGCGCAGTACTTGTTTGATGTTAACCCGCATTTACTGCTGAGCTCTGGCCTGGCCTACACCGATATTTTGGACACGAAGTTTGGCGGAATCGCGGACCGACAGCCGAGTAATCTCTCTACGGGGATTGCTGCTACCTATCATTTTAAGCGAGCTTCCACGACCCTGGCCTATGATTATCGTCATATGTTGACGACCACAGATTCTCGCAAAAAGAGCCATTTAGGCTGGGAATTGTCGATTCCGCTCATAAGTGTTTATGCGGGTCTCAACCAGATGGCGTTTTGTTATGGGGCGACCCTTGATCTATTCCTTTTCAAAATCAGGGCGCTCTCTTATGCTGAGGACATGGCGGCGTTTGCTAATTTGGAATCGCAGCGTAGATATATGTTTCATATTGATTTTAGTTTGAGGCTTTAACATTCACAATAAGGAGAACACCTAGCATGCGTAAAGCGTTTATGCTCGACACCAATGTGCTGCTTTTTGATCCGCAGGCGATTAATAAATTTGGCAACAACGATATTGTGATTCCGATCGTCGTGTTCGAGGAGATTGACCGCTTTAAAAGGGATATGAGTGAAAACGGCCGCCATGCGCGACTCTTTTCGCGGATTATTGATGAAATGCGGGCCGATGGAGAATTGTCCAAAGGCGTGAAGCTTTCCAATGGCGGCTTGCTTTGGGTGGAGCTTGGCACTGGGCAGCCCATCTCGATGGATCTTCCGCTGGACAAAGCGGATAATCGGATGCTCTCGATTGCGATGGGCTTGAAAAAAGATCAGCCCAAACGTCCGGTCGTGTTTGTCACGAAAGACATTAATCTGCGGATCAAAGCTGATGCGCTTGGGATTACGGCAGTGGATTATGAGCCCTCAAGTGTTGAGCCTGACGATCTTTATTCGGGCGAAGCGATTCTTAATGTTGAGGCGAGTCTGGTGGATGAGTTTTATCAAAACAAACGTTTGGTCTATAAAGATACTCTCTTGCGGCCCAATCAATATGTGATTCTCAAGGACTCGGCTAACCCCAATCATACTGCGATGGGACGGTTTTCGAAAGAACTGGATTGTCTGGTTCCGATCTTTAAGCCCGTTGAAGGATTGTGGGGGATTTTCCCTAAGAACGCAGAGCAAGCCTTTGCCATTGATGCGCTTTTAAACGACGAGATTAAATTGGTGAGTCTGGTTGGAAAGGCCGGGACCGGGAAAACCCTTTTGGCGATCGCTGCAGGTCTGGCCAAGACCGTGGATGAGGGCGTGTTTCACAGACTTTTAGTGTCCCGCCCCGTGTTTCCGTTGGGTAAGGATATTGGGTTTTTGCCGGGATCACTTGAAGAAAAGCTCAATCCATGGATGCAGCCTATATATGACAACATTGACTTTTTGTTCGGCAACACCGGCGCCAAAGGCCGCCGTGGGGCAGGGAAGGGGTGTCAGGAATTGATCAATCAAGGGCTGCTGCAAATTGAGCCGCTGACTTACATTCGCGGACGATCGATTCCGCAACAGTATCTCATTGTCGATGAGTCCCAAAATCTCACGCCTCATGAGATCAAAACCATCGTCACGCGGGCCGGGGATGACACGAAGATCGTGCTCACGGGGGATAGTTTTCAGATTGATAACCCTTACGTGGACTCCGCGAATAACGGCTTGGTCTATCTCGTCGATCGGTTCAAAGACGAGGCGATTTCAGCCCATATTACGCTGACCAAGGGTGAGCGCTCGAAGCTCTCGGAGCTTGCGAGTAACTTGCTCTAGGCCGTTGGCTTTAGTCAGCGCGTTTTCTTAGTGGGTTTTTGAGATAGTCATCAAGCTCGCACTCCAAGTGCCTTCGGTAGGCGCGGGTGAGGAGCCTGAGTTCCCGGGTTTCGGCAGTGTCTTCGAGCGACTTGAAGAGGACTTTGCCACGAACCATCATCGAAGGCGTGAGCTCTCCGAGACGAGTACGTTCTTCTTGAAACCTGACCATTTCTTCAAGAAGTTGAAACTTGTCCATTCCAAGAACTCGGGCTTCATAAGCCGCGTCTTCATTGTGGGAGGCCTTGATGTTTTTAAGGGCCAAGATGGAAACAACATTTGATGTTTGGTTGCTCATACGGGAGGCGACTTAAGCAAGTGCGGTGCCATCGCGGGAATCTTTGAACTGACGGGATTTTCCTGAATGATACCGTGCGTGGTGTCATGGTGCGCCTGCAGAAGAAGTGAGCAGAGTGTGTGACGGGCAGACAGTGGCAGGGCTACTCAAGCCAATTTTGGCTTAGGAGTTTCTCATCGGCTCTTAAAAGCCCGGATCCCTCAAGATAGCTCCTCATCTTTATATTGCAGGCGACAATTTTCTCCCGCGCGCCTTCAAACGGAAAACTATCCAGATATTGCTTAATGTCGAAATGATAAATACGGGGATGTTTTTTGATGTCATAAATAGGGAGCAGCCAGTAGTGCACATTGCTCCCTAGCTTCGCTCTTTCTTCGTAGTACAGGTGGATGTGCTCAATTCCTAACGTTTCCCTCATGCCTTTTCTGACCTCCTGAAGAATGAGGAAAAGACGCAAATGAGTGAGTCGATCCATTTGATCAAGGGATTTGAAATAGGAGGTGGGCGATACAATATAGAATCCCGGAACGGGATGGGAGGAGTCCTGTCGGACGCATAGACCCTGGTTTTTATAGATAGGGTGCATACTCTCATCGAGGGTGTTTTCGTGTTGTTCGATAAAGAGGGGGCGGGGCGTTGGAGGTTCAGGAATTTCATCTGCAGAAGAAACGTCGATGTATTTCATAATTTACAGGCGGTTAGGACTCGGAATTCCCAAGATCGCTAATCCTTCTTTGAGGGTTGCCGCCGTCAACTCAACCAATTTGAGGCGGGTATTTTTTTGAGCATTGGACGAAGCCGTCTTGATTGGACACTCTTTGTAGAATCGATTGAACGTTTTGCTGAGGTCAAAGAGATAGGAGCAAAGTACCGAGGGGCGGTACTCCTTGCGCGCACTGGCTACGGCATCAGTAAATCTTTCAATCATGAGAGCGAGTTCATGATCAAAGGGCGTCGCAAATTCAAGGGGCGTATCTTCAGGATCCATTGGGACTTTTTGCAAAACACCACGACAGCGCGCATGGACATACTGCAGGTAAGGTCCGGTGTCTCCTTCGAGTTGGATCCATTCATCCAAAACAAACCGAATGATACGATTGGAGTCCACCTTTAGGAATCCGTATTTCAACGCCCCCAGCGCGATATCCCGAGCGGTCGCATCGATTTCGGACTGAGCCCAATCACCCTGGTGGACATTTAAATAGCGCTCTTTAATCGTTTGCTCCATCATCCGCGCAAGAACCTCAAGCCGAAATCCCGTACGACCTCGCGAGCTACAAGGCTCGCCCTTTTCATCTGTGACAGTTTCATAGGAGAGATGTAGGGAATCGTCTGCACTTCGCAAACCGATGAGTTCAGCTGTCTTGAAAAGCTGCTTAAAATGGAGCGTTTGACGAACATCGACGACCAGAATTGAAAGCATGACTTCGGGATTCTCAAATTTCCGTTTGAGGAGTTCAAGGTCCTTGGTCAAATACAGTGTTGTTCCGTTTGATTTTAAAAACATGGCAAAGCCAAGTCCGAATGCCGAAAGATCTGCGCCGATGGCGCCGTCACTCTTGATGAGTTTGCCTTCTTCAAAGTTTTTGAGGACAATCTCGCGGGACGGGGTATTGCATTCGCTCTCGAAGTACCAAACATCAAACTCGATTCCGAGCCAGTTCAGAATTTCGCGCATGAGCGAAAGCGAGGCTTCTCGGGTTTTCTGGTAGAGCGGGAAAAAAGAACCGCCGCCTTGCTCCAGCTCGTGAAGGATCGTTCCCATTTCGGCTTTAAAGGTCGCTTCATCCGGCGTATTGGCTTGGCTTTTTAAAAAGGCGTCTGCCTCGCCATACATATTTCCCAACCATTCCGCGAGGTCTTTATCCGGGATCTCGGTTGCCTTAAAACGCTGAATGTACCACAGAACTTTAGCGATGTGGGTACCCATATCGCCCGGATAGATCGCACGAACAACCGGGTTGCCGGAGGCTTCAACAATGCGGGCAATGCAATCGCCAAAAACGATGTTTCGGAGATGGCCGACATGGTAGGCTTTGTGCGTGTTGAGTTGAGAATACTCGATGATCACTTTTTTTGCGTCGACGGGGATGGGCGGCAGAAACGGCCCATTCTTGAGTTTGGTAAGTTGAACTGCCGTGAGGTGGCTGAGATCAGACACAAAATTTACATACCCAGCGGCTGCTTCGATTTTAGGAAAAAGATCGGTTTTTAAGATCTGAGCTGTCAGCTGAGCTGCGATCTGTTGGGGGGCTCTACGCAGAATCTTGGAAAGGGAATGACAGGGAAAAGCGACATGCCCGAGTTCCGTATTGGGCGGGTAAGTCAAAAGTCCCAACAGCGGAGTTAAGGCTGTATCATCCAAATTGAAAGAGGTCTTCAGTCCCTGAGTGAGCAGAATTTCCGCTTGTGCCTTTAAATAACTTTGAACCATTTTTCAATTTCCTTTCAAACTTGCTATAGGATTTATACTGCCCGAAGCGAAGGCCGTTTTAAAGTGATTCATAAAAAATATTCCGAACGTCAGAGCGCCCAAAAAACAAAATCCACTGAGAAGCAGATAAGTTGACGAATACCCTTGGTGGTCGATCGAGAGACCGACCGCAGGTCCGCAAAGTGCGGCAAAAGCACGCACACATACGCTTGCAGTAGAGTTTACCGTCGCCCGTAAGTGACCTGGAATTTTTGAATTGAGCATATCCTGCATTAAGATCGAGTTAAGGGCACGGCTGGCTGGAAAAATGAGCGCCAGGGCGGCCACTGCAGGGGAGGCGATACAGCCCATGAGGAAATATCCCAAGATGGGCAAGCAAACGACTCCAATCATCGTCCGATAGGTCCCTAGCCTGACTGCAATCTTAGAGGCGTTCTTGCCCACCATCGCGCCTGTGAGACTGATTGCTGCCCAAAGAATGCCGAAAAGCCCCTTGGACACTCCGATGTGTTGCCAGTGACCCTGAAAAGACCAGACTGCAGCGTAAGTCGTGAAGCTTACGAACATAAAGAACGGCAGAAGAAATGCCGTTCCTGTATCTTTATTGAAAAGTAGTCCGAAGACGCTTTTGAAATGGGGACTTCCCTTCTGGGCTCCTGTCGCTTTTCGCTTGGGCTCTATGAGAGATAAAGCAATAAAAAAGGGAACCCATCCAAAGACTGCATTCAAGGCAGCCGGCAGGGAGAGTGAAACGGTAGCAAGGAGTCCGCCCAAAACTGCGGCAACGGTTTCCCCCGCTTGGGTATAAAAGAATTTTTTTGCCAAAATCTCCCGGAAAAATCCTTGGCGGTTTTCATTCCTCTCCTCAGCTTCAAACGAATCATAGATCATGGCGACGTCGCATCCCGAGGAGAAGCTCACAGCAAGGGCTGAGAGAATCTCAAAGACGGCAAAGGCTGCGCGGGCGAAGATTTTTTAAAAGTGATTGCGCAGGATCTTTTAGTTAAGGGCGGACAAGTAGAGGCGCCCGCCTATTATATGGCAAATCTCGTGCCGCTTCATATTGGGGCAATCACGCCGCGGACGCAGCGGCTCACGGTTGGCGCCAACCTAGAAAACCCAAAGTGGAATCACGAACCCAAAGATCGCAGCGCGTGCTACAAAGCGGCCCGAGAAAAAGAAGAGGCGGCGGAGAAACTGCTTGTGGACAAAATGCATTGTAACGCTGAAACGGCTAAAATCGTCCAAGCGCTAATTCCCCGTTTCGGTGAGGCGACCAAACAGGAGTTAACACAGCTTGATCGAAGCGGTACCACCCCAGAGCATCTAAAGCGCGCGCCTCAAGCAAATATCTCGAAGAACTCCAAGCGACGCAAGAAAAGTTTCTTGCGTCCTATAAAAAGCAAGGATGCACAAAGAACGCACCTCAGAGCGCGCCCAATAGTGGGGCGGGAGTGGCTAGATGAATTACTTTAGGATGATAATCATTGCCGCCTTTTTTTGTTTAGAGCAGGCGAGTAGTTCTTTGGCCGCAGATCAATGTGTCGGTAAAGAGTTCGATGAATATATTTTGAAAACATCAGGAATTGCTTTTAGTACTTTATGTGAGGCGGTTCTGAATCATGCTCAAGATAAACAGCAAATGAGTCAAACCATTGGAAAAGCCCGAAGTCTAGGGTTTGCCGGCGCCAAGGCAGCTTTACTTCGCGAAATCTCAACCGTCTCGACCCGTTGCAAGAATGAAGTCGTGACGAAAGACCGAGAAGATTGTGAGAAGGAGTTGGAAATTTTTCTGGGAGATTTCAAAAGACTTGAGAAGTTGGATAGCACTTGGGGATCGAAACTGTCGTTGAATGATCGTCTTTATTTGTCAACGGTGACTCTCTATTATTCTCTCCTGAAACCTGCACTTTCAGAGCGGCATTCTAATTATCTTTTACGGTGTCAACTGAAGTACACTGAGCAATGTGCGGGAATATTGAATGACCTAGCGCTCAATGGCCAGCAAGTTCTGCAGCTCGTGCGGGTGAGTCGTATCAATGCTGACATGACCCAGTAGGCGAAGCGCCCTTGTGTGTTGCGTTATACTGTGTTTCGCTTACTCGCATCTCACGCATAAATCTCCCATCCCCCTTGTACCCGCAGTCTTTTCGCGGCATAACTGGAGGTCTATGAAAAGTCTTCCGAAAAGGCCTTTGGACGCCTCCTATACCCCTGCCGGTTTTGAAACCGAAATCTACAACTTCTGGAATGAAAACGGATGCTTCCACGCCCAAGACGTCAATACCCCAGGGCAAAAGAGTTTCGCCATGGTGATCCCACCTCCTAACGTCACGGGTGTCCTTCATATGGGACATGCGCTGACGAACACGATTCAGGACATTCTGGTCCGGTGGCATCGGATGAAGGGCGACAATACGCTTTGGCTCCCCGGCACCGACCACGCTGGGATTGCGACTCAAGCTCAGGTTGAAAAGCAAATCGCCAAAGAGGGCAAGGGTCCCACGGGTAAGCCGCTTACTCGTCACGATATGGGTCGCAAGGCGTTCTTAGAGCGCACCTGGAAATGGAAAGAAGAGCACGGCTCAATCATCACAAACCAGCTCAAGCGTCTCGGCTCGTCTCTTGATTGGCCGCGAGAGCGTTTCACGATGGATGAGGGTTTATCATCTGCCGTTCGTGAAGTGTTTGTGCGCCTCTATGAAGAAGGGCTGATCTACCGAGGCGAACGCATCATTAATTGGTGCACTCGTTGTCGGACGGCGCTCTCGGATCTTGAAGTGATTCCGACGGATCGTAAGGGGAATTTCTGGCATCTCATTTATAAAATCGTCGAAAAAGATGGCGCCCCCGTCAAGTCCGCAGACGGATCGCAGGTCCAGCTTGTGATTGCCACGACTCGTCCCGAAACCCTTCTTGGAGATACGGCTGTAGCGGTTCATCCAGAAGATGAGCGCTATACTTCTCTTCATGGAAAATTCGCCGTATTGCCGCTGTTGGGGCGTATGATTCCGGTGATCACCGATGAGTATGTGGATCGGGAGTTTGGAAGTGGCGCCCTTAAGATCACGCCGGCCCATGATTTCAACGACTATGAACTAGGAAAAAAACATAGTCTCCCCATGATCTCGGTCATGGGAAAAGACGGTGTGATCACGTCTGACGGCGGGCCGTACGCGGGTCTCAAATTCAAAGACGCGCGCGAAAAGGTGGTGGAGGATCTCAAGACGCAAGCGCTCCTCGTTAAAGTCGAAGATCACGCTCACAAAATCGGTCTTTGTCAGCGCTGCGAACATGTGGCGGAGCCTGTGATTTCAAAGCAGTGGTTCGTGAAAATTGCGCCACTTGCGAAGCCCGCGATTGAGGCCGTCGAGACCGGGAAAACCGTTTTCAGTCCCAAGAGCTGGGAAAAAACCTACTTTGAGTGGATGTACAATATCCGCGATTGGTGTATCTCGCGCCAGCTTTGGTGGGGGCATCAGATTCCGGCTTGGTACTGCAGTAAGTGCGAGGCGATCACCGTTTCGCGCGAAACGCCGGGCAAGTGCACAAACTGTAGCGCTACAGGCTTGATTCAAGACGAAGACGTTTTGGATACGTGGTTTAGTTCGGCGCTTTGGCCCTTTTCTACATTGGGTTGGCCGGAGAAGACAGATACGCTCAAAACCTTTTACCCGACTTCAATTCTTGAAACCGGTTTTGACATTATTTTCTTCTGGGTTGCGCGGATGATGATGATGGGCATCCACTTCATGGGGGAAGTGCCCTTTCACAAGATTTACCTCCACGCCATGGTTCGGGATGAAAAGGGCGAGAAGATGTCCAAATCCAAGGGCAATGTGATTGATCCCTTGGTCTTAATCGATCAACACGGGGCAGACGCCTTGCGCTTCACTTTGGCCGTGATGGCGGGCCAGGGACGCGACATTAAGCTCTCCGTAGATCGGGTCGAGGGTTATCGCGCCTTTTGTAACAAGCTATGGAATGCCGTGAAGTTTTTCCATTTCCAAATGGAAAACGCTGCCTCTGTAACGGCGCCGGACGAGGGTGTAGCGGCGTGGGTAGCGAAATATAGTGCCGAACTTTTGCCTCAAAATCGTTGGATACTTTCGCGTTTTCAAGATGCGATTATCAAGGTCGAAAAAGGGCTTGAAGGGTTTGAACTCAACGAGTCGGCGCAAGCTTTATATGATTTTACGTGGCGTGAAATGTGTGATTGGTACATCGAATTTTCGAAGCTTCCGCTCCGCGAAGCAGGCCCCTCTCGTAACGAAACTATGTGGGTCTTGCACTTTGTGCTTGAGCAGCTTTTGAAACTCATGCATCCGTTTATGCCGTTTGTGACTGAAGAACTTTGGCAAAGTTTGCCTTGGAGGGCAGTCCGCCAGGACAGATCCCAACCCCTCACGCTGATGCTCGAATCCTTTCCCGTTTTTGATCCAGCTTTTAAGGACGAAAAAATGGAAGCCCAGATCGAAGGCGTGAAGCACGTGATCGAAGCGGTGCGCAACTTCCGTGGGGAAAACAACATTTCGCCAAAAATCGAGTTTCCAGTGCGCTATACTCGGGCCTCTAAAGAAGCGCTCGAGCTTTTTGCGAGATATCGAGGCGATATCTTGGCGCTCGCGCGTATTCAAGGACTTGAGGAGGACAAAGAGAACTCCGTCGCTGGTGTTTCGATTATTCCCCTGGCTTTGCCGTCCGTGGAGTTTCACATCAGTCTCAAAGGCTTAGTCGACTTTGAGGAAGAAGCGAAGCGCCTGAGAAAAGAAATTGAAAAAGTAGATGCAGATATTGGCCATGTCTCGCGAAAATTGGCGCAAGAGTCGTTCATCGCTAAGGCGCCTAAAGAGCTAATTGAGAAAGAGCGAAAGAAGATTGCCGATTTTGAGTCCAAGAAGGTCGAACTAGGAGCTGCGCTTAAGCGGCTTGAGGTTTAATCGTCTTGATCAACTCGTCTGCGAAATCTTTTTTGGTGACGGGCGCTACAGGATTCTTAGGGAGCCACTTGGTGGCGCGTCTATTGAGTGAGGGAATGTCGGTGGTCGTACTTAAGCGCCGGCAATCAGACTTGCGAAGGCTGGCTGCTGTTGAAGCTAACCTCGTTTTTTATAATTGGGAAGAAACTCGTCTTTCTGATATTTTTGCTCGGCATTCTTTTGAGGCGGTCCTTCATTGTGCAACCGATTACGGCCGAAAAAACGCGTTCCCGTTACGCCTCTTGGAAGCGAATCTCCTTTTGCCTTTGGAGTTGCTCGAGCTTGCCGCTCGTGCTCAGGTTCCTTCTTTTATTAATACGGATACAATTTTGGACAAAGGGGTGAGTCATTATTCGCTTTCAAAGAAGCAATTCTTGGATTGGCTCAAGAATTATTCCTCCGAGATTCGGTGCGTGAACGTGGCGTTGGAGCATTTTTACGGCCCGGGCGATGATGAAACTAAATTTGTTTCAGCGATGACAAAGCGTATTTTTCGGGGGGAGCAGATTGCCCTCACTGCGGGTGAGCAGAAACGGGATTTTATTTATTTTGAAGATGTTGTAGAGGCCTTT
The DNA here is from genome assembly GCA_051382305.1 of Bdellovibrionota bacterium FG-2. GTDB lineage: Bacteria > Bdellovibrionota > UBA1018 > UBA1018 > UBA1018 > CAIRTR01. Next base: position 18,238 of record JBBCAV010000139.1, read on the forward strand.
TCGGTGATTTGGGGTCACGTCAGGAGTGAAGCTAAGGGCTTTTCACATTTTGAGGTCGGAAGCGGCGTGAGTACTAAAATTCGTGCACTGCTGGAGTTGATCGTCAAACTTGGGGGAGTGCAAAAAACTTCTTTGGATTTTGGTGCCCTTCCTTATCGGGCAAATGAGGTCATGGAGTCGCAAGTGAATCTCTCGGCGTTACTTGCTTTGGGGTGGCGGCCCAAAGTGTCTTTGGAGGAGGGGTTAGGGAGAATGCTTAAGCAAGAAGGGATGATCGCATGAAAGTTTTTATCACGGGTGGGTGTGGGTTTGTCGGGGCGAATCTTGCGTCAGAAGTTTTTAGGCGTAAAGAGGACTGTGTGGTCGTCGATAACCTTTCGCGCTTTGGGAGTGCGGAGAACCTTAATTGGCTGAAGTCTCTACCCTGTGCAGGGAGATTTAATTTTCATCACCTCGATACGCGGAGCTTCTCCGACATTGATTTGATCATCCAAAAAGAAAAGCCCGATGTGATTTTTCATTTGGCGGGTCAAGTTGCGATGACGACTTCGATCGCGAATCCTAGACTTGACTTCGAAACGAATGTGATGGGGACCCACAACCTTCTCGAAGCGGTCCGAAAACATACGCCGAAAGCGACCGTGGTTTATTCTTCGACTAACAAGGTATACGGCGATCTCGAGGATTATGGCTACGAAGAGAAACTCCTTCGGTATGAGGCAAAAGGTTTTCCGAAAGGTTTTGATGAATCCGTGGGGCTCAATTTTCGGTCCCCTTATGGTTGTTCAAAGGGGGCCGCGGATCAGTATATGCTCGATTATGCCCGCATTTTTGGGCTCAATACGGTCGTCTTTCGTCACTCTTCGATTTTTGGCGGTCGTCAGTTTAGCACTTTTGATCAGGGTTGGATTGGGTGGTTTGTCACCAAGGCCCTTGAGGCGAAAGGGGGGGGCAAAGATTGCTTTACCATCTCAGGAAACGGCAAACAGGTGCGCGATGTGCTTTTTGCCTCAGACTTGATTGATTGCTACTTCGGTGCGGCAAGCGCAATCGAAAAGGTCCGTGGGCAGGCTTTCAATATTGGCGGCGGAATGGAAAACAGTCTGTCGTTGCTGGAACTTTTTTCGTTTTTGGAGTCAAAGCTCGGAGTGAAGCTCAATTATGAGAAACTCCCTTGGCGCCAAAGTGATCAAAAAGTTTTTGTGGCAGATATTGGTAAGGCAAAGAGGCTCTTCGGTTGGGTGCCAAAGGTTTCGAAAGAAACGGGTCTAGAAAAAATGATTGATTGGGTGGCGCGTTTATAGCGCGCCAAAACGGCTCACCGCTTTCGGGCGACGACAATGAGACTTCCCCCACGGTTCAACGCTACCGCTAAAATATTTTCAATGATCGCGAGGGGAAGTAACAATACGCTTCCCGCTAGGTAGCCTAGATATCGGGCGAACGCAGGCAGACGTTTTTGCGTGACAGTGTTTTGTTTTTTGAGAATTTGATACCACTCATTCGCCGGGCGCCAGAAAAGCAGCGAATTGAATGCACTTTGGATGAATCCGAATATGTTTTGATCCCAGCCTTGAGTGTCCACGCTGAGGATTTCAAATCCATGCTGATTCAGTAAAGAGAGAAGGGCCCCTTTGGGAAAATGGTAGAGGTGCCGAGGCAAGTCCAGGTGAAACCAATTCTTTCGAAAAATTCGGCTTTGAAAGCTCTTGAAGTGCGGCACTGCAATCATTAAAGTTCCGCCCATATTAAGAAGTTCATGACAGCGGGCGAGAGTTTGAGAGGGCTTGCGAACATGCTCAAAAACATGCCAGATCGAGATTCCATCAAAGCTCCCTAATGCAAGAGGGAGGGTTTCCACTTCGCCGGTAAGAAACTGCGGTTGGCCGGGTAGCGGCGCGGCGGGGGGCTCCGGAAAAGTTGAGAGTTCAACGCCGGTGCATTGGTAGCCTTCTTTGGCCAGAGTTTTTAAAAAGGTCCCTCTGCCGCAGCCGATATCGAGGATGCGTGTTTCTTTGGGATTATGATGAGGCAGGAACCGTAGCATTCGGGAAGCGCGGATTTTGTTTTCAATCTTCGTCAGGGTTTCAATCAGAGGATTGAACTTTGCTTTGGCGGTTCCGTAATAGGCAGGCGAATAATACTTGGAGAGAACCTCAGGCGTGGGGAGCGGTTGAATCTGCGTGACCACACAATGGGCGCACTGGTAAAGGTCAAACTCCCGGGGGTCGTTACCCATCGGAGGGTCAAAGCTGGGGGCTTTGTAAAGCAGTTTTGAATTCTTTTTGCCGCAGACGCCGCATTCATAAGTTGCCATTGTCGCTCCAGCTTAGCAGGATAAAACTTTGTTGATCAATAGACTTCTTTGATCCCTTTGTAACACACTTGCCTCGTCGCCCATATTTTGCTCGGGAACTCAATCCTTTCGCTGAATTCCCCCTTGTAAGCGTTTTGAGAATGTCCGAACCAGCATCCGGAAAGTTGTTTCCCTTGAGTCGAATATTTGGAAACGGGCTTCCAGTTGTAATCCGTGAAATTCAGCGCGATTTGATCACCCGTGAAATAGCGAATCGGCCAGTAGTTCCAGAAGTTTTCCGCATAGGCCACGCAGCGTGAAGGGGGGCAGTTCTTTGAGAGCCACCGCGCCGATTGAAGGTAGGGGTCGGGCGCTTTCAGATCCACAAGCAGCGGAGTAAAAAATCTCATGAATTGAACTCCAAAAAAAAGACCCAATAGCCCACCCCATATGGCTTTCTTGAGTCTATTATAACGACTCATGGTCTCAGTGAGGCCATCGGCTTGGAGCACAATCCAGCCAGGAACGAGACTTAGCAGATATCGTTCGTTTCCATGTATGTGAAGGCTCCTGCCACGCAAACACAGGATTACGACGATCAAAGTTGCAAGGGATTGCCCAAGCCAAAGCAAGCACATCGTTTGATCGTAGGGGGTCTTGCGCGCAATACGCCTCCTCAAACCAGAGAAGAGGATGAAGAGGACGCTGGTAAAAACGATGACCTGCAAAAAAATAGGGGCCCAGTCATTTTGGAGCCAGAAGTCGAAGGGTTGAAATCCTGTGATGATGTTGACCATGGAGCGTATTTGGAGAAAAATCGTTCCCCCGTCGCCGCCTCCTCCCGCCACAGGTGGCGGATAGTTTCGAAGTTCTGGATACGACAAGATTAGAAAAAGACACGCGGCTTGGATAAAACGTTGTGGATGAAGTCTTCGGATAATGACCGGCAACATGGGCATCAGCACGGCCAAAACCCCAATCGGAGCCGTGGCGTGGACTTGCATCGCGAGCCCACAGATTATGGCTAGTCGGAAAAGACGAGGCTCGCCGCTTGATTGGAGGGTGCGAACGGTTCTGAGGGATTCGCTTAGAAGGAGTGAGAAAACCCCAAGAAGCAGAGTTTGGGGATAACCGATGTGGGAATAGACCAAAACGACGGGGGTGAGGGCGGTCAAGATGAGGGTGTTGAGCGCAAGTCTTTCTGACCATTTTTTGACTTCGTTAAAAAGAACATAAAAACAGCCCCAGTTGAAAAGAAGTGGGGCGATTCGAATCATCCAGGCTTGCGCCTCAAGTTTAAAAATTTGAGTCAGAAGGACGTAGGGCCCCGAAAGTATCCAAAAGTCCGTGGGTCCCTCGTAATCGATTACCGGATTGAGCGCAGGGAGGTGCCCCCCTAGAATTCTGTGAATTTCTTCGAGGACTAGGACATACATTCCTTCATCACCGCTCAGTCCCGGCGCATTAAGTGTGAGGAGTTGAAAAAGTAGGGTGAGGCCTGTCGTCGCAAGCGCAGCAATCCAGAGGGGGCGAAGGGGCGAGGCATGGGATGGGGTGCGGGTTGTCATTTGGCTACTTTATACCGTCCATCTTATATTTATTCTAGTAACTCATCTAGCTTAAAGCACCGCGTTTGGAAATCTTGCAGTTGTATGGCATGCTTTGGACTTTAAGGGGTACAGAAACATTCTATGTTGGATCACGTAACTGGGGGGGCGCTTGCGAGGCTCGAGCGAAAAAGAGGGCAGCTGCTTGAGCAAGTAACTGACAATACGCTTGCGGAGTTGCTGCATTCTGAGCAGCATTCCAATCACTATCATGATCAGGTTATTGAGCAACTTTTGGGCGAAGCGCTGTATTCTGAGCGCGCGCGGATTAGGCGTGATCCTGGGAACATTTTTACGCGCCATCGGACGCAAGCGGACCGGGCGCTGTGGAATTCCGTTCATTCGTCCCTGTTGAAGCCGAGTGCCGAGTGTGACCGCAAGGAGCTTTTGAAGAGGGCGATTGCCCACTTTTCCGAGGAAATTGGCGGTCATTTTGATCCGCGGATCTATCGCTTTTCGACCGCGGTAATCCCTTGGGGTTTTCGGTGGCTTTTGAATGCGGCCAGTGTGCAGCATTTTAAGCCTTGGGGCTTAACGGAGTCTATTCAATCAAGGATTAAGCTGGTGGGCGAGGTTCCTCAACTTAAACGGCTCTCCGAAAAAGGTACGATTCTCCTGGTTCCGACGCATCAAAGCAACATCGACAGTATTGTGATTGGTTATCTCATTTTTCTCATGGGGCTTCCGCCTTTTGCCTATGGGGCGGGTCTTAATCTTTTCTCAAATCCGATTTTGAGCTTTTTCATGGGGAGGTTAGGCGCCTATACGGTGGATCGCAAGAAGTCCAACGCGATCTACAAAGAAACGCTTAAGAACTACAGTACTGAGATTTTGCGCCAAGGCACTCATTCGATCTTTTTCCCCGGCGCGGGTAGATCTCGAAGTGGGGCCGTTGAGAGTCGGGTGAAGCTTGGGCTCTTGGGTACGGGGTTGGACGCGCAGATTGAGGCGCTACTTTCGGGTAAGCGAAAAACGAGAGTGTATGTGGTGCCGATGGTCATGAGTTATCACTTTGTTTTGGAGGCAAGTTCTCTCATTGAGGATTACCTTTCGGAAGCCGGGAAACATCGCTTTATCATTATGGATGATGAGTCCTGGCAGCCGTGGAAAGTGGGCCAATTTTTTTGGCGTTTGTTCTCATCTCAAAGTGCGATCACCGTGCGAATTGGGCGTGCCCTGGATGTGTTTGGTAATTTTGTCGATGACGAGGGCGAATCCATTGGACCCAATGGAACCTGTATTGATCCCGTGCATTGGCTGACGACTTGTGGGGAACTCAAGCATGAGCCTTTGAGGGATAAGGAATACACGCGGGAACTGGGCAACAAACTTGTGGACCGATTCCATCGCGAAAATACTGTGCTTTCTTCTCATCTTGTGGCCTTTGCCTTTTTTGAAACTTTGAGGAAAAAGTATCCAGATCTAGATTTGTATCGGTTTTTGCGCTTATCTCAGGGCCAGCGTTCGATTTCTTATTCTGAATTTCTGATGAATGCAGAAGGGATACGGGAAAGTGTGGCGGCATCTGCCTCGCGCGGTGAACTCCATCTGAGTGAGGAGCTGCAGACATCCCAAACTGAAACTTGGGTGCAGGATGGAATCCGCTATTTGGGTCTTTTGCATGGAGCCCAGGTCGTGCGGTTGGAAAAAGGGGTCGTTTGGACTGAAGATATGTACCTTCTTTATTATTATCGTAATCGTCTCTCAGGATATGGTCTGTCTTTGAGAGCCCACATCGAGAGTGGAAAAACAGGCCCAGGAGCACATGACTCAAAAGGATTTTTGGCGTAGCAGCCGCATAGCGGTAATGGGGGGCGGAAGTTTTGGGACGGTTTTGGCCAATCAGGTTGCCAAGAACTGCCGCGAGGTCTTGCTCTATGTGCGGGACGAGGCGCAGGCGCGGGCGATCAATGCGACGCGGAGTAACCCCAAGCACTCCTCAAAGCTTGTCTTGCTTGAGAACGTGCATGCGCTATCTTCGTTGGAGCGTGTGTTTGCGCGCTCTGAGGGCGGCGTGCAGGGGGTGATTTGGTGTTTGCCCTCTCGGGTGTGTCGCGAGCAGGCGCGCGTGATGGCGCCGTTTTTTCATGGTGACGAGCTCGTAATTCATACGACAAAAGGGATTGAAGAAGGAACGCTGAAACGGATTTCTGAAGTTTTAAGAGAAGAACTTCCGATCGCGCGCATTGGAGTGCTCAGTGGTCCCAACTTGTCTGATGAAATCGCCCAAGGGGATCCTGCGGCCACGATGATTGCTTCGCCGTTTTCAGAAGTCGTTGAGGCGGGGGTTGCGTTGTTTGCCTCTCAGCGTTTTAGGGTCTATGGAGCGACGGATATTGTGGGGGTCGAGTGGGCGGGCACATTAAAGAACATCTTGGCCATTGCCTCGGGCGCTTTAGATGCATTGCAGTTGGGTTGGAATGCCCGCGCCATGTTGATTACCCGAGGGTTGGCTGAAATGGTTCGTTTTGGGCTCGCCATGGGCGGGGAAGAATCCACTTTCTTGGGGCTTGCAGGGGTGGGGGATTTGCTGGCGACTTGTATGAGTCCTTTGAGTCGAAATTATCGCGTGGGACATCGGTTAGCGATGGGCGAGAAGCTTGAGAGCATTCTGATTGATTTAATGGGCACCGCAGAAGGGGTTTGGACGACAGCTTCTGTTCGCGAATTTGCGGCGCAACGCAAAATCTATATGCCGATCACCGAAGGGGTCTATCAGTTGGTGAGTCAGGGGAAATCTTCAACCGAAATCATGACTTCAATTTTGGGCCGTCCTCCAACGGACGCGGCAATTTAGTTCGGATATTTCAGATAATAAATATCTGGAAGATTGCGGCAGCGCTCTTCCAAATCTAATCCATAACCCACCAAGAACTGGTCCTCGATGAGGCGACCGACGTATTTGACAGGAACCTCAACCACGCGCTTTGAGGATTTGTCGAGCAGGGTAACGATTTCCACCGAAGCGGGGCCCGCTGATTTTAGGCGCTCAAACAGAAACTTTAGAGTACGACCGCTGTCGATGATTTCTTCAACGATCAAAACGTGTTTGCCTCGAATATCGGCCTGAATGTCTTTCAAAATTGTAACGGTCCCGCTGGAGCTGCGGGCTTTGCCGTAGCTGGAGAGCCTAACGAATTCGACCTCCGTTTCCACGTTGAGGTGCCGAACAAGATCAGACATGAAAATGATGGCCCCTTTGAGCACTCCGACTAAGATGACGGATTTTCCGGCATAATCAGCGTTGATCCGGTTGGCGATGGATTGAACTGCCGCATCGATTTCGTGGCGATTGAGATATTTGGTAAAGTTTTTTTCATCAAGTGACATGCTCGTTATTATGGCTTGTCGCCCTTATCGCGGCAACCTAATTCTTGCCCCACCTTGCGGGGCTCCCCATCAAAACGCGGGGGGGGGGGCCGTAGGGGGTGAGGGGGGGGGGGCAAATAAGGGTTTCGCGCTAAGGGGGCGAAACCAAAAGAAAAA
>JBBCAV010000140.1:0-4286 GCA_051382305.1 Bdellovibrionota bacterium FG-2
GTTTTGAGTGAATCAACTGCCCTTAATAGGGCCTCACTCTTGAGGTAACCGCAATATCTTGCGGCTAGCCCTCGCAACTTTTAGGGGAGGGACCGTCCATCTCTTCTATACTCCTATCTCTTTTCGAATCGCCCCGGCTGGAAACCGACTGCCGCGATCGGAAAGACTTTGGTTTCAAGCGCGATGATTGATCGAGTGGCCAAAAAAATCCGACGCAAACTTTGTGAAGTTCCCGTTGGCTTTAAGTGGTTTGTCGACGGCCTCTTATCGGGCGATTACGGTTTTGGCGGAGAAGAAAGCGCGGGCGCTTCATTTTTGCGTCGCGATGGAACCGTTTGGACTACGGATAAGGATGGAATTATTTTGGATCTTCTGGCCGCTGAAATAACGGCAAAAACGAGACGCGACCCAGGCCTGCACTATCAGGAACTGACGCGCGAATTCGGAAGTCCGCTCTACGAGCGCCTGGATGCGCCAGCTGATCTAAAAAGTCGCGAGATTTTAAAAAAGATGAATCCAGAAAGTGTCCAAGCGACAATGCTTGCGGGAGAACCTATCCTTCAAAAACTCACGCGCGCCCCTGGCAACAATGCTGCAATCGGGGGACTCAAAGTAGTCACCGAAAATGGCTGGTTTGCGGCCCGCCCCTCGGGAACCGAGAACGTTTACAAGATTTATACCGAAAGTTTCAAAGGCAAAGAACACCTTGCCCTGATCCAGGCCGAAGCTCAGGCCATCGTCGGAAAAGTGATGAGTGGCGAGTCGGGGTAAATCCCCGACCGTTAACGTTTAATTTCTGGCGAACGTACCGCATGATTTGATGCGGATTTCTTTGGGGCCTTTGCGACCTTCTCAGTGGCTTTGTTCATCGCTTGCATCAGCTCGGCTTCCGCTTTTAGCCAATCTTCCTTTTCATTCCCGTTTTTCCGCCCCTTTGCCAAATACAATTCATAAGCGCGCTGAGCGATATCAGCGTGCGAGAGTGTAGATTTTCCAGTCATTTTCGAATCTTTCATTTCATCCTCCAAGAAGATTTGCGTAAAAATCACGAGAATCCATTTCACACTAGGATGAAAGAAAACTGAAGTACAGACCGACGGTGGCCAATATTTCCACGGTTCGGGTGGGACGGGAATCGAACCCTAACGCAGAGCCCCTTCCGGTCTTGGCAACCGCACGACGATCGCGGTCCCGACTTTTTCCTCACTTTGGATCTCGATGGTGCCCTGATGGGATTCAATAATGCCATGAGCGATGGAAAGCCCCAAACCCGTCCCTTTGCCGGGAGGCTTGGTGGTAAAGAAGGGATGAATCGCTTTCTCCTGAATGGCTTTTTTCATGCCGATTCCATTATCGCGCACTTCGATCAAGATAAAATCACTCTCCAATCGCGTGGTGACTGAGAGTTGACCTACGTAGGGAGTTTTTAGGCTTTCATGCTCGCTTTCCAACTCGATAATCGCGTCTCTTGCATTGCTAATGAAGTTAATCCAAACTTGCTCTAACTGAGAGGCTTCGCCATGGGCGAGCGGCAGGTCAGGGCTAAAGCTACGCGTGACCTCGATTTTCTGCATCCGGAGTTGCTCGGTCATCAGCAAAAATGCGGCTTCAATCGTCTCGTTGACGTTGACCGAGGTAAACTGGAGCGCTTCTTGTCTGGCAAAGATCCGCACATGCTTGATGATCTTGGACATGCGCTGCACGCAGGTATCGATATCGTGGATGGACTTGTCAATCTCTTCATCCGTCAAGACTTGCCGGGCCTTCATCTTCGTCATCATCTGCGCCGTAAGCGATATTCCGGCTAGCGGCTGGTTCAGCTCATGAGCGAGGCCCGCCGCCATCTCCCCGAGGGTAGATAACCGTGAAGTATGAATCATCTGTGTTTGGAGGGCCTTTTCTTTCTCCGCCGCATTAAACCGTTCCGTGATATCGCGCACCGTCGCCAGAAGTACGACTTGCGCCCCCCTTGTGATCCGAGTCAAAAGGACCTCGGCTGGGAAGGCTTCACCATCGAGGCGAGTATGAGTCCATTGAAAGAAATGCGCCCCCTTTTCTAAAGCCAGCTGAATCATCTCGGGAGCTTTACTAGCCGACGGCGTGCCATCGAGTTGATATTCAGGAGAAAAAACCCAAGGAGGGGCGGTCGTAAATTCTTTGAGACTAGGAGCCTTGAACATCTTGAGCGTAGCCTCGTTGCCGGCGGTAAAATTCCAGGTCGGAGGCTCCAGAGTCATGATCGCATCTGAAGTGTGCTCGAAAATCGTCCGATACTTTTCAGCACTTTCCCTTTGTTCTGCCTGGGATCGTTTCAGTTCAGTGATATTTTCTTTAATCGCCATGTAGTGGGTGGTGATTCCCTCTTTATTCTTGATGGGCGATATGGTGGCCTTTTCCGTGAAAAGCTCGCCGTTTTTCTTGCGATTGACAAATTCACCTTGCCATACGTTGCCGGCCGTAATGGTTTGCCAAAGCTCCCGGATCGTGGTGGCAGGCGTTTGCTCGGTGTGCAACACTCGGGGATTCTGCCCGATCACTTCCTCGCGGGCGTACCCAGTTAAGTTCGTGAATTGCGGATTCACAAACTCGATATTGCCCTTCAGGTCGGTGATTGCAATGACCGTGGGGCTCTGCTCGACCGCTTGGGAGAGTTGCAGCAAGGTTTCACCGGTCCGCTTCCGGCTGTCCAATTCGCTCTGGAGGACGGCGCTGACGCGCTTTGCCGCTATGGAGATGATCACAACCGTGAACACAACCATGACAAGACTAACCAGTGCATGGGCTTGACTCGGGCTAAAACCAAGAAGGGACTGGAGACGCCCAGCCAGGAGTTCGTCAGACAGCCCAAGAATGATCGAAATGGGGAGGAAAATGCGGAGTATTCTCGCATGAATTCCGGGGCCGAGCATGTACCGAAGCAAGAAACTACGAGAACCACCGGCGGCAATCAGGCCGAGACCCAGGGCGATGAAAGCGATCGCCGTGGTCAGAGCCATCGGTATTGTCGTACCGCCATAGAGGAACGGCACCGCTTGTGCGTAGCCTACTACGCCAATCAGCCCCATAACCGCCACAAACCCGCCCAAAACCGTTGGGAGTATGAAGCGCCATTTACTGCTCAACAGAAAAAGCGTGGCGAGTGCCGCGAAAAAAAACATGCCAGCGGTCAACGGGGAAATTCGGTAAAGCGATATCAATCCGAACATTCGAGTTGTCGGGAAGAGGCGAGACTCAAGAAAGGACGCGGTCCCGGTTAGAACTTCGACAAAGCAAAACAGATCCAATAAAAAGACCAGGCTCAAGACGATGACCACGGCGGTCAATTCGTAGCCACGTAACCGACGTACCGTGATCACGGGGGCGATGGCGAATAAGATCAGGCCTAACGCTACAAAGAAAACCCCGGTGAGAGGCGACATTGGATAAAAAGAGGGATGAAGGCTACCCAGAATCGAAAGATCCAAAGCCCATCCCACGAAGCCAAGGCCTCCCATAACGGCTGCAGCTAAACCGAGGTACATCGCGGCGCGTTGACAACCAACACTAACGTCTTCGTTCGTACTTTCCATTTTTACCTTTTTGCCTTAAACAAACATTCACCATAAATCACATGCCGATGGCGGGTGGGCTGAAAGTTAAATTTCTTCGCGATACGATCCTGCAACGCCTCAAGTTCCTGGTTTTGAAATTCAAAAGTGTGCCCACAATCCTCACAGACAATGTGATCATGATGTTTTTCGTTAAAAACCTCATACACACTTCTGCCTACGGTATCGACGAGGGTCTCTTTGAGGATTTTGGCGTCGCAAAGAAGTTTGATATTACGATACACGGTTGCCGCGCCAATGTCAGGATAGGTTTGCATCACTTGCTGGACGATTTCCTGAGCGCTCATATGACCATGAATGGAAAGAATCAACTGAACGATTTTCCATCGCTGCTCGCTCTGTTTTAACTGTTTTTGCTGAAGATACCGATTGAGCAGTTCATGCCACTTCTCCTGCTCTTTATGGGTGATCAGAATAAAGTCATCATTATTGGGACGACCACAAGAAAGTGTCTGGTTTTTAGGATTGCTCGATTCTCGACGCGACATTTTGTCTATTTATGGCCTATTTTGCTCATAAATTAAAGATCATACTTGTTGAAATCTGAACTAAGGGGCCGCCCAACAATAACTTCACATTTTTTGAGGACGGATGGTGTAGTTCCATTTGGGTAAATTTGGATGGAGGTCCATGCGCAGGGCTTTCATTTCTGAATCCGCGATCTTGACACCCTTGGGG
>JBBCAV010000141.1:0-19657 GCA_051382305.1 Bdellovibrionota bacterium FG-2
TTGGTTTACGTGATACCGCTATTGTGCGGCCAACACACTGCGGATAAAATCGATATCGCGCTCAGCAATGTTTCCCACCAGGAGATGATCACGAAAATCGCAAATGAGATCCCACCGACCCTGCGCCAATTGCGCCGCCGCCTGCTCAATCCTACTTGGAAAAGGGTACCAAAAACCGGGAATCCAAAGCGCTTCACGGCGGGCTGAATTTCTACGCCCTAGTTACTCACTCCCAATTTTGCGGCTTCCATGACTTGACTCGGTTGGGCTTCGGCAGTGACCATAAGGAAGGGCAGGTCAAGAAAATTGGGGTGACTCCGAACCTTACGCAGAAACTCGATCCCGGTGCCGCCCTCCATGTTCCAGTCCGATATGATCAACTCAAAAGCCATGCCTTGAGCGCAGTTTTCAACGAGCGTGTTGAAGGCCCGCTCCCCATTATCCGTTTCATTGATCTGCCCCAAGAATCCGATCGCACGTAGAGCCGTTCTTACCGCCGCTCGCTGTGATTTCATATCGTCGACAATCAGAATGCGCGTACTGGGTGAAAACATGAGTCCTCCTGTTCACTCAAGGTCGTGCGTAAGGTATCGTCCTAGATTGCCCTGTTTTGTTTCGACTGCCTTATTTAAGGTTAAGGTCTTGCCCACGGCGTGGCCTGCATAAAAAGAAGAGTTATCGATGCCTTGCCAAGAAGTGATTTTCGTAGTGATCCGCTGATAAATTTGAGAGATATACTCTGCCAAATGGGGGTCTTTCTTAAATTTCGCGATGGCTGTTCCCACGATGGCTGTTCCCACGATGGCTGTCTCTTGTTCAGTGGGGCGCTCCGCCTGTTCAAGCTTTTCGATAAAACCTTCGAGAATGCCCAGACGATAGGATTTTCGTCGCAAACGCGAGAGGCGCTGTTTGTTTACTTTTGTGGCTTCACGAACCCAGAAATCGGTCTGATGCATTAGAAAATGATAAACATACTCGGCCATGAGTGCATTCTCACGGGTGCCGATAATTTCGATGGCCCGATGACGCTCGCTTGAGGCCGCATCGAATTGGCTGAAGGTCAGCACTTGGACGAAAAAGTGCCCCACGAGAATTCCGATAATCTTGTCTTGATGGGCCTCGATGCGCTTCTTGCCATGGCAGATCAGAATATGCGCGAAGCGGGATTTTGCGCCTTGGAGCCCCTGTTCGGCCGCTTGCTCTAGGTTATACTTTGCATAGAGTTCGCGCACCTTGTTCATGGCGAGCAGGGCTTCATGTTCATTATTGGAAGTCGCAAGCGCCAAAAGTTTCTTTACTTTCTCAAGCAGTTTCTCGGTGGTTTCGTCACCTTTTTCCTGGCGCCAGTCTAAGGCGTTTATCTTGAGATTCGCACTCGCCCCAGAAAATTCCTCAGGAACCCCCATCATGCGACACCCTAAGCGAAACGCCTCTCCGTGAGGGAGGCTTTTGGAGCGCCCCTGAACAAAGCATTCATCTACCCATTGGTGGGCCATTTCATGGCGGAAAATGCCCAAAACCTGAAACCAGGAGTGATTCTGAATTAAATTCTTGGAAAGCCGAATCGTGCGGGTGAGGGGCTCCCAGCAGCCCCAATGGGTTTCCGAATCAAACAAAGCGATGGCAGTAGGGCGCATGTCAATACGTCTGCGGTAAAGAAGTGAGCGATATTCACGGTAGAGTTCTTGAAGAACGCCGCGCTCCCATTCATACACGGCTTGCATTACTCGTACCTCAGTGCATCGATCGGCCTGAGCCTTGATGCTTTACGCGCAGGATAGATTCCAAAAATAATCCCAATGGAAGCTGAAAAGAAGAATGATACGATGACTGACATTGGCGAAATCGAAGTCGTCCAACCTGCCACTTTCGACAAAATGACCGTGATGGCCCACCCGAGCAGGATTCCGATGAGTCCGCCGATGGCGCTGATAACGACACTTTCAGCTAAAAATTGCGAGAGAATATCCCAGCGCCTTGCACCGATTGCTTTCCTAAGTCCGATCTCGCGCGTGCGCTCGGTGACTGAGACGAGCATGATGTTCATAATCCCTATGCCGCCCACCAGGAGCGAAATTGCCGCAATGGACGCCAAAAGTGCGCCCATCGTTTTGCTACTTTCCGAGAGCGCGGCCTGAATGTCTGCCATATTGCGAATCTGAAAAGCGTCTTCAGTTTGCGAGACCGGAATCTTATGACGGCTGCGCATAAGCTCCATTGTCGTGTCTTGCACAGAATCTATGTCGGTGGCGGTTAACGCTTCAATGTCAATCGAATCAACATAGGTCTTGCCAAACACTCGATGCATCGCCGTGAGTACGGGAATCAGCAAGATGTCATCTTGGTCCCTAAAACCGGTGGCGCCTTTTTCAGGGAGAATGCCGATGACTTGAAAGTTGATCTTGTTGATCTTGATCATTTCGCCAATGGGATTTTGCTCGCCGAAAAGCTCCCGAACTAGAGTTTTGCCTATCACGGCAACGCGCTGACGTTTCTGATTCTCATCATCGGAGAAAAAACGTCCAATTTCTGGCTCTGAGGCATGCATTTGGGCATAGGCCGTAGAGACCCCACTGACCTGCGTGCTCCAATTTTTATTGAGAAACGTGATTTGCCCGCGGCCATTTGAAGTGGGAGCGGTTTGGCGAACGCCGGGAATTTTGTCTCTAATCTCTTGGGCGTCTTCGACGGTAAGGCGGGCAATCGCACCGGCCCCTTGGCTCACGCCTCCCACGCGAACGCCGCCGGAGCGGAGAACTAAGAGATTCGAGCCTAAAGAAGCGAGTTGTTGCTCAATTGCTTTTTGAGCCCCGCGGCCTAAGGCGAGCATCGCAACCACCGCTGCCACGCCAATAAGAATGCCCAACATCGAGAGCCCCGTGCGAATTTTGTTGGCGAGTAGCGTTTTGAAGCCCTGATGAAAATACTCCCAGGCCTCTGCTAGGGGTTTGCCCTTTTTTTCGACCCCGTTTAGTTTTTGGGTTCGCGCGGCTTGTTGAGAGTTCTCGTTCCAATGCTCTGTCTTCTCGTCTGAAACAATCCGACCATCGCGCATTCGAATCAGACGATGGGCTTGATGCCCAATCTCTTCTTCGTGGGTCACGATCACAATCGTGATTCCTGACGTATTGAGCTGCTTGAGGATGCTCATGATTTCTTTTTCGCTGGCCGAATCGAGGTTCCCGGTGGGCTCGTCTGCCAGAATCATGCGGGGGTTGTTTACCAGCGATCGCGCAATCGCTACGCGTTGTTGTTGGCCGCCAGAGAGTTCGTTGGGGCGGTGGTGCATGCGCGGCGTGAGGCCCACTTGCTCAAGGGGGGGGTTTGCCTTTTTCGGTGTTCAATTGTTTTTCGCTATAAAGGAGGGGGAGTGCGACATTTTCGAGCGCGTTCATGCGCGGCAATAAATTGAACTGTTGAAAAATAAACCCTATAGCTTGTCGTCTCAAAACGGCCAATTCGTCTTCTTTGAGGGTTGAAACTTCTTTTCCATTCAAAAGGTAGGAGCCTGAATCAGGAGTGTCGAGAAGCCCCAAGATGTGCATGAGGGTGGATTTCCCGGATCCTGAAGGGCCCATGATAGCCACAAATTCGCCATCTTCAATTTTTATCGAGGCCCCTTTCAGTGCGTAGACCACGTTGGGCGCGCCATGGGGGTCTTTTCCCATCACATACTTTTTTTCGAGATCTCGAATTTCGATCATGCTAATGGGCGCCGCCGCCGCTGCGCGGGCGCGATCCTCCCATAGGTGAGAAAGGCGATGAGGGGTTGCCCCGGTCGGATTTTGTTTTTACCACAGGGACGAGAATCGTATCTTGCTCTGTGAGTCCGGAGAGAATTTCGGTGCGTTTACCATCGGTGATTCCGATTTCAAGTGGGATCTCTTTGGGCGGTCCACGGTCCTGAGAAGGGGAAAGGACGATAAATTTCCCTTTTTCCATCTTGAGCGCCTCTGTGGGAACGACCAGCGCATTCTCTTTGGCTGCGACATAAAAGGTCACGTTGGCGGTCATTCCGCTTCTCATATACTCGGGGGTTGTATCTGGGAGAACATCGACGATGTAGGTCGTGACGTTATTGACTGTTTTTGCCTCAAAGGCAATTTGGTCGACATGGGCTTCAATGTTTTGTTTAGCGTAGGCGTCTAAGATAATGGCCGCTTTTTGCTTGAGTTTGATTTGCGCGATATCCGTTTCGTCGACTTGGGCTTTAATCGTGAGGCGATCCGACATGACAAAGATGGAGTCTTGCGCCGTGAAGGTTTGCCCGGGCTCGATGTTTCTCAAGATAAGAGTACCGTTAATAGGCGCGAGCACCGGCGTAGGGCGATAGAGTCCTTGCCACTTTTGCAGTTCCTCGGGGCCCTTTGAACGAGCGGCATCGAGCAGCGCGGCGCGCTCTGTTGAACTCATCCAAGCAAGCAGTTGGCCGCGTTTGAGGTGGACGCCTTCTTTGACAAGCACCTCTTCAACCCGCCCTGCAATAGGGGGTTTGATTTCGACTCGGTTTTCGGGCTGGACGACTCCGGTGCTGAGAATGGTGACTTCGAGGTCGGTGCGCGTGGGTTTTACTTCCTTAAAAGCTTTTTCGGCGGTGTTGTTTTTTTTGTAGAGGTGTAAGCCGCCAGAGGCAACGACGAGTGCCAAGCTTACGGTTAAGATGAGCGGCTTTTTACGGAGGTTCGAAATATTCAAGGCAGGACTCCTTTACCTAAAACTTGTTCCCAGGCGGCTTCAGTTAGGAATTGATTTTGGGCGCTTTGCAGTCGGGCTTTTTCGCGTACAATGAGGTCGTTTTCGATGACGTCCCAATCCTCAAAGGTGAGGAGCCCGTTATTGTATTTCTCACGAGCGATCTGCGCGCGAGTCAACGCGGCTTCATAAAAAAGATCATCGACTTTTTTCTTCTCAATCGCTTCGGTAAAATTCGTAAGCGCTTGCTGAATTCGTGTGAGCAATTCTTGATCGACGCTTAAGCGATTTTGGGAAGCCGCAAGAAATAAGGCACTCGAACTTTTTGCAGTAAAGTAGTCTTTGAAACCCGAAAAAAGAGGGAAACTCAGGGTGAGGGCCGCGGACCAGCGCTCGGTACCAAAACCATAGCCTGAACCTTGCGTTCCCAGCGAGCCCGAAAAACCTAGACTTGGATAAAATGCCGCATACGAAGCGGAGAGTGTATTTTGGGAGAGATCTTCTTTTAAGATGGCTTGTTGATGATCGGGCGTGGCTGCCGCCAAGGATCTTAGATCTACTCCAGCTGGGGGAGGGGAGAGGAACTGTGGGAGTTGGGTGGCTTGGAGTTTGTCAAAGTCGGGACGCCCTAAAACTTTTGCTAATTGAGTTTGGGTCGTCTTGAGATTGTTTTGCGCCTGCAAGTGCTCAAGGGCCGATTGTGCGAGGTAGGCCTTGGAGAGCAGGACCGATCCTTTGTTTTCGCGGCCACTATCAAAGCGGAGTTCCACAAGATGGAGATTTTCCTCGCGTCTTAAGGTAATTGCGCGCGTGAGTTCTAATCCTTTTTGCGAAAAATAGAGGCCGCAATAACTGGTTTTAAGGTCATAACTGACCTTTGAACGGGCCAGTTGCAGTGCGACTCGTGAGAGGTCTTCATTTTTCTTGGCTGTTGTAAGGCGTATTTGATCTTGAAAGCCCGAAAAAAGGTTCTGATTGACGGTCGCCGAGGCGGAAGAGTTCGTCTTAGAAGTGCTCGCAAAACCGCTCGTGTAAGTCGTCGCATTATTCCAGCTCGTGCCCACGTTCCCGCTGAGCGTCGGCAAGAACCCATTAAAAGAGCCCTGCGTGAGAGATTCAAAGGAGCGCAAGCTTTCGCGGGCAGCTTGAAGCTCTGCATTTGATAATGAGGTCTCTTTGATCGCTTCTTCGAAACTCAGGGCGGGAGCAGCGGGCGCGGAACTATGGGCTGCGCCAGAATAGAGTGTGGCGATCAAGAGGATTGCAAGTGAGGCCAGATCGGTGAGTTTGGGAGTATTTTTTATGGCAATCATTTTGGCGTTCATAGCGTGAGTCTGTTTCTACCTCCGATTGGAGGGTTCGTCCATGAAATCGGGGGAATGAAGGCAATCGCTTGCGGCTGAGTGACGCGTTGCAACTGGCAATCTTTTTTGCTTCTTCCTCGTTTTCCTAGCAAACTAGAAACTCAAAAGGAGTTTCATGGGACCGGAGCGTCACCTTCTTACAAAACGGATTCTGATTTTTTTTGCAACCTTAGTTGGCGCCTTGGCGAGTATTGCTCTGATTCGCGATACTGCGTATAATGGCCATGATTTTCAGGTTTTTTGGAATGCGTCGCGTGCTCTTTTGCAGGGTTCTTCTCCCTATGAGGTGGGCGCGGATTCGGGAATGGTTTTCAAGTACCCACCATGGATTTTGCCCTTTTTTGTTCCTTTGGCGTTTTTTGATTTATCGCTGGCTAAATGGCTTTGGGGGATCATCGAAGTTTCAGCGCTTGGGTTTGTTGGACTTTGGGTTTTTCGTTGCTTGCGGGGCGTTTGGTCTTCTTGGGGCGCGGGCGCACTTGTTTTTGGGGTCGGACTTTTATTTTGGGGGCTTTGGGCGGTGCATGCGCTTGATGGTCAAGTCGCGTTGCCTCTGCTTGCGCTTCTTTTGTGGGCGATTCCCCCCGGTAAGAATGAAAGAGTTACGCCCGGGAAGACGGCTTGGATGTTGTTGTTTCTTACGACCAAAGTCTTTACGATTTTTGCGGGACTTGGACTCCTGAGGCGGCTGAGTGCGAAGGGGCTGTTCTTTTTCTTGATTTTGTGCGGATTGCTTTCCACACCTGCACTTTTTGTCTATTCTCAGCGGGGTTCAGTGCCGCCTGCTTACGCTTTGGTTCCTTATAGCTTGGTTCCCTATAAATTGGTTCAAGGATGGGCCCAGGCGGCCAACTCAGGGGCGGATCGGTTGGGGCTCGATCATATTCGAGGGCGCGCCAATCAGGGTTTGCCGGGAATGATCTTAAGACATTTTGGGCCCGCGCAAGCTGGCACTGGCAGCGAGATTCTCTTGTTTCTTGCTCTTTCATTGGTTCTAGGCGGCTGGTGGTGGTGGCGTGCGGGCAAGGGGCATCGGAGTCGCGAGGAAGCCTGGGCGGGCTGGCTTGCGCTCTCTCCGGTCGTGCACCCGCTACCGTGGTGGCATCTTTTTGTTTGGGCGTTTCCATTAGCAGTATTTGCAATCGCTGCTGCTTTGAGGGCAAAATCGAATTCGAAACTCGCGTTATCTTTGCTTGGTATGGTGTTGCTTTGTTTTGCGACTGAGAAGGTTTTGGGTTCGCTAGGAGCTTCGCTTGAAATGGTTTCGGTAAAGTCTTGGGGAGTGTTGGTTTTGATTTTTGTTTTGAGTACATCGAAGGAGAGGCTTGCCCGTGAAAAATAAACTTTGGCTTTTTCAGATTCCACTTATTGCGCTTTTTTCGGCCGCATTTTGGATTACTGAAGTAGGGGTTCAAGGGGAGCTTGAAAATCGATTTGTCAGAGAAACCCTCTTGCCTCCGCTTCAGAGGGTGGCAGCGGTTTATACGGATTTGAAATTTAGAATGCGAGGACCCACAAAATCCAAGAACAAGATCATGATTGTGGATATCGATGATGAATCGATTAATCTCATTGGACGCTGGCCTTGGTCTCGTGATGCGCAGGCTGAACTGATTCAAGCCGTCTTTAGTTCAGGAGCAAAAGTCGTAGGGCTTGATATTACCTATTCGGAACCAGAAGTGAGGGTTCCAAGCACATTGGCTGACCAATTGAAGGCGCAAGGTTTAGGAAACCTCCTCGCACCCTACGATACAGATGGGTTGTTTGCACGACTGATTCAACATTATCGAGATGCGTTAGTCCTCGGTTGGGCTTCTACGGGAGCGTGTCAGCCGTTGTATGATCCTGTAGAGTTGTGCCCGATCTTGGATCCTGAGGCCAAAATAGAATTGCCCGAGGGTTTTGATAAATTTAAAATTTCCAGCGTAGTGGGTGCCGCTGGTTTTGATGTTAAGAAGACGGCGATTCCTTCGGTGTTTCAGTTTCTTCCTAATATTTCTGATTTCAATCGGGTTGCACTCCATTCGGGGAATTTCAATACGGTTCCTGATAGTGATGGCCTTATTCGGAAGACGAGTCTTTTTCAGCTTGGCAATGGTATTCCTTTTCCATCTCTGGCGCTGGAATTGGCGCGAGTCGGACTTGGAGAAGACTTGCGTGTGGAGTTTGATTCTCAAGAGAAGGTGAAGGCCATTGGGTTTGTGAACTCCAAACGTGATATTCCAGTGACCCCTTTGGGCGCGATGCATACAAATTATCGTGGACCCCGATGGACCTTTGAGTACGTTCCTGCCCATAAGGTTATCGCCCCACCTATACCGTGGAAAAATAACTTTTTTCCACCGATTCTCAAAGACGCCTATGTCCTGATCGGCACTTCCGCACTCGGGGTGTACGATCTTCGAGTCACGCCGTTTGACACCAATATTCCGGGCGTTGAGATTCATGCGAACATTTTGGACAATATTCTCTCGGGGGATCCGCTCGTGCCTGGTTCAAGCGGGCTGGGTTCTTTTTGGGTGTTAGGTTTCATGATTTTTGGGGCGTTGCTGTTCTCTTATGTGTTGCAGCGTTCGGAGGCGATTCCCGCGCTTTTGGTGGTCTTGGGAGTTTTAGCGAGCTTTGTTCTCGTCGATGTGAAGCTTCTTTTTTCAAATAATCAAAACTGGAACACAAGTTTCTTGCTCCTTGAATTCTTTACTCTCTTTGTGTGTACCGTGGCGGTAAAATATGTCATCGAAGAGCGAAGCAAGAAGTTTATTCGCGGGGCGTTTTCGAAGTACGTCTCACCCGACATCGTCGATGAGATTCTAAAGGACCCCACAAAGCTTTCATTGGGCGGAGAAAAGCGCGATTTAACGATTATGTTTTCGGATATCCGTGGCTTCACTACTTTTTCCGAAAAATTGGATGCGAAGACGTTGGCGTCGTTCCTCAATCATTATCTGGGCATCATGACGAATCTCGTTTTTGCCAATCAAGGCACGCTCGATAAGTACATCGGGGATGCGGTGATGGCCTTTTGGGGGGCGCCGCTTGGGATTCCCCTGCACGCCCAAAGGGCCTGCGAATCCGCAGTCGCGATGATGAAGGCGCTGCACGAGAATCAGAAAGTCTTCTTTGATAAATTTGGAATCAAAGTCGACATAGGAATCGGCATTAATTCGGGCGTCGTAAATGTGGGCAACATGGGCTCTGAAACGAACTTTGAATATACTGTGATCGGCGATTCGGTGAATCTTGCGTCGCGAGTTGAGGGCTTAACCAAGTATTACGGGGCGCACATCGTGACAACGCGCTATACGATGGATCGAATTGAGCAGGGCGGCGCGCCACTGCCCCCTCATCGGGTTTTGGATTTTGCAAAAGTGAAGGGCAAAGATCACGCGGTTGAGCTGATTCAGATTTTTGATGAGGACCTCCCAATTGAAGCGCTCACGCTGTTTTCGGAAGGTCGCAAGGCTTATTGTGAGAAGCGTTTTAGTGAAGCGATCGAATTATTTGCAAGCTCCAATGCGCGAGTACTCGAGGCGCTCGGACACGATGACGGCCCCAGTGTGCTTTACCGCGAGCGGTGCGAGGAGTTCAAACTGCATCCGCCCGAAGAAGATTGGGATGGAAGCTGGAAAATGACGTCTAAGTAAGTGGGCTGGCGGGCTACGGGGATGCGTCGAATCAGCCTAGAAGTTCGTGCGTGCAATACCATTGCCCCACTGCTACCCAAGATTCCATGAAACCGCAGCAACCCTTTTTCCCCGGCTTAAATCGCAGAACCCAAGACGATGCCCATGGCGGAAATCACACCAAGGGCAAGCGTAAGGTGCAGCGGCCGTTCGACCCCAAGCAAGCACTTCATGTTGTATTGCGATCGAGCAAAGCTCGGGGGGAATTCTCAATGCTGCGACCGCGGAACTGTAATCACATCCGTGACCTCGTGAGTCGGCTAAAAGATCGTTGGGGGATCTCGGTTTATCGATACGCAAACGTGGGAAACCATCTCCATTTATTGATTCGCGCTCGGTCGCGCACGCAGTGGAAGGGCTTCATTCGTGAACTCGCCGGAGGAATCGCGATGATCGTGACCGGGGCTCGCAAAGGAAACGCGCTGACCCGAGCAAAGAGTGCGAGACGAGGATTTTGGGATGAACTCGTTTACTCGCGCATCGTGAGCTTTGGGTGGGATTTTAATGTGGTTTCACGATACGTGATCAAGAATCTGTGGGAAGGTTTCGGTGTGCCCGTGCGAAAATTTCTTGCAAAAGGCTATCGAATTCTCGAAATCAGCGAAGATGGCGGCGTCTTTATTCATGCAAACGCCACTGCGGATATTCTGGCTGCACTTAAACCGGGGTAGATCCTAGGCGTTTGATGGTAAAATTCATGTGATTCCTCCTTCACCCAAAATGCCGAAACGGGTGCCCCTTCGGTTTCACACGCCGGCCCTGCTCAAAATATTCGAGCCTTCCTGGGTTCGCCGTCACGCGACCGATTTGAAAAAGGGGACGCCCGAAACGATTCTTAAACTCCCCCGAAACCCGGTTAATTGCAGACTCGTTCACCGTGCAAAGCAGACAATAATCTTCGCCCCCCATCAGCGCGACCTGAACGGGCGATGTTCTAAAGGCCTTACAAAATCTTGCCAACGCCCCCGAGATCGGCAGATCATCGACAAATACCATTGCCCCACACTGGGAGGCTTCGAGAATGTGGGGGAGGTCAGAATGAATTCCATCAGAGACATCCATCATCGCATGAACAGCGCTGTGACAAGCTAGCCAGGTGCCCTCGTCCAATCGCGGCCTAGGCCGAAAATGCGCGCGCAACAATGACTTTTGATCGCGCGCAGAGAGCCTCGATACTACCGACGCTCCCGCTTTAACCAACCCAAGCCCTCCCGCGGAATCCCCCAAAAATCCTGTCACGCAAATCACATCTCCCACGCAAGCCCCCGATCGGAGCTTGATCCGCGTAGAGTTTGCGCGGCCTAGCACGCAGATGTTGATCGTTATCGAAGTTTCGGACCCTGTGGTATCTCCACCTAGAAGAGGGGTGTGAAATTCTGTGGCGCACTTGTGAAGTCCCTTTAGGAAGAGCCGCGCCCAGTTCGGCTCCAGATTCTTGGGCAGGGCTAGACTCAGGAAAAAGGCAGTGGGTCGGCCCCCCATGGCTGCGATGTCGCTTAAGTTCACGGCCAGCGCCTTGTAGCCAATATCCTGCGGCTGAGATTTTGCGCGAAAAAAATGTACGCCTTCCGTGAGAAGGTCGGTGGTGACGAGGAGGCGCTCATTTTCACCGGTAAAGCCCGGAAGGACTGCACAATCGTCTCCAATCCCCAAAGTGCCCGGGGGTACGAGTGTCGAAAACTTTCTGGCGATTTGTGCGATAAATTCAAACTCTTCCATGTTCGGATTATCGAATACCTTGAAAACGGTTTTAAGGCGAGGGGCGCTTCGGTATGGCGCACTGCGCGCAGCCCCGCGCGTACCCAGGAGTTGAAGACGTGAAACTAGACATGCGCTGCATCCTTTGTTATGCCTGCCGCAAAACCTAAACTTACATCTCATGAAGGGGGATCCCGTATGAAGTTTGCTCGTGTATTCTTAGCTCTTGCTTTAGCGTTAACACTTAGCCAAGCGCAGCTCGCACAGGCTGCTAAAAAGAAATCAAAGTCTGCCGCTGCAGCGCAGACCCAAGTTGCCGTACCTGTTGACGCGACCACGACCTCAAACACGCAAATGCAAAATATGGAGCAACCTAATCCCTTGGCAGGTCTCTCGGTTCGGCCGATCGTGGGTGTTTCTTTTATGAATCCTACAGCATTGAATTCTACCGTCATGGACAACTTCAATAACGAAACTGGAATTAAAGTCGGAAGCGCTGCTACTTTTGGCGTTGCCACGGATTACGCGGTTTGGTCACGTAATGTATTTGTTGGCCTTCGTTTCGATGCGATCAAATCAAGTTCAAGCGCCATATCGATTAGCGCCAACAACGCGGGTACTGCTCAATCAAGCTTAAGTGCCTATCCTTTAATGGCGACAGTGAGCGCAATGTACCCCGTTGTTTCCAAGGTCTCTTTTGGTGCAACCGTGGGCGCAGGTTATGCCTTTGGGTATAAGTTTGCTTGTGACCTTTCGGGTTCAACCGATAAAGCGAATGCTCCTAACGGCACCCTGGCTTATAGCGCAACTCCTGTGACCGGGCTGGGGTTGGCTTTTGCGAACATCGATTTTACCCCTCATTTTGCACTTCGTATCGAAGGCGGTTATCGCTTGCTTTCCAGCAATCAGCTGATAGCGACTGATAAGTGGGGTGCGAAAGTCAGAGAAGGTGATCTTCTCAAGGATTCGAACAATTCAAACCTGACCGTGGATGGAAATTCTATGTTCACCGGTCTTTCTCTCTCTTATACGCTCTAACTGATACGTGACTTTTCGGGGGCGGATTTGGTTTAAGTTCTGAGCCGCCCTTATTTTTGCCGTCCCCAGGGCCTTATGCCGAAACTTATAGAGGAATCGATTTATGTTAGACGTCGTGAAGAACTATTTCGCAGAATTTAAGGTCCTTAAGACCGCGTCGCGTGAGTTTTGGCTCATTAACGTCATTACGTTTTTGGATATGTTGGCCTACTTTTCGACGGTCAACATTATCACGCTCTATCTCACGACGAATGTGGGCTTCAACGACCTGGATTCGGGCGCTTGGGTGGGAATCTACTCGCTCTATGTCACGGCCTTTATTTTTGGGGTGGGTGCCGTCTGTGACGTGATTGGGATCAAAAAATCATATTACATCGGAATCATTCTCTTGATCATTTCCCGCTTCGGTATGGGCGTGGCCCCAAACTTTTTGACGGGCGAGACCCTAAAACATGTCGTGGTCGTGTTTCTTTTGATGATGTCTTTAGGGATTGCATTCATGGGGCCCATTCATAATACAGCAATGCGTCGGTTTACGACCAAAGAGAACCGCTCCACTGGGTTTAATGTCTATTACCTCATCATGAACGTGGGCGCTATTTTTGCGGGTTTTGCCGTGACGGATGGATTTCGAAACTGGTTAGGCGACGTTAAAGGCAACTTGGCCATCATGGATTTTGCTTTCGTCATGTATTTGATTTGTTTTGTCTGCACCTGGCTCATCAATGAAAACAATTACTCGGATCAATCTGAGCGCACCGATACCAAGGAGTTGCTAAAAACGCGGCCTTTGCAAGTGTTCTTGAGCGTGTGGAAAGAGAAACCGTTTCGCAGGCTCGTCTTGTTCTTGATGTTTACCATTGGGGTTCGCCTCGTATTTACGCATCAGTTCCTGGTCATGCCTAAATACTATACGCGCGTGCTTTACGGAGACTTCGATCTTGGATTGGCGAACTCCATTAATCCTTTCATCATTATTGTGGGGTTAATCCTGTTGATTCCTATCATCAATAAGTTTGATACTTTCAAACTCATTGTGGTGGGGATGGCAGTCTCGGCGTCTTCGCTTATCTTTATGGCGCTTCCCATTCAGTGGTTTTTGGCTGTACCCGGAATCCATAATCTGAGTCAGGCCTACAAGTTTGTGATCTTCGCGCAGATCACCGTTTTCGCGTTAGGGGAGCTGCTCTTTTCTCCGCGGTTCACGGAGTATATTGCGGTCGTGGCTCCCAACGATAAAGTCGCTTCTTACATGAGTTTAGCGGCGCTACCGATGTTTATCGCAAAGCCCATTAACGGCTTCATCAGTGGGATCTTAGTCGCCGGTTTCTCTTACGAAGGGATTCGCGCTAAAATCGATTCGGGCAATATCGCTTATGGGGATTCGCCGGAGTTTATGTGGTTGGTGTACTTTGGGGCGGCGCTCATCAGCCCGATTGCGGTGATTGCGATGAAGCGCGTGCTCACGTCGTCCCATGAAGAAAAGAAGGCGGCCGATCTCGCGGCCCAGGAGAGTTGAATATGAAACAATACGCTGCAGTCATTAAAGATGGAATTATTCTCCTCGTAGTCTCGACTCTTTTTGTCACGGTTTGCAATCAGTTCTTCAAGGGGCTGAAGAAGTCGGTAGCCACAGACCCCATGATCACGGCCGTGGTCCAAGGAAAGCTTGAGGGCCTAGAGGCGGGGTTAGGGGACCAAGCCTATGCAGATGCTGATAAAAAAGAATTTGCAACAAAAGAGCTTTTTCAAAAAAATCGGGCAAACCGCCAAGACGAGTTCGGCAGAACGCCTTTGATGTGGGTGGCCTACGCTAATTTTTCGGACGCCAAAGAGACGCAGGAACTTGATAAGAAGCGTTTAGCTTTTGTTGAATTCATGGCAAAAAACGGCGCGGATTTGAACGCCAAAGATAAAGACGGTTGGACGCCACTGATGTGGGCTTCTTGGAGCGGTTTGAATCAGGTGGCCGCAAAGCTCGTGGAACTTGGCGCAAGCGGAGAGGGCTCTGATCGGCAGGGCAACACGGCACTGACTTTGGCTTCCCAAAAAGGGAACGCTGAGATCGTGAAACTCTTGCTTTCAAAAAATGTCGACAAAGGGTTTATCACGAAGTCTGGCA
The DNA here is from genome assembly GCA_051382305.1 of Bdellovibrionota bacterium FG-2. Classification (GTDB taxonomy): domain Bacteria; phylum Bdellovibrionota; class UBA1018; order UBA1018; family UBA1018; genus CAIRTR01. The sequence goes on from JBBCAV010000141.1 coordinate 14,598, forward strand.
AAAAAGCCGCAGACTTCGCGCGTGAAGGTCTGAGCCAGTTCCCTGAAAAAGCAGCACAGTATCAGAGTATTCTTGGAGTGCTTTGAGAGAGTGCTTTAGGCTTTCGCGAAAAACTCTTTGAGCGCCTTGATTCCTTCTTGGACCATCGGGGTGGCACAGCTATAGGCAAAACGAATAGCGTCTTCGCAATGCACACCAAAGCTATCGCCGGGGGCGCTACCAATCCCTTGTTCCGCAAGCCGATTTGAAATTTCATCGGCGCTTTTTACCCCGAGTCTTTTATAAAGCTCAGGATCGATTTTGCACCAAATGTAGAACGCACCTTGAGGGGTAAAGGTGTGTAGGCCTGGAATGCCCTTTAAACCCTCGAGCATCAAATCGCGCCGGATGCGGTATTCTTTTTTCATGGAGTCGAGATGCGTCTCAGGGGTTCGCACGGCCTCAATAGAAGCCCACTGCGCGATGCTGTTCACCCCGTTGATGGTGCAACGAAGTAGTTTCGAAATGCGTTCACGAATCAGATCGTCTTGCGTCACGATATAGCCCACTCGCAAACCGCTCATGGCGTAGGATTTGGAAAACGAAAAAATGCTGATGATCTTGCGGTTCATCGTTTGAAGATCGGTTCCCTGATAGAGCTCTTGGGCAAGAGCCGCAAGCGAGTAGTGTTTGGCATCGTAAACGACATCCTCATAGGCTTCGTCGGTGACAATGTAGAGGCCTTTTCTTTGTGCGAGTGCAAGAATTTGGGTGAGATTTTCACGATCTAAGACGGAGCCTGTGGGGTTATGAGGGGAGTTGATGAAGATCGCTTTTGTTTTGGAAGTGATCTTGCTCTCGATTTCGGCAGCTTCGTAGACGTAGCCTTTGTCGTGATTAAGAATGACGGGGACGGGGGTTCCCTCGGCCAAGCGAATGTTCTCCACGGCCTCGGTCCACATGGGATCCGGCACAATGACTTCATCGCCCTTATCTAGGAGACATTGCCACAGGACATAAAGTGCGTGCATGGCGCCATTGGTGACGTAAATACAATCTGAGCTGGGGAGCGTGATCTTGTTTTTGGCTTCAAGCTTCTTGCGAAGTTCGTTTTTGAGTTCGGGGATGCCGTCGTTGGGAATGTAGTGGGTTTTGCCGGTTTCTGCGGCCGTTCTTATGCCCTGAATCACCTGATCAGAGACGCTGAAGCTTGGGTCGCCGGATTCGAAGCGGTAGACTTTCTTGCCCGTAGCTTGAGTCTTTAAGAGGCGCTCGCGAATTTGCACGATTTTCCCAAAAGACACCCGATCCAATTTATTGCTCATGATGTGTTCTCCCTGAGCTACTATAAACGAAGAGCGGCGGCTTAGGCTAGGGTCCATTTTTGAACGAGTGAAAATGTCGGTTGTGACGCCTCGGCTGCGTGGGGTAGCATAGGGGCTATGAATGACACCCTGAGGTCCCGCCGAATTCCCTCGACGAGCATCAACCTTTTTCAAAAGATTTATGTCTTGCTCAGAGAGTACGAAGCCAAATCGGGGAAAAAGGCCTTGAATTTATCGCTTGGAAATCCCGATTCGGTCCCACCTTCAGAGGTTCTAAAACTACAGGCGGAGTTTGCACTCAAACCTGATTTTGAGCTTCACACCTATGCGGAGGATAATAACCTTAATCAGTTTTGTGAAGGAATGGTGCAGCGTTTTACGGGCGTAGAATATCGAAACTATCCGCAGTTCAGGGCCGTTTCTATCCCTGGCATTAAAACAGCGACCGCACTGCTGCCTCTAGCTTGCGGAATGCACATGAAGGAGCGCCAAAGCTTCAACGTTGTGACTCATATGCCCGCTTACGATGTGATGGGGACATGGAGTACTTCTTATTTGGGGGCGCAGCGAATTGTTTGGCCCCTGACGTCTCAGAGCGGAATGCGTATGGAGTTTCAGGGGCTAGTATCCGCCTTAAAAGATGCGCGTGTTGCGCGGCCTGATCTGATTTTTGTCATTCGACCCGGCAATCCTGCTTCGCAAGGGGCGCAGCGTGAAGAATGGACAATGTTGATTGAGTATTGCATCGAAAACAAAGTTCGTCTCGTGAACGATGGGGCCTATACGACGCTGGCGCCTGCAGAGAGTCATGTGCCGCTGATACAGGTCGCCAAAGATTATCCATCCCTTGAGTGGATGGAGTTGCTCAGCGTGAGCAAATCCTTTAGCGACCCCGGCGCGCGCCTTGGCGTTGCGGTGGGATCACAAGAGTTTATTGAAGACTTTATTTTGATCAAGGGAAATACCGAGTCGGGGCCGGTGCCTTCGGTGATGGCGGCTTATGGTGAGCTTTTCAAGAATGAAAACCTTTGCGAAAGGCTTTTGTCGGAACTTCTGGCGTTTTATCAAGATCGGCTAAATTATCTCATTCCTAAGCTCAAGAACGCGGGTTTCGTACAAGCGTGTGAAAGTGCGGCGGGCTTTTTTACACTATGGAAAACGCCGGATGGGGCTTATGGCATTGATGTTCGCGAAGAAGCGGTGAAGCGCGGGTTAACCCATGCAGAGTGTTTCAATCAAATGGTGATTGAGCGCTCGGGCATTGTCGGCGTGCATTTCGCGGGTCCCTACATTCGTTATGCGGTTTGCACGGATGTCTTGAGTCCCGATTTTCAAAACAATTTTGACTTAGCTTTAGGGGATATTGCGCCCAAATATTTTTCCAAGACCTTATGAAGCTGACTTAGGGTGACTGGTTTTGCCAGGTAGTCGGTCATCCCTGCAGCAAGGCACTTCTCTTGATCGCCCTGGATCGCGTTTGCGGTAAGGGCCACAATGGGGATATTTTGAAACGAGGGCGCTTGCATTTTTCGAATGCTTTGGGATGCCTCATAGCCGTCCCTCTCAGGCATTTGGCAATCCATTAAAACGAGATCAAATTCGCTCTTGGATAGGGCACTAATGACTTCAATGCCGTTGGAGACCAGGAGACAATAGATCCCCAGTTTCTCAAGCATGGCTGCAATTACTTTCTGATTTACCGGATTGTCTTCGGCCACCAGGATTCTTCCCTGGAGTTTACTGTACGATGGTTTTGGCGCCTGTTTTAAAAGTGAGGAGGAGAGAATTTTTTCCCCTGTTTTGAATTCGATGTTCACCGTAAGCGTCGTGCCCACCCCCACCTCACTGGTAAGAGCGATGCTACCGCCCATGAGCTCCACCAGGCGCTTGGCAATCGCAAGCCCCAAGCCCGTTCCCCCAAATTGTCGGGTGGTCGAGCTTTCCGCCTGAGTGAAGGATTGAAAAAGATTGGCTTGGACGTGCTTCGGAATCCCAACCCCGGTATCTCTAATCGTAAGTGCAAGCCCGGTTGTGGTTGGCGTATTATGAGACAGCTTGGGAAAGAACTTCAATGAAATGTGGACTCCTCCCCCATTGGTGAATTTAATGGCGTTTCCCACGAGATTATTCACGATTTGTCCAAACCGACCGCTATCCCCCAAGATCGAGGGGGCTGCGAGTGGGGCTTCCAAGTGGAGACTAATCCCCTTCTTTTCAGCACTCAATTGAAAGGGGATAAGGAGTTCCTTTAGGAAAGAGAGCACGTCAAATTCCACCGCCTCAAGGTTCATTTTTCCCGCTTCAATTTTAGAAAAATCCAAAATGTCATTGATGATGGCGACCAAGGTGCGCCCTGAGGTAGATATGGTTTTCGCGAATTCCCGCTGCTCAGGGGAGAGGGGAGATTCCATGAGAAGATCGACCATTCCGATGATTCCGTTCATCGGGGTGCGAATTTCGTGGCTCATGTTGGCTAGGAACTCTGATTTGCTATTGCTGGCCCTGGTTTCGGCTTCTTTGGCTACTCGCAATTTGTCTTCCAAGAGCTTGCGATCAGTAATGTCAAAACGAACGGCGGCATAGCGAACTTCTTCGCCCTCCTCTTGAGGCAGGGGAAAGACGTTGGCATTCATCCAATAAAGCTGGCCGTTTTTTTGCTTATTGCAGACTTCGCCGGACCACATTTTTCCTGCGGCGATCGTCCCCCAGAGTTCTTGATAAAATTCTTTGGGGTGCACACCTGATTTGAGAATTCGATGGTTCTGTCCCAAGAGTTCTTCTTGAGAATAGCCTGATATCTTACAAAACTTCTCGTTTGCAAAAGTGATCTGGCCATCCTTGTCGGTGATGCCGACGATGGCGGCTTGGTTGATGGCGTAGTTGATCTCATTGAGTCTTTTGCGTTCATTGTTGAGGAGATCGAGCTTGGTGTGGAGTGCTAATGAGTGGCTAACTTGCGTTGCTATGGCCCCTAACGTTTGTTTTTGTGCTTGGGTAAACGTGCGAGTTTTTACGTCTAAAACGCACAAAGCGCCGATGGGGGGCTCCTGATTATTTTCGGAATCACTGAAAATGGGAGCAAGCGAGAGCGATCGAATACCGGGAGCATTTAAGACGAGCGCATCTTTGCGGAAAAGGGGATCTTCAAGCGTGTCTTCGATAATGGCGAGTTCGGCTTGTCTGGCTGAAAAGTCGTAAAGAACGGATTTCTCGGGCAGCTCAGTGACTTTAATTCCGAAGGCGGCAGTGGGGATATTCGCTGAGTCGTGCCGAAGTAAAATGAGGGCGAGCGGCGTGTTCATTGCTTGGGCTGCAATAAGTGCGAGGTTCCCAAGATCGCGGTCTTTGTCTTCTCTAATGTTTTCTAGGTGTTTACCAGGACGGTTCATGATCTTGGACTCATTATGGGGGGATTAAAGAGAAAAGTATATGCGTTTTCTGCAGGACTGCTATAAGGAGAGTTCTATGAACATTTTGAAAAAGAAAACAGGTCTTGGCTGTTTGTTTCTCGCTTCAATACTTACGACGGCTTTGATGGCAGCTACGTTCTCTACTGACGCGTTGGCTCGGGCCGGTGGCGGAAGGTCCTTCGGTGGGCGAGGGGCACGTAGTTTCAGCGCGCCTGCGCGCTCGGCTCCTTCTCAGCCCTACCAGCAAGCGCGTCCCCAGCAAAATCAGCCGTTTTCCCAACCGGGCCAACCCATGGGAGGCGGCGGTGGTTTCATGAGGGGGATGGCAGGCGGATTGGTCGGGGGA
>JBBCAV010000142.1:0-25490 GCA_051382305.1 Bdellovibrionota bacterium FG-2
GTGATGAACGCCAGCTATGATACCCGGACTCTATGGTGTTTCCCGGGGTGAGACTAGGAAGAGTGATCTCCCGACCGGCTTCCGCACCCACTGGTTGTTTCAAGCTTTGCTTGGCGCACATAAGAGACAATAATAAATTGACCCACCAATAGATCAAGAATAAACAGCACTCATGTCAGATCAAAGTATGAGTCAAATTTTGCCAAAACATGCGCGCGTCGTGGTCGTAGGCGGTGGCGTCATTGGGTGCTCGGTAGCCTATCACTTGGCTCACATGGGATGGAAGGATATCGTACTGCTTGAGCGAGATCGGATTACCTCAGGCACGACTTGGCATGCGGCGGGACTCATGGTGACGTTTGGATCAACTTCTGAAACTTCGACTGAAATGCGCAAATACACGCGTGACCTCTACAGTCGATTGGAAGCGGAGACGGGGCAAGCGACGGGTTTCAAGCCTGTGGGTTTTATTGAAGTCGCAGCCGATCGCGATCGCTTAGAAGAGTATCGACGAATCTCGGCGTTTAATCGCCATTGTGGCGTGGATGTGCATGAGATTTCTCCTTCGGAAATTCAGAAGTTGTTTCCGCTTGCGCGGGTGGATGATGTGTTGGCCGGTTTTTACGTCAAAGAAGATGGCCGCGTGAATCCCGTGGATTGTACGATGGCGTTGGCAAAAGGCGCGCGCATGAAGGGGGTTCGCATTATCGAAGAAGTCGCTGCGACCGGGATCTTGAAAAAGAACGGACGCGTGACGGGCGTTTGCACAAAACAGGGCGATATTGAAGCTGATTACGTTGTGAATTGCGCCGGCATGTGGGCGCGGCAATTCGGTGAGATGGCGGGCGTGAATATCCCGAATCAGGCGGCGGAACACTACTATCTGATTACCGAAGAGATCGCAGGTCTTAAAGAAATGAGCGACACGATGCCGATCTTGGAGGACCCTTCTTGCTACGGTTATTATCGCGAAGAGGTGGGCGGGCTCATGGTGGGTTTGTTTGAACCCGTTTGTGCGCCTTGGAAAATCGGGGGGATTCCAGAGGATTTTTCGTTCGGCGAGATTCCGCCGGATTGGGATCGGATGAGCCCTTATTTGGAGCGGGCGATGAGTCGCGTGCCGCAGTCTCTTAAAGTCGGAATCAAGAAATTCTTCTGTGGGCCCGAAAGTTTCACCCCGGATTTGCGCCCGATTGTGGGCGAGGCGCCGGAGCTTAAGAATTATTTTGTGGCAGCAGGATTAAATTCCATCGGAATTCTAACCGGCGGCGGCCTGGGCCGCGTGCTGGCTCATTGGATTATCAATGGAACGCCGGATGTTGATGTGACGGGATTTAACATTGATCGCCTTCATCGCTATCAAGCCAACCCCGAGTATCGCAGAGAGCGAACGGTCGAATCGCTCGGGATGGTTTATAAATGTCACTATCCCACGATGAGCGCTCAAACCGCGCGGGGTGCAAAAAAATCGGCAATTCATGAACGCTTGGCGGCAGCCGGTGCGTACTTCAGAGACGTCAGTGGCTGGGAGGGTGTGGATTGGTTTGCGCCCAAGGGCATTGAACCTAAAGTTGAGCGGTTGTCGTGGGGCCGGCAAAATTGGTTTCCTTATTGGGAGGCCGAGCACAAAGCCGCGCGCGAAGGCGTGATCTTGATGGATATGTCGTTTATGTCTAAATTCATGGTTCAGGGCCGTGATGCTGGACGCGTGTTGAATTGGCTTTCGGTGAATCAAATCGATGGCGCCTCACAAACGATTACCTACACATAGTGGCTCAATGAGACGGGAAAACTCGAAGCCGATCTCACGGTAACTAAATTAGCAGAAGATAAGTTTTTCGTTGTCGTCACAGATACGATGCATCGTCATGCCGAAGCGTGGATGAAGAGGCACATCAAGGAGACGGACCACGCCTTTGTCACGGATGTGACTTCGGGCTATGCACAACTCAATGTGCAAGGGCCAAAATCTCGCGAACTATTGCAGCGGCTTACGACGGCTGATCTTTCAAACGAGGCGTTCCCCTTTAGAGCGGCTCGTGAAATCGACTTGGGTTACGCACGCGTACTGTGTGTGCGGATTACGTATCTCGGGGAACTGGGGTATGAATTGTATATTCCCACTGAACAAGCCACTCATGTTTATGATCGACTGGTGAGAGCGGGTGCGAGCTTTGGTTTGCGACATGCGGGTCTGAAGGCGCTTGCGAGTTTGCGAATGGAAAAAGGCTATCGCGACTATGGTCACGATATGGATAACACGGATAACGTATTTGAGGTGGGCCTGGGCTTTACGGTGGATTTTGAAAAATCTGGCGGATTTTTAGGTCGCGAAGTCGCGCTTAAGCAAAAAGCGGCGGGGACGCTCAAGCGTCGAATGGTGCAAGTGCTCATTAAAGATCCAGAACCGTTCTTGTTTCACGCCGAGATTGTTAAGCGTGATGGCCAAGTCGTAGGCTACATGCGAGCTGGTTCTTACGGGTTTACGTTGGGCGGCGCGGTGGGGCTTGCGATGATTGAGGCCGAATGCGCAATCGATTCCAAATATTTGAGCGAAGGAAAATGGGAAGTCGAAATTGCGGGCAAAACCTATCCTGCGGTCGCGTCTTTGAAGCCCTTTTATGATCCAGAGATGAAGCGAATCAAAGCCTGAAGCTCGTCTTGGATTTACTCCGGTTGCTTATCGAGTCCGGCGGCCAGCTCTTCAGGGGTATAGCTTTTCCATTTTCGATAATCCGGAGGGAGAATGCAAATCGTGTAACTGCCCCAGTTTTGCTGAAGCCGTTCGCAGGTTTGTTTTTTGAAGTCACAACGAAAATGAAACGTATTCAGAATGGGCACTGAATCTCGGAAGGTGCGCGAATCGTTTTCCATCCAATAGGGGAGTTCCCAGCCATCCAAGAATTGCGGGTTTTCCGCGAAAAGCAGTAAACCGTCATTGTAGAATTCAGAGACGGTCGGGAGTCTTCCCCCTTGTATTGCGCATTCATACTCCGCGCCTTGGTAGGTGCGTAGGCCGACATAACCGGACCAGTGGAGCAAGGGGGTCTTGCGTTGCTGGATCTCTCCAGAATCTGTGGAGGTTTCTCCGGCTGCGGTGGCAAGTGGAATTGATTCCTGCTCATCAGCATGGGTGATTGATGCGGTTAGGGTCAGGCAGAGAATGGTTGCAGAAAAAATTGAATTTAACGTCATGGCGGGAGGACTGTAACCCACTGTGACACGTTGCGCAATAGGTTTTGCAGTCGACACTCATAATTACAACTATATGATAATATGTTCATTTTTCCATTTGCCTGTCTCGATACAGGTTGTAGGGCGTCTCTAGTGGGAAATTATGTGCTTGACCAAATGGGGCATTTTTAGATATTGCGACGCATCATATTTTGTGAGGGGATTTCGATTATGATTTCAAAGAAGTGTTCTGTTTTGGTGATGTTGATTGTCGTGAGTGCCCTGTTCCTCGCGAACTCCGCTATGGCAATGGGGAAAAAGAAACCAAGACCAATTCCAAATCCCGCGCCTTCATCCAGTCCGACCCCGACCCCGTCTCCGTCATCTACGGTTGATGATCGAGATGACTTTCAAGCGATGACACTCGTGCGTTACCTCATGGTAAGTGAAACCAAGCTCATCGATGGCGGCGAATACGCTCCCGAACTGCTTGCCCAGCTTACTGACGAGATGAAATTTTGCGGGCTGACTTTCACCGGCCCATTATGCCTCGGCGGCAAGTTCGATGATTCCGGGATGTTCCAAAGTCCCACCACCATTGAAACGAGTAGCTCATTTATTTTCCTCTCGCTGTTTTCGACCAAGGATCAATCCAGTAAGTTTGCGCTCTCTATCGAAGCCGAGAAGAACCCAAAAAATGGGCTTGTTCGTTCAGTTACCCTCTTTGCCGTGGACAAATCCGTTACTGACTTAGAGGTTGTTAAGAAGGATTTTTTTCATGGACGATCCAAGAAGCTCCTCGAAGTATTCACGCCTGATAACGCCCTGGAATTTGCGGCCTCCGAACTTCAAAAAGCGCCTGAGTATCGCAAGCTGTACCACTTCGCGCAATATATCGTAAATACCGTTGCGGAAATGGTCGCAGATCCAGATAAAGATAAAGCAGAATTGCAAAAGTACCGACAAATCGCCCTTGAATCGCTCAGAACTCAGTACTCGAAAATCACTCAGTCCGCCGCGCCGTTGTATCAAATGGCGTTTCTGAAGATGCTCCGACAGTCGTTCGTGAGCGAGAAGGATTTATTGATTGCGGTTTCCGATGAACTCATCGTCGCGCAAGGTGAAGATGTTTCGCAATTGGCTGCTATTACGCTTGCGGAGCGCGATCTAAAGTCCGACCTTATTTACACCAAGGTGAAACAAGCCCTTCGCAACGATATTTGGGGGATGAGAAGACTTGCCGTCCTCGCGCTGAACAAAATCAAGAGCACCACCGAAGCGCAACTTACAGGTCTTGCGAAACACCTTTCGCATTCAAACTATATTGTCCGTCAGATCGCGAGTCGCTTTATTGGAAAAATTTCCGGATTGGCTGCGACTCAGGCTTTGATCCCGATGCTAGCTGATGGCGTTTATGACGTGAGGGCGGAGGCCGTGGCCCAACTTAACTCCAGAGTGTTCACCCAAACCGAATTGCCGTTACTTGAAGCTAACCTAAAAGATGCGAACTATATTCCGCGCCTGCTTTCGGTGCAATTTGTTGGTAGAATCAAAAGTGTCGAGGCGACAAAGGTTTTGATTCGTGTGTTGAGGGATGGGGTTTATGATGTGAGAACGGCCGCCGTCGCGGAGTTGGACAAGCGCCAATTGAGCGAGGGCGAGGTGCTTGACCTTAAAGTCGGTTTCGGAAGCGGCGAGTATGCGGTCCGCCTGCTAAGTGTTCGCTTTACGGGCAAGATCGCTGGCTCCGCTGCTACTTCCGCACTCATTCCGATGCTGGAAGACGGAGTCTATGATGTGCGAATGGCAGTCGCGTCTGCTCTTACGGGCAGGGCGTTTGGCGAGGAACAGATTGATTTGCTAGGGGTCCAACTTCGGGCGGAGGCTTGGGCGCCCAGACAAATGGCGGCGCAGTTTCTTGGGGTGACTTCGAGTTGTAAGGCGCTGGGTCTGTTGAAGGCGCGGCTTGGGGTTGAGCCGATTTATGATGTCATCACTGCGATTAAAACTGCCATTGCGGCCATTCAAAGTCGCAACAGCTCCTGCAAATAGCCTCTATGATCTATTTTCAGTCCCTCACTCAAGCCGAGCTCTCCGACCTTCTGCTGCCGCTGAGCCTGGAGCGCTTGGGTCGTCGTACTGAGCCTTCGGAGGCGCCATCTGAGGCGTTGATGACAAAGGCCAAGAAACAGTCGCGCTTTCACGCGCAGCAGATTTTTCATTGGGTTTATCAGCGCGGGGTTTCGCAGTGGGCGTTGATGAGTGATCTGTCAAAAGATCATCGGGCTTGGCTTACGGCAAATCTGGAAGTCTATCGGCCCAAGGTTGCGTCACGGCAGGAATCCCCTGATGGCACGATAAAGTTTTTATGGGAGATGGGAGATGGCAAAACGATTGAGAGCGTAATTATCCCTGCCGCCGAAGGGGAACGCTTCACGGGGTGTATTTCGTCGCAAATTGGGTGTGCGATGAAGTGTGCGTTTTGTCTCACGGGAACTCAGGGTGTGGAGCGCAATCTCGAAGTGCATGAAATCCTCGCGCAAGTTTATGAACTCCGGCAAGTAGCCCCGCTTACGAATGTCGTGTTCATGGGCATGGGTGAGCCACTTAAGAACCTGGATAACGTTGTAAAAGCCTGCCAAATCATGCTTGATACGGACGGGCTTAATTTTTCAAAACGAAAAGTCACGGTGAGCACTTCAGGCTTGGTGCCTGGCATCGCAGAGCTCGGCGCCCGCGTGGATGTCTCGCTTGCCGTTTCACTGAACGCCACAACGGATGAACAGCGCTCCGCCATCATGCCCGTGAATCGCAAGTGGAACATCGCGGAGCTTTTGAAAGCATGTCGTGCCTATCCCTTGAGTTCCCATCGACGGATTACGTTTGAGTATGTGATACTGCGGGATTTTAATGACTCCTTGGAAGACGCGCGCCGATTGATGAAGCTTCTTGTGGGGATTCCGTCGAAGATCAATTTGATTCCGTTCAATGAACATCCGAGCGCGGATTTTAAGCGGCCGTCGGATGCGACGGTTCGCGGGTTTCAAAAATTCTTGGTCGATGGGAGAATGACCGCGACGGTGCGCGTGTCGCGGGGGCGGGAAATTTCGGCTGCATGTGGGCAACTTCGTAGCGCAGTTCTTGATTGTTAGTTCGAAGCCAGGTCGCTTGTGATTCCGGGCACGTCTATGTGCTGGCGCTCGAGCTGATCCAAGAGGTTTTGAGCTAAGTCTGCTCTAGACACTTTGAAGAGCTTGAGAATCAGCCTCCGGGCCGCGGGATTTTTTTGGGCCGACATCGTAGCCACAGTGCCTTCGATCGCATCACGAGGATCAGAGGTGTGAGAGAGAAACACATCAAGCGCTCCGGTCGGCAGGCCATAAGCTTCGTAAGCGGATTTGTCGTGCTCATCGCGGACGTCGTGCAAATCGCCGGTAGCAATACGAAGCGCTAGTTCACTGATCTCTCGGCTGTCTTCGGTTAAGCTCGCTGCTAATTCTAAGAGTTGAATTTTTTCTTCGGCCCCATCGTCGCGGGGCATGCGTTCAAGGGTTCGCTGGATTTCGCTCACGGCAACAGAAGGATCGGCTCGCAAGTTTCCGAGTGAGGTATTGCGAAGCTCCTCTGCTCCCGCCTCGTGATGAGCTAATGAGCGAACATAACGTTTTAGCTGATGACCTAATGGGCTCGTCGAAAACGCGTTTGCAAATTTCGAAGGGGACCTCTTTTTTGGAGCAAGGACTTGCTGCTTGCCGGATTGAGCGTTGGCCGTTTCTGCAGCTGGAGTTCGGGCGGTTTGCTCTTCGACACGCGGTCTTTCTGGAGCCAAAGCCTCGGCCCTGGGCTGGAAATTCATTGCCAGATAGGCGGAGCCAAAAACAGCGCATGACGTTATGATGAGGGCGAGCAACCGCATTCAATAAAGGCATCGGCTGATTTGGGATAAAACGTTACAGAATTTTTAGGTTTTTTTGGACCTTAGAAATGGTTTGGGTATCGGGACGGTTATTGCTAACTCAGTTATCGATTGAAAAGATCTGCTAACTTGGTTATCATCGATGTTGATGAAGAGGGTGGGGATTCGGCATCAAGAAGCTCAGCAAATACTGAGGGAGATCAGAAAGAGAAGATTTAGTTTTTCACTTCATGCGGAGGCGCGAGGTTTTCGACGCGCACTTTCGACTCATCAGGTTATCGAAGTGGCAAAGAATGTAGTTTATTGGACATGGCAGGCGGATCACGAAACTTATCTTTTCGTGGGGCGACTTGCTGATTCTAAGGGCGCCGGGTTTTCTGCGGTGGTTGAAAATGGGGTCGTGATTGTAACTGTTTTTAGACGAAAACTGAAGCATTGGGAAAGGAATAACGGCGATGCGGAAAAACTTTAAGGGCGTTCTAAACCTTGGCTATATCGAGGTAAAAAACGTACCCGTCGAGAAGAGTGAGCGATTTGGCTCTGTCGTGAGCGCGGAGGTGTCTGGCAAAGTGGAGTACCTAGTGGCCAAGGCTATTCTGAAACATCGTGTGCCTCTTCGGGGTGCTGAAGTGCAGTTTCTACGGGATGTATTAGGGATGTCTCAGAGGCAACTCGGGATGCTACTGGGGTATAGCGGTGTGGCTATATTAAAATGGGAGCGAGCAAAATCTAAGCGGCTGGATCGAGTCAATGAGATCACTCTTCGGGCTCTGATGGCAGATCGCTATAGCGTTAAGCTTGATACTGCCTGGGCATCTCTTTTAGGTCTAGACGCGACCCCTAAGAAACTTGTTGTCGATTTCAAAGAATACGAACAAGAACTCAGAGAGGTCGTGTAAACCAAACCGCGAAACTATTTTCCAATCGTCGTTGGGAAATCCGTGCTCGCAAACGATATGTCGGATGCGGTTAACGCTGCTGCTGTCGTCAAGTAACTCTTGAAGGCATCCAGGTTGGTGATGTCGGCAGCAGTCATTCCTAAGAAAGCTGGAATTTGATCTGTGGCCCAGCCGTCATAAGTTCCAGGGGTCGTAGCACTGGTCATGAAGGCTGCGATGACATCGCTTTGAGCGGTGCAAGCAGTGTCGGCCACTTGTGCCGGTGAGGCGGCATTGCTTAAGCACATCTGAGAATATTCGCCAGAATACGCGCCCCAAGAAAGGCGCGCAAAGAAGTTACCAGAGACATAAGCACCGGCGGTATCGAGGCCGCCAACGCCGATTCCGGTTATTGTACCATTGAGAGGAATTGAGCCGCTTTGGCCAGTTGCGTTTTTAACTACAAAACGGTGAGTGATGGGATTAATCAAAAGCAACGTGGACATAATGGTCGTAGCTCCAGTTCCGCCACTTGTGAGGTGAACGGCAGTGATTTCGGGTTCGCCTGCGCTGTTTTTTCGAACATAAGCCTGATAGACTACGGTATTGCTTAAGTACGTTTGCATGACGGTCGCAGAGTAGGTTAAGCCGTCTGCGACTTTGCTATAGAGATATTGCGTTCCCGTCTCCGTTCCTGTTCCTGCGCGCACGCAATCTACAGTCGTGCCAAAACTAAAGAAGAGAGGGTAGCTCCCTGCAGGAGTGAAGGTCGGCGTGTGCGCCGTGAGCTCAGTACCTCCTGCGCAGGTCGCATAACCTTTGTCCCCGTTGTACGCGTCGAGCAGTTTCATGGCCGCGACATCCACTCCGCCATTGAGGGTGCCGGTGCCTACGCCGCTTCCGAACAAGGACTGAACGGATGAGGCTGCCATGGGATTTAAGATATCCGCAAGAGCGCGATTAATGTCAAAATTCCCGAGGCGTGCGGCGGTTGAGCCCGATCCGCTGACTTGTGGGGTGGCCTTCTTCACGCTGGCCTGTATCGCGAGGAGGTCTGCGGGTGCGCCCTCATCTTTTTTTCCGCAAGAGGCGAAAGACATGGTGGCGAGAATGACGAATAACAGGATTCCTGGGCGCGTTTTCATAAAAGTCCGATTCTTGGTGAGAGGTTTAATATAATTTGTAATAAGTTGGTAAAATGTAAAATTGGTTTGGGAAAGATGTGTATTTTGCCGTATCCTAGAGAGGGGTGGGGTGAAGAGGCATGAAAATGGGTGGGACACACCGCGTGGTTATGTATTTCATTCTCGTGAGTGTGCTTGTGGGCGCGGCCCCGAGCCTTGTTGCTGCCGCTCCACCCGCCGGGTGTTTGTCAAAATCTTTACAGGAGTTAGATCAGCTGGCCCAGACTGCAGTCGTACGCAAGGGGGCAGGCTTTCGAGCCCCCACGGCCGCCGAAAAGCTGGCTGCGACCATCCCGCCCATTCATCTTGCGCGCACAATGATTGAAGTGCGTGGGGTGCAGGTCTCAATTCCCGAGGTCATCTATCGGCCTTTACCGCAGGGTCAGTCGGCGCAGCAAATGGCTGAGGCCTTTTTGTCCCAAAAGTATGGGCTTCCCATCAGTTTAGGCGAGCCCATCGCTTCGGGTGGAATGCGCAAGGTTTTTCGACATCCCCTGGACCCCACTAAAGTGATAAAAGTATTTGATCCCACTCTTGGCGCCAAGCGTTTAAGTGATTCGACCGTGGCGCTGATGATTCAGCGTGAAAAGACGCTGCAAGATTATTTGCTTCATATCGTGAGTCAGTTTCCCATTGGCACCAATCCTCCTTTTCGACTGAAAAGGATTGTGAGTACCCTGGAGGAGTTAGAGCGGGGAATCATCATTCAAGAAAAATCAAACGGCACAAGTGTTAAAGATATGTATCCCAATGGTTACAAAGTGGGCGCGCAGCCCCAACTCGATCAGGCTTGGAGTATTTTGAAAAAACACGACGGAATTTGGCAGACGATCAATCGCACCCAGTTTGAGTCTGAACTCTCTATTAAGGGTCTTAATGGCAAGCGGCAGGTTGTCGGCATTGATCCGGGAGCGAAGTTCTCCAATTCGCCTATCGGAAACGATGGGGTCCCGGAGCTGATTGATTGGTAGATTCGCAAATGAGGCTTTCGCTCTTGTCCGTTTGAACCTGCTTCGATATATAAGACCTCATGGCACAGAAATTCTGTTTTACGATGCAGGGCATCAGCAAGATGTATCCCCCAAACAAGCAGGTTTTGCGGGACATTTATCTCTCATTTTTTTATGGCGCAAAGATTGGTGTCTTGGGGTTGAACGGATCGGGCAAATCGACGCTTCTTAAAATCATGGCGGGCGTGGAAAAGAATTATAATGGTGACGCGCGCCCCGGCGATGGGATCACGATTGGCTATCTTCAGCAAGAGCCGGAGCTGGATGATACCAAAACGGTGAAGGAAAACGTGCAAGAAGGCTTAGGGTCGATTGTTCGATCCCTAAAACGCTTCGAAGAAATCAATGCCGAATTTGCCAACCCCGATCTTGATCCAGACCGCATGGAAAAACTGCTGGCCGAGCAAGCCGATGTGCAGGAGAAAATTGAACACGCTAACGGCTGGGAGTTGGATCGTACCCTTGATATCGCGATGGACGCACTTCGCTTGCCGCCACCGGATGCTCTAGTGAAAAATATTTCAGGAGGAGAGCGCAGGCGCGTGGCCTTGTGCAAACTTCTCTTGCAGAAACCTGATTTATTGTTGCTTGATGAACCGACCAACCATCTGGACGCCGAAAGCGTGGGTTGGCTTGAGCAGTTTCTTAAAAATTATCAGGGCACCGTGGTTGCGGTTACTCACGATCGTTATTTCTTGGATAATATTGCGGGTTGGATTTTGGAGCTTGATCGCGGACACGGGATTCCTTGGGAAGGAAACTATTCTTCTTGGTTGGAGCAAAAACAAAATAGATTGGCCCAAGAAGAAAAGACCGAGACCAAACGCCAAAAAACTCTGGAGCGAGAGCTGGAGTGGATTCGCATGAGTCCCCGCGCCCGACAAGCTAAGAGCAAAGCGCGTATCGGCGCGTACGAGCAAATGCTCTCAGAAGATCGTCCGGATAAGATCGATGAGATGGAGATTTATATTCCTCCTGGGCCAAGACTGGGGGGGCTGGTTTTTGAGGCCAAGGGGATTACAAAAGCCTACGGCGATAAGCTGTTGTTTGAGAATCTTTCCTTCATGTTGCCCCCTAATAGTTTAGTCGGAATCATCGGTGGAAATGGTGCGGGGAAAACGACGCTTTTTCGAATGCTCACGGGTAAGGAAAAACCAGACGCCGGTGAAATTCGGGTCGGCGATACGGTGAAGCTCGCGTATGTTGATCAATCTCGAGAAGCCTTGGATGCTAACAAATCGGTTTGGGAGGAAATTTCGGATGGCAAAAACGAAGTGATTCTTCTTGGAAACCGTGAGGTTAATTCGCGCGCTTATTGCGCACGGTTTAATTTCTCCGGCGGCGATCAGCAGAAGAAAGTGGGACAGCTTTCAGGCGGGGAACGCAATCGGCTGCATTTAGCGAAAATGCTCAAGGCCGGGGGCAACGTTCTGCTGCTTGACGAACCGACCAACGACCTGGATGTCAATACGCTTCGGGCCCTTGAAGAGGCGCTGCTTAATTACGCGGGTTGCGCGTTGGTTATTAGCCATGATCGATGGTTCTTGGATCGAATTTGTACCCACATCATGGCTTTTGAGGGCGAAAGCCAAGTTCTGCTTTTTGAAGGAAATTACCAGGACTATGAACTGGATCGTAAGAAGCGGCTGGGCGCTGATGCCCAGCAGCCGCATCGAGTTCATTACAAGAAGCTTACTCATTAAGAGGCGTCCTCATGGCACATAGTTTTAAGAAGATTCCGTCGGCTCTTTCTGCGTCTTTTAAGTCCCCTCATCTCGGAACGTTTGAGGGCGGGTTCAAAGAAGTGCCTTCGTTCAACGGGATTCGTGGATTTTTATCGCATAAACGGTGGAACTACGTCTGGGCGGCTAATGATCAGCTTTTGCTGACGGCAGCGGTGATTGATGGCGGCTATATAGGGAACGCATTTGTGTGCGTAACGGATCTTGAACGCGGGAAAATCTTGGTAGAAAAATCATACTTGGGCCTCCCTCGTTTGCAGTCCAGCGTTAACGCGCATCCGAGTCGCGGGGCGAGTGCTGAATTTGTAGGTTTGGGGCATCGGCTGCACATTGAGTGGGGTGAGGACCGCTCCGGGATGGAGCTTTCATTTGAAACCCAAGGCGTTTCTGCCGAAGTCTTTTGGGATGCCACCGGCGCGCCTCCCCCGATCACGGTTGTGGGCGAGTTGAAGAAGGGGCTTGGCGTCATTACCCAAAAGACTAACCTTCTCAAAGTCAGTGGCAGTGTGAAAATCAAAGGTCGCAAGAGAGATTTTCGGGGCGCACTGGGCGGCTTGGATTTTACGTCAGGACATTTGCCCCGTCATACGCGTTGGAACTGGCTCATGGCTTCCGGCGAACTTGCTGATGGCACGGCGTTTGGCTGCAATTTGGCGATTGGAAACAATTTGGGTGGGCAAAGCGAGAATGCGCTTTGGCTGGGGTCGGATTTGGTGCCCGTGGGGTTGGTGCGAATTTCGCAAGAAAAGCGCGCCTGGGGAATCAAAAGCATAAAGCCTGGCATTGATCTTTATTTTGAAGGTAAAGCGTGGCGCAGGGAAGATCGGGAGCTGGGGCTCGTTTCGAGTCATTTTGCGCAGGGTTTTGGGATGCTCACGGGGAACGTCGATGGAAAAGAATTGGGATCGGTTCGGGCGGTCGTTGAAGATCAGAATTTGAAGTGGTAGTTTAGGGAACCTTATTCGGGAAACCACACTTCCTTGCAAAAATTCTTCTGAACCTCTGGGTTTTGGAGAATGCATCCAAGATAGCGCTTGAATTTAAGGTGAATTTCATCTCCATCGGTACTGCAAGACCACGAAAAATGAGAGGGATGAGTCCAAAGGGGCGCAAAGATTGCGTTGGCAAACATCTCCTGGTCCCTTTTTGCGGGACATTCTTCGTTCGTAGGATTGCTCGTGATCAGGCAAGTCCGCTGTTTTTCACCCAGGCGTTCGCGAAAGCCAAATCGACTATACTCATCGTTCTTGCAGTTCACGTCTCCCGCCGCCGCGACCCTGAGATCAGCATAAAGAGATTGGCTTCTTGCGTACGCATTTTGGCAGGCATGTCCTAGCTCATGAAAGAAGAGGGCATCGAGGCATACATGAGTTTGACAGCTGAGGACAACTGATTCGGAAATTTCAACTGCCCTTCTCATGGGCTTGTAATGGGCCGTGTTATCACTAGGCCCTAGGCCAAATAGAATGTTGAGCTTAGTCTTGCTGAAAGACTTTGCGCACGCCGAGTTGCCGTTACCACAGCAGCGGCGTTGAATCTCACGATCATGGGTTAATTGCCAAAAACTGTCCCTGGCATAGATGAAGACTTTTCTTCGCCATTCTTTGTTGGTGATACGAAGGTTTCGTTGAGTAACGTTGAAAACGTAGGGTATTGCGGGCATTTCGTTACAAAAGGCATTGGGGTCTTGAAAAAGCTTGTCCCGTTGTGGTTTTAGGGCCTCACAATCTTTTTTGAAGGCTTCATCTTGATATCGCTCTTTCCAACTTACTTCGGGGCCAGGAGGAGTACAGGCTTCGAGTGTTGGGCCTGGTGCTGCTAACGTGCGCTCGACGTATTCCCAGATCTCTACTGTATCTTTGCTTTCATCTGCCACCAACACGGGATGCGGCATGGAGAAAAACAGCGACATTGTGATTAGGAAAATCTGCCTCACTGTCGCCATTGAACCACGAGTTTCTCCGCTCGAGTGAGAGGCTGTTGTTTGCATGTGAGCGCGCCATTTTCGAGAATCTGACAAACTTTTGGAGCCTTCAGTCGGACTTCAAGCGTATTGGCTTGAGCATCCTCGTCTGCTTGTTTTCTGAGGACAATTTGGAAACAATGCTCGTCATTCCCCAACGGAAGATCCACTCTCGCTTTGCGTTTTCCTGAATTGAGCTCGCGAAAAATCTTTGCGAGTTGGGTCTTCTTCTGTTGGCAATCTCGGGGGGAGAGGTGCGCACCTCCAAAGCGGCAGCTGCCGTTTTCTGTTTCTTCGAAGACAAAAGTACGTAAGGGCTTTCCGCCTCTATAGGTGAGTTCGTTTAATGCGGCCAGTGAGGCTGCCTGTGCAATCGACGCGCCTGTCGCAAACGTGAAAAAAACGATGAACCCCCACATAACCCCTCCTTGGGTCAGCTAAGACTTAGCCAAGATATAGTTTATCGAGAGAGGGGCGAAAGCACGAGTGGCAAGTTTTTGACGGGAATGTCGGAAAATGACACTGCCCAAATTCAGGCATTGCATTGCCCATATTTGGGCAGTAAGCTTAACCTATGGACTTGTTTTGGGAAAAGCACAATTGGGAAGAGCAAGATGAGCACCTCTTGCGAGTTCGGGCGATGCCTTTTCGTCGCGCTTTTGATTCACTCGTTGTGAGTAAGGGGCTTTGCGTTATCAGGGGGCCGAGGCAAGTGGGGAAGTCCTCGTGGTTGAAAACGCTCTTGAGTCAGACAGTGAAGAAGGTGGGCGCAGAGAATTGTTTCTATGAAACTTGTGAGGAAATTGAAGATTTTAAACACCTGTCGGAGATTCTGAAGATGCACTCCGCTCGTAAATACGTTTTTCTTGATGAAGTAACGTATGTGCGAGAGTGGTGGCGGCCCATCAAGAAGTTGCTTGATTCTGGCGCTGTTCATGCGGTTGTGGTGACGGGTTCCAATTCAATTGACCTACGCAAAGGCAGTGATTTGATGCCTGGACGGCATGCCAAGGGGGGTGAGTATTTTCTTCGCCCTATGGACTTCGAGGAGTTTCGGGAAGCTCGAAAGCAGGCTGGATGGTGCGGGAAAACTCGCCTCGAGGAATTTGAAATTTTTTTTCGAGTGGGCGGCTTTCCCAAAGCTGTAGCAGAGGCCGGGCCTGATGGCGTCAATCCCGTAAATGCCAAAGAGGTCTACTTGAAATGGCTGCAGGGGGACGTATTGAAGGCGGGCAAGCAGCTTCAATACCTTCGAGAAGTGATGGGTCAATTATGCATCACCATGGGAACGCCCATGAGTCTTCAGAGCCTTGCTTCGAAAACTCAAATTGGCTCCCATCACACCGCGCAAGAATATGTGCAATTGCTAGAAGATTGTTTTGCACTAGGAACGCTCTATGCCATTGATCCAAATGACGCTTCTTTGAGATTCAAGAAAGGAAAAAAATTCTATTTCCTGGATCCGCTGATTTATTGGATTGCGCTTGAATGGTCAGGTCGGGATAAGCGGGTAGACGCGAATGGAGTCCTGGCTGAAATGGTGGCGTTTGAAAGTCTTTCGAGAAAATACCCACGGTTTGGCTATCTCCAAACTTCAAGGGGTGAGGTCGATTTTATCGCGCCGAAAAAATGGGCCATTGAAGTGAAGTGGTCTGACTCGAATCGCAATCTTAGCCGAACTTATCTTGATCTCTCGTTGCCGACAAAACTGTGCTGGACAAAACACAACTTTTTTGAGGAATTTCCACCATCTTAGTTTGACTTGTTTCTCGCCGCAAACTTCGCCATTTGGCCAATCGTTTCACGTAGCGCTTGAACCTGGCCCTCTTCTCGTAAATCGCCCAAACCGATTTCATGAAGGGCGAGACCTGAGAGTGCGACGCCATAGCGTTTCATGAAGTAATGCGCGGCCAAGACGGCCGTACGGCGATTGGCGTCGATAAAGAAGTGAGACAGCACGAGTCCCACATAGAGATCGACCGCCGCGTCGATGACAGCGCCGCGCTCTGCTTGCTCGGTTGCGCGGTGAAGTTTATCGCGTGAGTTAAGCACGGGGTCGGCGAGGAGGTCTAGGGTTTCAACTTTGCCAGAGGGGAGTTTAATCGTCACGGGGTCACGGCGCCAAGGGTCTTCGTCTTTCCCTGTATTTTTTCCCGTTAGGATGTTGTTGATTCTTGCAAGTTCAGCCGTGGTGAGTAAGGCTCGACACTCGGCAAGACTCTCGGTTACGGCTAAGGCGCGATCGAACCGGGTTCTTTCAAGCTGACGTTTGAGGGAATCGGGTCTATTGGGTTGGTCGGTCATAGCGGTACCTCTAGAATGAAGAAACTCTGGTCTGGGGTCAAGGCGTTAAGGAGCGTGGGGCATGGAAAAATCACATCAGCAGGCAGAGGAGCAGGTTCAGGTTAGGCCCAAGGCTCCCCCTCAGTATTCCGTCTTCTTTCTCAACGATGACTACACGAGCATGGAGTTTGTGGTGGAAATGTTGGAACGATTTTTTCGAAAAACGACGCAGGAGGCCCAAGAAATAATGTTGCGAGTACATCAGCAGGGGCGTGCCTTGGTCGGTGTCTATTTGCATGAAATTGCCGAGACGAAAATTCATCAAGTTCATGAGGTTGCTAAAGTGCGCGGCTTCCCGTTGAGGTGCGTTATGGAGCCAGATAATGCCCCCGCGGATGGCCCCTCGGCGTCATAGGAAAAGTTGGCAAACTGGTGAAGAGTTGGATAAGGATTTTTAGATGGTCGGGAAAAAGGCTGAAACGATTTTAAACGAAGCGGTACAGTACGCGTTCGAGCAGAGGCATGAGTATTTCACTCTGGAGCATGTCTTGTTGTGCCTGCTTTCGGATTCCTATGTTGTCCAGGCTATCCAAGCTTGTGGCGGCGATTTGCAAAGGCTTCGCGAGGAGACAGAACTTTTCTTGAAGAAAGAAGTTCCTTCTGCGCCACCCGAGTTTGAACACCCCGTGGCGACGTTGAGTGTGCAGCGCTTAGTTCAGCGCGCCCTTTTTCAAGTTCAGTCGGCCGGAAAAGAAGAGATTCAACCCATCGATCTCTTGGTTGCGTTGTTTCAGGCGCAGGACTCGCAGGCTCTTTTTCTGTTAAAAGGACAGGGAATTCAGCGATTGGATCTTTTGAGTTTCATCAGTCATGGGGGGGCAGGGTCAGAAGGCGAATCCGAAATGGATGCTCCATCTCCCTCGGAAACCAAGAGTGCGCCTGAAGACTACTTGAAAACTTTTTCTCAAAATCTGAATCAGTTGGCCGAACAAGGCGGGTTGGACCCGCTTATTGGTCGCGACGTGGAGATGGATCGTGTGATTCAGACTCTTTGCAGACGGCGTAAAAACAATCCGCTCCTAGTGGGTGAAGCGGGCGTTGGAAAAACTGCGATTGCAGAAGGTCTGGCCCAGCGAATTATGCAGGGCAAGGTTCCTGACTTATTGAAGGGTGCGGTTATGTATTCGCTCGAAATGGGCAGCTTAATCGCCGGAACTAAATATCGAGGCGATTTTGAGCAGCGCTTAAAGCGCTTGCTTGCGGAGCTTACGAAACTTAAAGAAAGAGGTGAAACCCCTATTCTCCTCGTCGATGAGATTCACACGCTGATGGGGGCGGGAGCTGTGGGCGGCGGGACTTTAGACGCCGCAAGTATCTTGAAACCGGCGCTCTCGCGAGGTGAGGTGCGTCTGATTGGGACGACGACGTTTTCAGAGTATCGCGCGACGATTGAAAAGGATCGTGCTTTTGCTCGGCGGTTTCAGCGGATTGAGGTTGAGGAACCTAACGAAGAGGATTCAGTGAAGATCCTAAATGGGCTAAAATCTAAGATCGAAGAGCACCATCAAATCCGCTTCACTTCGGCATCGCTCATCGCGGCGGTGAGCCTCGCCAAACGCTATCTCACCGATCGTTTTTTGCCCGATAAGGCCCTTGATGTTTTGGATGAGGCGGGGGCGAAAGCGCGCCTTATGGGTCAAACGACGGGCCAAACGGTAGGTACTGAAATTGGCGTGAGTGAAATCGAAGCAGTGGTCGCCCAAATCGCACGTGTCCCTATTCGCGCATTAAATTCCTCTGAAAAAGAAAATTTGCGGCATTTAGAGCGCAATCTCAGGCTGGCAGTTTTTGGTCAAAATCAAGGCATTGAAGCTCTTGTGACCGCAATTCGCCTCGCGCGCTCGGGCTTGCGCGGGGTGGAAAAACCGGTGGGGAGTTTCCTGTTTTGTGGACCCACGGGTGTTGGAAAAACTGAACTGAGCAAACAACTAGGGAGCGCGCTGGGAGTAACGTTTATACGGTTTGATATGAGCGAGTATAGTGAAAAACATACTGTGTCTCGGCTCATCGGGGCGCCTCCGGGCTATGTGGGCTTTGAGCAACAAGGGTTACTCAGTGATGCGGTTTTGAAGAACCCTCATTGCGTTATTCTTTTGGATGAGATTGAAAAAGCCCACCCCGATGTTTGGAACATTTTGCTCCAGATCATGGATCATGGGATGTTGACCGATAATAATGGGCGCAAGGCGGATTTTCGGAACGTTATTCTTATTTTGACCTCCAATGTCGGCTCCCGGGAAATGGATCGTAATCCGCTGGGGCTTGGGGCTTCGGAGGCGTTGCAGGCGGTGATGCCGGTGGTTCAGACTTCTGCTCAAAAAGCTGCGAAAAAGGCCGTAGAAGATACTTTTTCTCCCGAGTTTCGGAATCGATTTGATTCTATCGTCTATTTTAATCCCCTAATCCCCGAGGCGATTGCGCTCGTCGTGGACAAGCAGCTCTGCGAGCTTGAAACGCAACTCCTTGCGCGCAATGTGGAGTCCGTTTTTTCGCCAGCGCTCCGAGCGTGGCTTGCCCATAAAGGCTATGATCGAAAACTCGGGGCCCGCCCTTTGGCCAGGCTCATTGGGGAGCGGATTAAGAAGGCTCTTGCCAATGAAATTCTGTTTGGGCGCCTTGAGCAGGGTGGTTTTGTTCGGGTGGGGTTGAGGGGGGATGAACCGGAGTTCGAATTCCAAAGTCGAGTTTCTTCAGATATTTCTTCGGATTTTCGGGCCGCAGAGGTAGCGGAATCCGAAATTTTGGTGTAGGCCTAGGATACTCATTAAATATTTCTGAAGGAGCTAGAGCAAGATGACCACCAAAAGTGAAGCAAAAACCGCGACGAAACCAGCAGCTGCCGCAGCCGGAACCCCTAAGTTATCCCGCAAAACCGTCAAGGCCAAGGGTCGCGTTAAGCGCAAAGAACGTCTGGTTAAGGATAAGGAATTTGCAAAAGCTTATTTCGCAGCTAAATCCAAACGCTCCGTAGACAAGAAGGCCGCGTTTCGAAAGAAGAAAACCAAGAAGAAGTAAAAAGGCGTGTGACGCAGAAGTAATTCCTTTCTTTGTTGCATTGCGTCAAAAAATCCTGTACATAGTCGATCGGATCTCAATTCATTGGGAGGATCTGACTTTTGTTTCGACGCAGGGATTTCATTCATTTTGCGGTTTTGTTTGCCAGTCTAGCCGCACAAGATGTGGGGGCAGCGGGTTCGCTCGGCGTCGATTCGACGAGCTATCTTTTTGCGCCTGAAATTAAGCGTGAAAGCCAATTCAAATCAGTTCAGGCCCGTTGGGACGGCAGTTTTTCAGGTTCGATTTTCGAAGTAAAGGGGCGCTTTGAAGGGATCGCGATGGCACCAAAGCCTTCGCTTGATTTTGTCGATGTGCCTGAGGCCTATGTCGGAACCTCCTCTCGATTGAGTCGGTTGCAGCTAGGAGTGGGGCGTAGGCTTGAGACCTGGAGTTCCTTGGATGATTCATGGAAACTAGGCCTCTGGCAGCCTCGGTTTAGGTGGGATTACCTAGATCCTCCGGCATCCGCGCTGGTGGGTGGAAACGTCATTATTCAAGATGGCTTTGTTCGCTTTGTGGCGCTGGCCTCGCCCGTCTATATTCCCGAGCGTGGGGTTCCCGTCACGGTTCGTGATGGTCATATTACGCCGTCGCTTCCTTGGGGAAGTGCTCCGAGTACGCAAGTGCTTCTCTTCAATCAGGCCACCCAAGTTCGATACAACGTGGTCATGCCTAACATTGAAAAAGTAGTGATGAATCCCGTTTATAGTGCCAAGCTTCGCTTGGGCAAAGAAATGGGGCCTTGGATTTCGGGCTCCTACGGATACAAACCGATGAATCAGATTCTGTGGGGCTATGAGGCTTATCTGGATCTGAATGCGCCCGAGCCGGAGGCGAACGTTACCCTGCATCCGCGGGTGGCTTATCACCAGCTTTTAGCCGTAGAGACTGGATTTAGTGCAAGATCCTTTGATTTTTCGTTGTCACTGCTTCAAGAAAAACCGGATCGAGATTTGACCCCAGGGGCTTGGACGACCCAAGAATTTACGGACACCCTGAGTGCAAGTCCCACCCTTTCGTTTCGTTTTGGCGGGTGGGCGCCTGATCCGGCTCTCATTAATGTGAGTTACTTGAGAGAATGGGGCGGAGTGATCAGTGGCGGGCAGGCGCCAGATAAGGGACCCATGGCGAGTGGAAACGATAGTGTTTTTGAAGGGCGCTATCCTTTTCAAAACGCTTTGAAATTAGGCGCTAAAACGAATCTTCCTGGATCCTGGGGTAGAAAATTTGGCTGGGATTTTCATTTGATTTACGACGTCGGTCACTCCGGGACCATTCTTTCGCATTTGCTCAGTTTTCGGGCTTTTGGCGGGGTGGAGTTTCGGCTGGGCGCGGATTTCTTGAGTTCGTTTCGAACGGATGACGGTACGGATTTTATTTCGCAATATCGCACTAATGATCGCATCCATGCGGGGATTTCTTATGTCTTTTAGAAATCCTATCCACCTCATTTTTAAGGGAGTCCTGACCGCTTTGGTGGTTTTTGGGGGCTGGGGATGTTCCGTTCATGAAAAAGAAGTGCCTGCGGCTGCGGCTCAGATTTCAGGAGGCGGGGCGAAGTCAACGGCCTGCCTTGGGGAGTCTTTTCAGACCTTCTTTGACTATTGTGAGGGCAAATCGTCAGAGGGGCAGATTACTGCGGCCTACGATTGTATTTCGGATTCGCTCAAGCGTTTTACGGAACAGGCGCATGGGGCAAAGCCTGGGATTTATACGCCCGTAGAACTGACGAAGTTTTTGGAAAAATATTTTTTAGCGGACTGGAAGATTCCTGAGGGGTTGGTGACCGAAATCATGGAGTTGAAGCGCGGGCTTCTCGGAGGGGCTCCAGATGTGATTTCTGCGAGTGAGATCGAAAGGCTTCGAAACCTATTTGAGCTGCTAAAGGTTGTCAGTATCCGGATGAGGCCTTTTCTTCCCCTCAGTGTTGAGGCCTATGAAAAGGTGAATGAAAAAAGGCTCGATGACCTCCGCGTCACGCTGGAGAGTGTGGCAGATGACTTGGGTAGTATTTTGCAGGAAACGGGATATCCCTACTATTTTTCGCACTTGGATCAGATCCTCAAGGAACTCGAGGCGATTGCGGAGTCTGGACAGAAACCCCATCCGATATTGACGGCGATGCGTTCGAATATTCCAACACTTTCTGCCTTGAAATCTATTCTCATCGCACCTTCGGGCGATCGGATCGCCGGAGGAGAGTGGGGGGAAGTTTTTTCGACGGCAGCTCGGTGGGGCGCTTGGATTTTTAGGGCGGCGCATTTTAAGAAAAACTATTCTGTTTTTATGTCAGGGGCGGGAATGGAGAAAGGTGTGACGCTTGCGCGAGAAGCGCTCAGTTATCTCGAGACTTCTGTTTCTCGACATCCGGGTGAAGTGATTGCTTTTATTGAAGTGGATGAGCTTTTCGCGTCCCTCAAACAAGGGGGGCTGCCCGTCACCGGCCAGACCGTTCGAAATTTTGTTCGTCCCCTGGTGCGTCGCATTTTAGGCGGCGTGGAGCGTGGGAGTCGAGGGCGCGCGGATAAGGGGATTTCCCATGAGACCTTGCTTCGGGCGGGAAAAATTGTGGAGCATGTTTCCTCGGGGCAGCGTTTTCTCGATATGCTTTTCCCGTTTGTGGAGAACCAGGTTGGCCATGGAGGTTCCGGAAGTATTGGTTTTGTTGGCCAAGACTTACTACGGCCATCCCTGGAGCAGGTTTTGGGTCTCCCGGTTTCCAGTCTGAGTCCCGTCGCTTTGGACGTGGTTGCGCAAGTGCGGAAACTCATCAGTGAGCGGTACCCTTCTTTTTTCGGAGAAGATGAAGAAATTTCATTTGTCACTTCGGATTTGGATCGTAGGCTTTCACATCAAGGGCTTTCGAAGGTCTTCTTGATGAGTGAAATTTCCCACCTCTTGATTGAATCTTATGCCGAGGATGAAAAGAGGGCGGTCACGGTAGGGGGCCTAACGTTACCTGAATTTAAGACGCTGTACCAAGACGTCAAGGAACTGGGGATAGAGTTGCGGTATTTTGATCCTAATAACTCTTTGTCTGCGATTTCTCGATATCAAGAGGCGAATCTCTTTACCTTCGCCGCGAACGGGGATGAGATGCTTTCAGCGGCAGAGCTCACCCAAGAGCTTACCTTTATCCTTTCTGCCGAGCATCTCTCTCGTCGAATTCATAATGAGATCGCGACGCGCTGTCCGACAGGGCCGGAAGATGCATTTGGTTTTCCTGTGATTGATTCAACTTGTTATCGGCGGGAGCTTTTTGGGGGATTTGAACATTACTGGGATCGTTTGGGCGGGGTTGCCAGCTATTACCGCAATGCAAAGAGTGAGGATCGAAGTCTATTTGAACGGAACCTCGAAGGCGCAGCTCGCAAGAAAGGCATCTCGGAGACCCCAGTCGATTCGACAGACTCCGAGAGCTTTGCCATGATCCCGCATTATGTTGAGGCCATGTTTGCGCGATTTGATCGGAACCACTCTGGAACGCTGGATGTGAGCGAAGTGTTAGAGGGGCCCGATCCCATGTTTCCTATTTTTAGGGATCTTCTCGAAAAAATGAGTGGTTTTCAAGATACGGATCGTTTGCAAGCGCTGCTCGTTTATCTTTTGAAAAATGGGGCGCCCCCTAAAATATCAGCATCAGGCGCAATGAAGTTTTGGCTCTTTCGTCAGGCGCTTCCGTTATGGGAGATCGAGGCAGACCGGGGACGAATTATGGGGATTTTTGCCCTCATGCTCATTGGCAAGTCTTGACGAGAGTTTCAATTATGTTCTTAGCCCAATGATGCGCGTTGGCGCGGTGGATCTTTTCTTTCATGCTCACCATTCTTTGGGTGCGTTCCGTAATAGGCATTTTGAAGGCTCTGAGGAGTGCGTCCGCCAGATGCTCGGTATCGTATGGGTTGACCAGAAGGGATTCACTGAGCTCTTCGGCGGCTCCAGTAAATTGACTCAGGATGAGGCAGCCTTGTTCGGGTCTTTGGCACCAGACGTATTCTTTGGCAACGAGGTTCATGCCGTCATGGAGCGAGGTGACTAGGCATACCTCGCCGAGTTGATAGAAGCGTTGTACTTCGTCCCATTCAAAATGCCCCGACAAAAACACGATGGGTTTGTACGCGGGTGCTCCCGTGGGATCATCCGAGGCCTGAGCGAAGCGCGTGTTGATGTTTCGAACCCTATTTTGAATATCAAGAAGTAGGTTTTTGTAGGCAGGGATCGAGGAGCGACTAGGAGAGGCCATCTCGACATAAGTTACTTGCCCAATCTGTTCTGGATTCTTTTCAAAAAAACGCTCGATTGCGTCGAGTCGTTCGGGAAGCCCTTTTGTATAGTCAATTCGATCGACCCCAATTGCAATGTGAGGGGCCACTATCTTGTATTTTCTGCGAAGCGCGCTTTTTTCTTCTTCGCTCATGACGACAATAGGTGTCGTGTCGATGCCGATTGGAAAAACGCGAATTAGGGTTTCCTGGCCCCCGAAGTTAACGGAGCTATTGTTCCAATTGATGCGGGCCTCCGTTAAGGTTTTACAGCTTTGAAGAAAATTTTCGCAGTGTTGCTGAGTGTGAAATCCAATGACGTCAGCACCAAGCATTCCGAAGAGGAGGTCTTTGCCCCAGGGGCAAATCTTGAAGGCTTCGCTGTGGGGCCAGGGAATGTGCCAAAATAATGCGATAGGGTTAGAATGATGCTCGCGCAGGATGCGCGGGAGAAGCGCAAAATGATAGTCTTGCACCAGGATAAGATCACCAGAGTTTTTTGGAATACACTCGGCAAACCGTTGGTTGACAGTCTTGTAATGTTGCCAGTCGTTTAAACGAAAGCGGGGCTGAATGTGCGCAAGATGACACAAAGGCCAGAGGCCCTCATTAGCAAAGCCGTAGTAGTAGCCCTGTTCTTCTTCTGCGGACAGCCAGACCCGTCTGAGTTGATATTTGGGGCGCTCAGGAGGGACCGGTAGCTCTCCGCATGCTTCGGATAAGGGGGTACTATTGTTTGAGTCTTCGGAGCCGCTTCCGTGCGCAATCCACACGCCTCCGTGTTCTCGAAGTACGGGTTCAAGCGCCGAGACAAGACCACTGGCGGGCCGGAGCACCGTCGTCTGTCCTGCGATGTTTTCATGAATATAGGGTTCTCGATTTGCAATGACAATGATGCGCGCTAGGGCCTCAGAGGCTGGGCTTGAGATGGCGTGGAGTTTGGTTGGCTGGTAGTTCGGCAGCATGCGTTTTGGGGTTTGTGCAACCCACATGCCTTCGATTGGCTTCTCGTTTGCTGAGAGTTTAAATTGAGGTGAATAATTATGAAAAAGATGAAGGTCTGGAATTACATTTTTATGGTGTGTGTTCTGGGGCTATCGGGTCAGAGTTGGGCAGAAGAGTTGTTGCCGCAGGAGCGTTCGCTCACCTTTTTTGGCCAAGTTATTGAGATAACATCACAGGTCGTTGTTGTTAAGAATGGGTTAGGCACTCGAAAACTGAGGAGAACACCTGGAGATTCCACGCTGAGTCCAGATATTCAGCTGGGAGATCACGTCATGATCATTGGCGGGGTGGGGCTAGATACGCAGGATGAGGTATTGCCAAGTGCAGCAGGCATCTGGAAAACGGGTTCTGCCTTTTTTGAGGCGCCCCGGCAGCAAGCGGGACAAGCGCCAAGCGAGCAGGTTGTAACACCGTCTGTGGCTCCGCTTGTCGTCCCTATTGTTGTGGATGATCGCGCATTCTTTCCCGGATAAATACGGTGAATGAACATGGCACCCTGGTTGCAACACGTCCGCAGTGAGACGAACCACACAATATTCCTCAGGAGGAACGATCATGAAACGTTTCGCATCGATCTCGCTTCTCGCAGGTGCCCTTGCTTTTGTGCTGAGTAACTCAGCGGCGTTGGCATTTGCTGATAACGATTTGCCAGGCTCTAAGGCAGGCATTAATGCTGTCACCTATAACGGTGATGGCGATGGCGCCGGTCAAAAACCAGGACAGAAGCCCGGTCAAAAACCAGGACAGAAGCCCGGTCAAAAACCAGGACAGAAGCCCGGCCAAAAACCAGGACAGAAGCCCGGCCAAAAACCAGGACAGAAGCCCGGTCAAAAACCAGGACAGAAGCCCGGCCAAAAACCAGGACAGAAGCCCGGTCAAAAACCAGGACAGAAGCCCGGCCAAAAACCAGGACAGAAGCCCGGCCAAAAACCAGGACAGAAGCCCGGCCAAAAACC
>JBBCAV010000143.1:0-11917 GCA_051382305.1 Bdellovibrionota bacterium FG-2
TTTCAGGCCCGCTCCAAGGCGATTCAATTGGGTGAAGGAATTGATTGGGGAAATGGTGAGGCCTTGGCCTATGCGAGTCTTGTGAATGAAGGCTGGGGTGTGCGCTTGTCTGGACAGGATGCCGAGCGCGGCACGTTTACGCATCGGCACAGCGTGGTCCATGATTTTGAGACGGGAAAAACCTTTGCGCCGTTGCTTCATGTTCGGCCTGAACAGGGGCTTTTTCAGGTACATAATAGCCCGCTTTCAGAAACGGGGATTTTGGGTTTTGAGTTCGGATATTCGTGCGCGGATCCTCGAACACTCGTAATTTGGGAGGCACAGTTTGGGGATTTTACGAACGGCGCCCAAGTCATCGTCGATCAATTTATCGCGACTTCGGAAACGAAGTGGAGAAGGATGTCAGGGCTCGTGCTTTTATTGCCGCATGGGTATGAAGGTCAAGGGCCGGAGCACTCCAGCGCGCGCATTGAGCGCTTTTTGCAGCTTTGCGGACGCAACAACATGGTGGTCGCCAACTTTACCACTCCAGCGCAGCTCTTTCATGCACTGAGGCGGCAGTTAATGAGAAGTTTTAGAAAACCTTTGATTATATTTAGTCCCAAGAGTCTTCTGCGACATCCGTCGGCGGTTTCGAAACTCTCCGATTTTTCGCAGGATTCTTTTCAGGAGGTTTTGGCAGATCCCAATGTTGAGAACGTCGATCCGCAGGCCGTCCGTAAGATTCTGCTTTGCTCGGGCAAAATTTACTATGATCTGCTTGCCGAGCGTACGGCTCGCTCAGCCCATTCAGTCGCGTTGGTTAGGGTGGAGCAATTTTATCCGTGGCCTGCAGTGCAACTCGAAAGGATTTTGGCTCCTTATCCCAAGTCCGCCTCGGTCAATTGGGTCCAAGAGGAGCCCAGAAACATGGGTGCCTGGAATTTTGTGCAAAGCACTTGGGAAAATGATCGCCTTCTTCGTTATGTGGGACGTCCGATTGCCGCCTCACCGGCCGTGGGATCGCATCATATTCATGAAGAGCAACAACGGGCGTTGGTGGAGCAGGCTTTTTCAAATTAGTGAAAAATAGAGGGATACCGATGAAACATCAGATTCTTGCTCCTAGTGTTGGAGAGTCCATAACCGAAGTAGGAATTCTTAAGTGGCATCAACAAGATGGCCAAGCGGTTAAAACGGGCGATCTGCTTTTAGAGATTGAATCCGATAAAGCGACAGTGGAATTAGTGGCTGAGTTTTCAGGGGCGCTTACGATTATCAGAAAAGCAGGCGAGCGCATGCCGGTGGGCGATGTTCTCGGCGTGGTTGATGATGCGGTTCAGGGAAAAGTGATTGTGAAGCAGGCCGCGCCTGCGGGAGCCTCCGTCGCGGCAAGCGCGTCAGGACCTACTCCCCTGAGCCCTGCGGTCAAAAAAGCGATTGAAGAGCGGGGGCTAGATCCTTCTCAATATGAAGGTACGGGCAAGGGTGGAAGACTTACTAAAGGGGATCTCTTAGGCGAAAAGAAGTCCCCGGTCGGGAATGTGTCCGCCGCCGTTCCCAGCGTTCAAAGAGCGTTGAAGCCCGGAGAGCGCCGTGTCCCCATGTCGGCGCTTCGGACAAAAATTGCAGAGCGGCTTGTACAAGCTCAACATGAAGCTGCGATTTTAACGACTTTTAATGAAGTGGACATGGGTCCCGTCGTGGTCTTGCGGACAAAATATAAAGACGCGTTTAAACAAAAAAACGGCGTAGCCTTAAGTTTCATGTCTTTTTTTACTGTGGCATGCGTGGAGGCCCTCAAAGCGGTCCCCGCGGTCAATGCGTGTATCGAGGGTAAGGACGTCGTCTATCATGATTTCATCGATATTGGAGTGGCGGTCGGTACGGAGCGAGGACTTGTTGTTCCGGTCGTTCGTGGAGTTGAGAAACTGGGCTTTGTCGATGTCGAAAAGAAAATTGCAGAGCTTGCACTAAAAGCGCGCGATGGAAAACTCTCGATTGCCGAAATGACGGGCGGGACGTTTACGATTTCAAACGGGGGCGTTTACGGGTCCCTTCTTTCGACCCCGATTTTAAATGCCCCCCAAAGCGGGATTTTGGGGATGCACAAAATACAAGATCGGCCGATGGCGATTAATGGCAAAGTTGAAATTCGTCCGATGATGTATCTCGCCCTCTCTTACGATCATCGACTTATTGATGGAAAAGGGGCGGTCACGTTCTTGGTCGCCCTCAAGGACTTCTTGGAGCATCCGGAAAAACTGAAACTGGAGTTGGAGTGAGATTATGGAAAATTTAGACGCTCAGTTTGATTTGATCGTTATTGGCGGCGGTCCTGCGGGCTACGTGGCAGCCATCCGGGCCGCTCAGCTGGGGCTTAAAACAGCCTGCATCGAGAAGCGCAAAACATTGGGGGGAACTTGCCTTAATGTGGGGTGCATTCCATCAAAGGCTTTACTGGAGTCTAGCGAAGTTTATCATCTCGCGCAGACACGTTTTCAAAAGCATGGCCTCTTGATTGGAGGGCTGAAGCTTGATTTGCCACAGATGTTGAAGCGCAAGGATGCGGTCGTGCGACAACTTACGAACGGCATTGGGGCGCTGTTTAAGAAAAACAAAATTGAGTGGGTCCAGGGCGCGGGCCGATTGATGGGCGTCGAAGGAAAACTTAAGCGCGTTGAAGTATCCCTGGAGTCGGGTGAAAAAAAGGTTTTGGCCGCTGAACGAGTTTTACTTGCTACCGGCAGCGAGCCCGCTTCTCTGTCCTTTTTGCCCTTTGATGGAAAAGACATTGTAAGCTCCACCGAAGCTTTGAGTTTCGCGCAAGTTCCCAAACATCTCGTCGTGATTGGCGGCGGAGTCATTGGTCTTGAACTGGGTTCGGTTTGGCTGCGACTGGGAGCTAAAGTAACTGTCGTTGAGTTTCAAGATCGAATTTTACCGACGATGGATACGCAGGTGGGTCAGGAACTTTACAAATCACTTTCAAAGCAAGGAATGGAATTCAAACTTGCAACGAAGTGCACGGGCGTTAGCCGCACCGGTTCGGCCATGGTGATTGAGATCGAGGAGCTTAAGGGAGGCGCTAAGGCGCAACTGGAGTGCGATAAAGTGCTGGTAGCGACGGGACGAAAACCTTATTCGATGGGGTTGGGTTTGGAGATGCGTGGAATCAAACAAGATAAGCTCGGCCGCGTGGAAGTGGACGCTCACTATCAGACTGCAGTAAACGGCGTATACGCCGTGGGTGATTTAATTACGGGTCCTATGCTTGCTCACAAAGCTGAAGAAGAAGGCATTGCAGCTGTAGAACGTATGGCAGGCCAGGCAGGGCATGTGAATTATGAGGCAATTCCTGGCATTGTTTACACATCGCCCGAAGTCGCGTCGGTGGGTGCGACCGAAGATGAGCTCAAGGCCAAAGGCATTGCTTACGCAGCCGGACAGTTTCCGTTTGCGGCCAATGGGCGTGCGAAGGCGATGGAAGAAACTGAAGGATTTGTAAAAATCTTGGCTGATGCAAAAACGGATCGCGTTTTGGGGGTCCATATTGTGGGGCCGAAGGCGGGCGAGTTGATTGCGGAGGCGGTGTCCGTGATCGAATTCGGTGGGAGCGCAGAGGATATCGCGCGCACCTGTCATGGGCATCCGACACTTTCTGAAGTAGTGAAAGAAGCGGCGCTTGCGGTCGCAAAACGGCAGATTCACCTCTAATGGCAAAGTTAACAGTCAAAAATCCTTATACCGATGCCAAACTTGCCGAATTGGCTTATGCCAGCGAAAATGAAATTTCACAGAAGCTCTCACTTGCGCGTTCGGCGTTTCAGCGCTGGCGCCACGCGAGTGCTTTTCGACGAGCCGAATTATTGACTCAAATTGCCGCGGACCTTGAAGATCGTCATGAAGAGTTTGCGCGCCTGATTTGTCACGAAGCGGGCAAGCCGTTGTCGCTGGCTCATGCTGAAGTGAATCGCGCCATCGGAGTGTTTCGATGGGCCTCGGCAGAAGCCTCGCGTTTTTCAGGCGAGATGCTCAGACTCGACGTTGGAGCAGCGCAAAGAAGAGGCTTCGGGATTCATACGCGTTTTCCGCGCGGAGTGGTTTTAGGAATTTCGCCCTTTAACTTCCCGTTAAACTTGGTGGCGCACAAAGTGGCGCCGGCCATTGCCTGCGGATGTTCCATTCTGATTAAACCCTCTCCGTACACGCCCTTGACGGCGATGAAACTTGCGGAGCTATTTTCTGCTCGTGAATTGGATTCAGAGCCGGGTCTTGTGCAAGTCGTTCTTGCCGATGATCAAGCGACAGCCAAGCTTACGGAGGTCAAAGAGATCGCGATGGTTTCTTTCACGGGTTCGGAGACGGTTGGCTGGATGATAAGAAGGCAGACTCCTGAAAAACCCGTGGCTCTTGAGTTGGGCGGGAACGCTTGGGTTGTGGTTTCCGAAGATACTCCGGCGACATTGTTTCCTCTGATTGCGCAGAAAATAGCCAATGCGGCATTTGGTTATGCGGGGCAATCGTGTATTTCCGTTCAGAACGTAGCGGTCGCAGGCGCGATCTTCTCGCAGTTTTCAAAATGTCTCAGAGAGGCGACTCAAAAGACCGCGTTTGGTGATCCTGAGAAAACAGAAGTTATTTGTGGGCCGATGATTCATGAGCAGGCCATGGCGCGAATTGAAAAACTGCTCTCGGAAGTCAAATCCCAAGGAATTGAATGTATGGAGTCCGATCATAAAATTCAGGAACAGGGAAGTTCTTCGGGGGCACGGTTGATTGCACCGACATTGGTGAGTTTTGCGGAAGGGCAGGATGCAGGTCTGGGCTCGGCTTTGATGTCTGAAGAACTCTTTGCACCGGTAGCGGTACTGACTCAGTTTTCGCGACTTGAAGATTTGATTCAGAGGATTAATGCCGGGAGATTTGGGCTCCAGGCGGGAATTTTTACGCAAAGAATAGATATCGCTGAAAAAGTCTATGCAGAACTTGAAGTCGGCGGCGTGATCGTAAATGACGTTCCGACGACGCGTTATGATCATCAGCCCTATGGGGGCGTGAAACAAAGTGGTTCTGGGCGCGAAGGAATTCGCTACGCCATGGAGGAAATGACCGAATCGAAGTTTATGGCTCTGTCAGGTGGCGTGTAGCCTCACCAATCTTTTAGCCATTGTTGTTCAACGCTTTTTTTGATCCGCTCGCCTAGAGAAGTCGGATTCGTATTGAGCCAGGCGAAATGTTTGATTTGCTGGTTGATAATCTTCTTCTTAAGAGGAGAGATGTTTTTCTCCAAGAGATTTAGCACTCGTGTCGGTTCTAGTTGTGGAACGTTGTTTTTCGAGATGCCTAACATAAACCACGCCATTGAGAGTGTCCGCGTTTTCTTGAGATAATCAAGGAACTTCTCTCCATTAGGCAAAGCGCTGCCTTCGTTGCAGGAAGAAGCCGCAAATGTTAGATCGAGAATCTGCGTCGGCTGGATCGGAGCCCTTTGAGTAAGTGCTTCGCTCAGTAGATTGAGAAACAAGAATACAGGCGTGAGGGCGAGGGTCTGTTTCTCTAATCCTTCAAGTCCAGGGATGTGCACTTCGCGTGTGTGGCTTTCATATTCTTCATCCTCTAAAAGGAAAGGTGATCCGGTAAGTGCATGTTTGAGAGTCACTCCCTGAGGGGAGTGTGGGCGGTAAAGACTTACACTTTGCGCGTGAGTTGAAACATTCTCGGATGATCGAAATCCCAATTTCCCTAACACAGAAAGTGCTTTAGGAAATTCGTTTGTTCGAATTAGGAGTTGGTTTGGATGAGTCGGACAAGGCATGAAAGAAGGGTATATTTCTCTCCAAATCTGGGTGGAATTTAAGAGGGTAAAGGGAATCTTCGTTTTGCACAATCCTCGACAGGTGACTCGGAGGTCCTCTTCGCCAATTGAGGCAAGGATTTTTTCTCGCGCGTGAAGTTCGGCCAAGCGAAGGCGCGTTTTTTGCGGAAGAGCGCTTTGCCATTCAACACGATTCAGCATCTCGTATAAAAAGATCTGGCTTGAATTCTTTCTGGCGAGTTCGAAAAGCTGGTACCAAACGGAGGCCTCTTTCACAAAAGAAGGGGCGCTAGGAAGTGAGTTTGGGGTATCAAAGGTATCCAGCGCCAACGTCTTCCGAAGAAACTGCGTCTTCTCGGGCTCGAAATTCGAAATATCGTGCAGTGTTTGTTGAAGACCACCCATGCTATCCTCCTTGATCTTGCATCACCCTGTCGATTCCGTTCGACAGTTGTAACTGACGGCAAATTCAAGTTGCCGTGGTATTAGAATGAAACTTTGGGGGGGGTGGGGTCAATGAGAATTTGAGTGTCATCATTTTGGCGGGCTAAAAACGTAGTCCGACACCGCCGTCACCAAACGGTCCGCTAAAGTTAAGGGAAACGGGGGTGTAGATTCCCCCGCTCTGGAAAACGGTGCTTCCCGCGCCGATTGTGGTGGGAGTGATGGCAGCGGATTTGGAATAACGATACCCCCCTTCGGCGAAAAGGAAGAATCTTTGACTTAGAATTCTCCAAAAATCAATTTTGCCTAAAAAGGTAACGGACTTCGCAGAAAACGTGGTTACATTTGGAGCCGTCAGGCTCGAAGCTGTTCCCGAGAGATCGTTGCTTAAGGTGTATCCTGGCAAAAGACTGAGGGAAGCCGAAACTTTCTTTTCATTTAAAAATCGCAGATTGATGCCAAGATAGACAGGCAGAGATTGGGCACCAAAGCTATATTCAACAGCCGAGGTCGTTTCCGTTGCTGCGACAGATTTTGAGAGATATTCGGTTCTGAGAATGAATCCCAAATAACGAGTGGGCCAGAATCCTAGTTCCCCCCCAAACGATAGGCCATTTTTTAGTCCATCAAACCCAATCAGCGCGTTGGCGTCGGAGAGGGAAAAAAGGGAAAGGCCGCCAAATAAGCCGAAGCTCACCTTCGTCAGTCCTGTTTTTTTAGTCGCGCCTCGTTGAGTGCGCTCGGAGGCGGCATAGAAGTTCACCATTTCAGCGGGAATATACCCCGTAGCTCCGGATGCAGCTCGGGAACGATAGAATCCATCCTTGGGATCGTTTGCGGTCGTAATGATTGCTCCGGTTCGTAGCCGCTCCAAGACCTTGGATGTTTTGTCAGGTTTTTCAAATAAAGGCGCTTCATCAAAGGATATCGTCGCTGTTTTTGCCGCCCAGGCATCAGGCCCTAGTCCGAGGGATAGGCCAATAAAAAGCAATGTCAGTCCGTAGTGTTTCATCGCATCACCTTTGTCATTTCAAGGGGGCTAATTTTCGCTTTTTGTACTACGACCTGCCAATGCAGGTGAGGGCCGCTGACACGTCCTGACTTTCCGGATAGACCCAAGAGCTTTCCGGTTGAAACCTTCTGTCCGGGTTTTACTTTGAAGGCGCTTAAATGGCAATAGAGGGAAAAGAATCCGTAGCCATGATCAATAATCACCGTGTTTCCGCTGAAAAAAAGGTCTTTTGCAAGGACGACAATCCCGGGCGCCGCGGACTTCACAGGGGTTCCGACGGCGGCCTTAAGATCCAAGCCGCTGTGATAACTCTGAGTCTGACCATTGAACATGCGTTTAGTGCCGTAAGGGCTTGTCATCGGGCTGTCGATTGGAAGTTGAAAAGGACCAGTCCAAAATTTTTCCAGGGTTATTTTAGAGTAGAGTGCGCCGACCTCCGCCATCTCTTTTTTGATTCGAATGAGGTCTTTTTTGCGGGGACTTACTTTTCTCGGATCTACTTTGAGTGATTCTGAAGCATAACCGCCGTCGATGATTTCAAAGGCAAGTTCTTCCGTATTGTTTTTCCCCTCTGCGTTTGTCCATTCAAGTTCGATTTTAGATTTTGTGGGTGTGTGCGAGTGCGGAATTCCCAAGAAACTTTCAAAGAGACCTGGTTCAATCGAGAAATTTGGGAAAAAGAAAAGGGTCGTTTGCTCAAAGCGGCCTTTGAGTGAGGCGGGATTTGCGTTTTTGGGAAGTATAACGCTGATACGTACAACACCTCCGTTTGCCACTGTCGATGAAGATAAGGTAAAAGGAGGTGGGGTGCCCGAAGGGGCGCCTGCGGCGATGGCACTCCAGAGGAGGCAGGAGATCGCAAATACCCTAAAGTGCTTGAACCTGTTTTCGACCATCTGAAAAAGTGATTTCCAATCTTTGCCCATCACGGATTTGTTTTATGCTCCGAATTAGGCGGCCTTTTTCCAGCGGATCTCTCACGATTGAAAAACCTCGATCAAGAACGCGCAGGGGGGAAAGCGCGTCGAGCTTTCCCATCACTTGTGCTAGAAGCGACCGTCTTCTCTCCAATTGTACCTGAAAAGCTTGCTGGAGTCTCAAGGAAAGTTCATCACAGCGTTGGGCTTGGTCCCTAAGCTTATCGCGCGGGCTGATGACCCGAGCCGCGATGTGGGAAAGCATGTTCTGGCGCGATTGAAGCTCCCGTTGCATTGAAGACATGAGTCGCCTTCGGGCTTCCTGCAGTTTGCCGACGGCTTCAACCCAATAACCCGTAATAATCTCCGCGGCGGCCGATGGAGTAGGGGCCCGGAGGTCCGAGACAAAGTCGCAGATGGTAAAATCAATTTCATGGCCTACGCCAGAGACAACCGGAAGTGCAGACGCCGCGATGGTCCGGGCCAAATTCTCATCATTAAAGGCCCAGAGGTCTTCGATGCTCCCTCCACCTCGGGCAAGGACGATGAGCTCCCCCAATTGATGTCGATTGGCAACTTCAAGGCCTCTGATGAGGTGTTTTGGAGCCTCTTCGCCTTGAACGAGTGCAGGTATGATCGTAACGTGCACGTGCGGTGCGCGCCTCCCTAGAATATTGAGCATGTCCTGAATCGCCGCTCCGGTTGGCGAAGTGATGATCACGATTCTATTGGGGTACGGAGGAAGTGTTCGCTTGCGTGAGGAATCAAAAAGCCCTTCGCTTGCAAGTTTGGCTTTGAGTTGCTCAAAGGCTAGCTGAAGGGCGCCTGCGCCCAGGGGTTCAATGTGATCTAAGACGAGTTGGTAGCTTCCTCGGGGGGCATAAATCGTGAGTTTGCCACGACAACGAACCTGTAATCCGTCTTTCAGGTCAAATCCGCGGCGCTTTTGACCCCATCCGAAGTAAGCAACGGAAAGCATCGCGCCTGAGTCTTTGAGTGAGAAGTAAGCGTGCCCCGAGGCGGCGGGCTTGCAGTTGCTGATTTCACCTTGGACCCAGACTTGCGAAAAAGCGGGCTCAAGGGACTTCTTAATCTGCGTCGTCAGTTGACTGACGGTCAGCGCTAAGGGCGTAGCCGCGGCGTTTGGTTCGGTTTCAGACGCCATTGTACTACTTACTTCGCGGCTGCCTTAGCCGGCGTCTTGTCTTCGACCATGAGTTTCTTGAACACATCGTAAGACTTGATGTAGTTCAAAGCCTCGCGAACCTGAAAGTCTTCTTTCGGGTTGATCTTTGTGGGTGCCATGTCGTCCTCATCTTTTCCGCCTGAACGGTCCTTAGATGAGCTGTCACCTTTCTTTTTCGACTTGGAGTCTTTGCTGGAGTCCTTGCCCTCTTTCATCAAGGAGTCGAGTTCTTCCTTTTTGTAGTCTTTGGCGCCGTCGTCTTCATCCGTGTTCACCATGTGACCCTTAAGATCTTTTTCACGGAAAGGATCGAGCTTGCGCTTGGCCTCCGTCAAGAGTTTCGGATCATAGTCATCTAGAATGATGTCGGGATGAACGCCTTTTTCCTGAATACTACGGCCACTAGGCGTGTAGTAACGAGCAATAGTGAGTTTTAATCCAAGATCCGTCCCTAATTCGATCACGGTTTGCACGGACCCTTTTCCAAAGGTCGGTTGGCCCATGATGATCGCACGGTGATGGTCTTGGAGCGCCCCTGCGACGATTTCGGCGGCGGACGCCGAATTGGAGTTTACGAGAATCGCGACAGGAAAATCTTTACGGGCGTTCCCCTTGCGAGCGTATTTTACGTCCTTTTGATCTCGATTGCGGCCGATCGTTGAAACAACAACGCCTTCATCAATGAAGAG
The DNA here is from genome assembly GCA_051382305.1 of Bdellovibrionota bacterium FG-2. GTDB lineage: Bacteria > Bdellovibrionota > UBA1018 > UBA1018 > UBA1018 > CAIRTR01. The sequence continues at coordinate 10,046 of JBBCAV010000143.1, forward strand.
AGAGGAAACTTCGACCGCCTGATCGAGAAGGCCGCCGGGATTGGTCCGCAAGTCAAAGACTAGACCCTTCAGTTTCTTCTTCGTTTCAAGTTTTTCAATGGCCTTCTTGATGTCGGCGGCTGCGCTTTCATTGAAGCTGGTCAACCGAACGTATCCATACTCGGGTTCGAGTTCCTCGCTTTTCACGGATTGAATCTTGATCACATCGCGAGTAACCGTCACGTCGCGAATCTTTTCAAAGCCGTCACGATAAATGGAAAGAGTGACATCGGTGCCCTTTTTGCCACGCATTTTGCCGACGGCTTCCATAAGGCTCATGCCTTTGGTGCTTTCGCGATTGATCTTCACAATGCGGTCATTGGGTTTGAGACCCGCGCGCCAGGCGGGGGTGTCTTCGATGGGGGCCATAATGGTGAGAATATTGTCCTTGATTCCAATTTCGATGCCGAGACCGCCAAACTTGCCGGAGGTATCGACTTTCATTTCTTTGAAAATCTCAGGAGTTAGAAAATTTGAGTGTGGATCCAAAGTCTCGAGCATCCCTTTAATGGCGCCATAAACAAGGTCTTTGTTTTTGATTTCGTCGACGTAATTCGCTTCGACGAAGTGGAGAACTTTTTGAAAGAGTTCGAGGTTCTCGTACCGTGACGGGCCCGCCTTGTCATCTTTGCCGCTAGAGGGGGAACTCGTAGCTGCAGGAGGGGCCGCTTGGGCGGCCGTAAGGTTTGCCACATGGCGGGTGATGCCCTGGCCAACAGTGATTCCTAGGAAGGAAACTGCGATAACGAGTCCGAACACTGAGATTCTTTTGGTGAGGTTAAGCATATTACGTCTAGGCTAAACTAATTAGATGGCCACCGCAATGGGGTATCGGTGAGATTTTATTCAAGCGGTCCGTCAAGCAAATGGCGGCGCCAAGCCGAATCATCCCTTGTCGAGCTTCCGATCCCCCTCTACAATGGCCTCAATATTTTGAAAGACTGGGTTCGGATCGCAAAGGACAGAAACGCAAGTGACCTCCTGCTTGAAGCAGGCACCCCGCTCCTTCTGAGAGTTCGAGGTGATCTAGTTCCTGTCGGAGAGTCCATTTCGGCTGAGACGCTTCTTCAGTCCACTAAAGAATTTATCGGGGCGAGCGCCTGGACGGAATATCTTGAACGCCGCTCCGTGGATCTCTCTCGAACCATTCATGGAACGCGATGCCGGCTTAACGTATTTAGAACGGTGCGCGGAACGAGCCTCGCCATCCGACTTCTGTCTTCATTTCAAAATAATATTCGTGACTGCAATCTCCATCCCGACCTCAAAAAACTCATTGATGCAAAAACGGGTCTCATTTTAATTTCGGGACCGACCGGGAGCGGGAAAACGACGACCTTGGCTGCCTGCATTGAAGAAATCAATCGTACGCAACGCAAACATATTCTGGCTGTCGAAAGTCCCATTGAATATTTTTTTTCGAATCGCCAATCCTATATTCGTCAACGAGAAGTACCGACCCACACCCCCAGTTTTGAGCAAGCGTTGCTGGACGCGATGAGAGACAATCCCGACGTCCTTGTCATCGGTGAAATGCGAACTCCTGATGTCATGCGACTCACATTGAATGCGGCTGAAACGGGCCACCTCGTATTAGCCACCCTTCACTCTTCGACCTGCGCGGAGGCGCTGAGTCGCATTTGCCTCTCGTTTCCGTCAGAAATTCAAGCCAGTATCCGAGCGCAGCTCGCTGATTGCCTCAATGCCGTTGTTTGTCAGCGTTTAGTGTCAATGGCAGCCGGATAAGCCCGTTCACCTCGCCGCCGTCGGATTTTTTCTCTGAGCTGCAAACGCTCTTAGTTTTGCCAACTTCTTGAGATTCCAGGATTTTAT
>JBBCAV010000144.1:0-6289 GCA_051382305.1 Bdellovibrionota bacterium FG-2
TTTGCCTTATTCGAAGCTATCTCTCCACCTGCAGAAAAAATGGAGTGCATCCCATGGATGCGCTGCGGACGCTGTTCGCAGGAAAATTACCCGACTTCATGTCCTAGACGGCTGGCCAATTACAACAAAACAATCAACCTGTGTCCAGTGTATTTTTCAGAATACCGCGCATAACATTCTTGGACTCAAAAGATGTGTGTAATAGACAGGGTCCTTTTTGTATAGAGGGTCAGAGAATTCTACCTTGACATTTCCGTTGAACCCCACGACGGCTGAGACATCCACCGGGTGCACCGTTATATTCGCTAAATGCATTCCCTTGCCATTGTGAGGTGCTCCAAAATAGAAACTCGTCTCAGTGGAGGCTTGAAATAGGGTCATTCCACGGTTGAAGTACCATGGGGTTTGTGATTCCAATGGGTAATACCTGGGCCTTCTTTTTCTCAAAATCGACGCCAGGAGCCTTGGTGTGGTTGACCACTAAGTCCCACATTTTTTCACCAATGAATGCAAGGTCCGGCAGAACTGCGGGAGCGTCGAAAAAGAATTGAGGTTGATACAGGCCGGCCTGTTCAGTATCGCTTTTCCTATCCACAAGCATAACGAGATGCCCACATCGCAGAAGCTCCGGGGCGTTGGCTGAATCGCACTCGCTTGCAAATGTCGTAGGGGGGGGGCGATTACGACTAACAAAATAACGTAAATAGCTATCATTTGAGAATCCATTGCAATCTCCTTTTTTTGTTGAATGAGTCGTGAAGCACAGAGCAATAGACAGGCCAATAGATGGGGCGCGTAATTTATAATGATTTTGGGGAATCAGAATGTGTTGTCGCCTTGAGTGTCGGGGTTTGGCTACAGGGCCTGTCGAGAGATACCTACAGGATTACCTCGCCGTAAACCTCAAGGATGTTTTCGCTGGCAGTAGGGATTCCAGCACAACGCGGTTTCCAGCGATTCGAAAAGTGCCACATTTTTCGCAGACGAAGTTTTCAATTGATTCGCCGAATTCGAGTGTCAGATTCTGAATAGGTAAATCACCAATTGTGAGCGTGCCCGAATAACCTGTACGGGATTCGTAGCCAACCGAGAGGTCGGTTGACTCTCTGGCGCGCCAAAAATCAGCGATACGCTCCATCGTTTCAATCTTCAGTCCTTCGTCTTGTGCGAAGCTAAGAATTTGCTTCACAGCTTTTATTTTTATGGGCATATTTTCCGGCCCGACTCCTAATCCAAATGAGGGATGCACTAAAATCGTAGTAAACGCGCCGTTGGCCGCGTTCCCTCGAATAGTGGATTTCCACTTGTCTAGAAACAGTGACAAGTTGGACGCTTGTAGCTCTGTTCGCTTTTTCCCGCCGTCTCGACTCGTAACCATGCCATCTTCACACGAAATCGGGAACTCCACGATCGGGCGATGGTGAAATAAGTCAGAGCGCAAGCCGATTCGATCGATCGAAAAGGGGAGATTGAATTTGTAGTCTTCCACGGCAAAGCTTGAGTCGGCCACAAAACCTTTTTCCGCGAGAACATCGAACAGTTCGGGGTGCACCAGGAGATACGGTGCGCGAAAAACGCGTGGCCGCATGCCGGTACTCTGAGTGATCAAATCTGTTGAGACGCCCACTTCTCCGCAAAGCGTTTCACCTGCGCTCGATTGTTTCCCATAAGCCGGGGCGGCCTCCGCGCAAGTCCCTCTTGGAAGTTTTGCAAAATCCATAGAGTGAAGGACGGAGTGAGCTCCGAGAGGGCACATGCCCAGCGCGCAAAGTTTCTTGAGCGTATCGGGGTTATAGTATTTTGTGACGTAATCCGTGGTAATGTTGAAAGTTGCGGTCACGCCCAGCTCTTTTTCCACTTCAGCGACCTGAAGCGCGCCGGGTTTCCCCCATTTCCCACTTCGATGCGAATCGGGGGCATCAATGTCATGGGTCATGAGAACGACGGAGTTTTCAGAACCCGGAACGGTGTGTTTCAGGGCGACATGTCCTTGGGTGCTTTCCCAAAATGCGCCACGAAGAAACAGCCCGATTAAATCGCCCGAGGGTTCAAAGCAGTTAATGTAGCAGCGATAATGGATGAAGGTGTGAAGGTCGTGCCCCAGGGCGTAGACGGAGCCCCTGCCAAGCGGCCGGCGAGTTAGCACTGCGCCTGCGATTTTATCTCCTACCTGTGCCACTGCCACGGATTGCGTTTGCTTTGAAAGATCTGGCTCAAGCGTGAAAACTTCAGTGGATTCGACCGTCGTTGCATCCTGGAGCGGCACCGCGAGTTCTTCAGGGCGGTCAAATGATCTCAATGCGAGTGCTTTTTCGGGATAAAACTGAATTGAAGTAACATCCAACCGCCTCCGACTTTGGAGTAAACCCGCTAAGTCTAAAGCATAGTCACTGGGGGTTTCGCCAATGGGTTTGAGTAAAACGAGGATTCCGCCGGATTGAACGAATTTTTCAAGAGCCTGCTTTTGCGATTCGCCCAGAATTGATCCATAAAGATAGCCCGGAACAATCACAAGAGAGTAGCGATCTAAATTGTCGAAATCGCGCTGCCAGTCTGCTTCGTGGGCGGGAGCATCGGAGGGAATTCCCCATTGGTCTAAGAACGTCTTAATATTATCGACCTCCCCGCCCTCTGAATCTCTCCAGAGATACGGGGGGACCAGTAGGCGCGCACGAAGAGGAAGATGGGTATCGAGGGATGAAGCGACCCCTCTTGCGGCCGGCGAGGTGGCGCACGCGCTCGTGAGCAGCGTCAATAAACAGAATAGAATCAGCGGCAGAAATAGGCGAATCCTAGACACACTTTAAGTCTATCAGACGGCGCAATTGGAGGCGAGCATTCCCTGCAAAATTACTTTTTCTTGCCCTTTTTCTTCACAGGTGCTGGAGTGGGTTCGTCAGTGGTATCTTCGACGTCCGTGATGCTTGAAGAATTCTTCGTAAATTCATCTCTCACCATATAGCCATCGCCAGGGACCGTCATGTCGTATTCACCTTTAAAGCCCATTGGCCAATAGATGAGTGCAAAGGGGGGCCAAAAGATTGAGGCGACGCGAAAGCCAGTTTTTAGCTTGCCGCTGCGAATAACTTTTCCGCTTTTGTCATAAAGAGCGTATCTTGCGCCGCCTGCGGTATCCCAGAAAAAGGGTGATGTCCTCCACTCTCCATTTTCACTGGGTGCGACCGTACGGTCGGTGACCTTTAGAACGGTGTCAGCGGGGATCTTAAAGTGCCCGGTGGTTGAGCAACCCGATGATGCGACGAGTACAACGAAAAGCGCGCCTAAAATCAAAATACCTTTGTTCATAAATTATTAGCCTCCAAGCTTTTCACGGGAGTATATGAGCAAGCGAAGGCATGTCAAAATGAAAAACGACCCTTGGTATAAAACTAGTTTATCGTATGGCTCTCTAGGTCAGGCCCGACTTAGGCTTGATGTTCCACATGACGTCTTTTCTACCCTGCGCGTCGACGAAGGGACTTTGCTTTTGTTGGAGCACCTACCCAAGAACCAACCTCATAAAATCCTCGATATGGGTTGTGGCTATGGGGCTCTTGGACTGCCGATTGCCGCAAAATTTCCGGGCGCTCAAATCGAAATGGTCGATCGCGATCTATTAGCAGTTGCGTGGAGCGCTAAAAATGCCGAGCAGAATCAGCTTTCAAACGTCGTGGCCTATGGAAGCCTTGGTTATCGGGATCTCAAGACGCAAGGGCGGTACTATGACTGGATTTTGTGTAACGTCCCGGCGCGAATTGGTCGGCCCTTTATCAAGAGTTTATTGGAGCAGGGTCGGGAACGTTTGACTTTGAGCGGTGAACTCCGGGTGGTGGTCATTCGCGATCTCGCGCCTCTAATGGTTGAGTTGGGCGAGGAACTCCATTGGCCCGTGATCGAAGTGGCGCGCGGTCCAAGGCATGTGATTTTTTCTCTTACGGCAAGTTCTGCTTCGGCTGATGACGCCTCCGCGCGGGGGGGGGGGCCGATGAAATGTATCTGCGGGATACTATTGAAATCGGTGGTGAAACAGGCAGTCTTCGCTTTGAGCGACCTTTTGATTTAGGAGGGGATGACCCGAAACGCTTGATGAGTGGCCTACCCGTTTTATTGGATGCGCTCCCTCGAAGCACTTTCCCGAAGCGGGTGCTGTGTTTTCGTTGCGGGTACGGGATATTGCCGATTCTGAGTCGTACGCGCTGGCCTGCGGCACAGGTGATTGCGGCTGACCGGGATCTGCTCGCGACTACGTTCACCCGACGAAACGCGAGCAAACTTGGGGTTGCTGGGGCGCAATTAGAAATTCGCGAAAGCGCCCACTTCCCGGATGTGATACGGCCCGAGAGCTCTTCTGAAAACTCTCCCGAAAATTCTCATGATCGCTTCGATCTGGTTGTGGGGGAGCTTTCGCCCTCTGCAGGTGAAAAAGTCCTGGGAGCGGAGATTGAAGCTATTGCCAATGCGCTAGAGCCCGGGGGCCAAGCGCTGTTTCTTACGCTAGAGAAAGTTGAGCGTGAATGGGTGAGGCCCCTTGTTGAGCTGCGGAAATATCCACTGCTGCCTGTGATTTCTCGTGAGGGTTACGTGGTCTTGCGGCTCACTAAGCTTGAGCCAAATAAGAGTCTGAAACGGAAGAGATAGCAAGATTTGCTGCGGCCGTGCGTTCTTTTTCTGCGAGCATTGTCGAGAGATAGCGTTCCGTGGAACTTGCAACGATGACCACAATGAGTTTGCCTTGGTTTTTGGGTCTGGCCGCTATGCAAAGCGCCGCCGCGATCGCGGCGCCTGAGCTGATTCCGACGGGGATGCCTTCTTCCCGGATCACTTGGCGCGCCATAGCGATTGCTTCTTCGCTACTGACCTGTTGGATTTCATTGATGAGTGTTTTATTTAAAACCTGCGGAATAAAGCCTGCACCAATGCCTTGAATTTTGTGCGGCCCAGGCTTCCCTCCTGAGAGCACGGGCGACTCGGTGGGTTCCACCGCCACCATTTCAACCGAAGGTTTCTTGGCTTTCAAAACTTCGCCGACCCCGGTCAAGGTTCCACCGGTTCCGACTCCGGAGACTACGATATCGACTAACCCATCGGTGTCTCGCCAAATTTCAAGTGCCGTGGTCTCACGATGAATCTGCGGGTTACTGGGATTCTCAAATTGTCTGGGTAAGAAGCTGTTTGGCGTTTGATCGTGCAGCTCCAATGTCTTGGCGATGGCGCCCCTCATTCCGAGAGGGCCCGGCGTAAGAATGACCTCGGCGCCCAACAAGAGCAAGAGTGTGCGACGTTCTTGTGACATGGTTTCAGGCATGACAAGGGTGAGGGGATAGCCTTTCGCGGCACACACAAATGCGAGGGAGATTCCGGTGTTCCCGCTAGTAGGTTCGATCACGCGCATGCCTTTTTTGAGCACCCCTGCTACTTCGGCAGACTCAATCATGTTCAGGCCGATGCGATCTTTTACGGAGCTTAGGGGGTTGAAAAACTCAAGTTTCAGGGCAATGGTTCCGGGAAGGCCCTTCCCAATTCTTTGTAGTTTTACAAGGGGCGTGTTTCCGACCGTTTTGGTGATGTCTTCAAAAATGTTCATGACCTATTCTCCGCTGATTCTTTCGTGACTCAGTTCTTCGCCAGGTCGAACGCCTGCGTTTACAGTTTTTGCAGGAATTCCGGCAACGGTCGTGTTGGGTGGGACATCTTTAACGACCACTGAATTTGCCCCAATGCGCGAACCTTTACCGATAAGGATGGCCCCCAGTACTTTTGCGCCACCGCCGATGACCACATGGTCCTCGATCGTGGGATGCCGTTTCACAGGAAACAGATGTGTACCTCCCAGCGTGACGCCTTGATAAATAATGACGTCGTTGCCCACTTCGGCGGTCTCGCCTATCACTACACCCATTCCATGATCAATGATGACTCGCTTTCCAATCTTTGCGCCCGGATGAATTTCGATGCCTGTAATAAATCGGCTGAGCTCTGAAACCATTCTGGGAAAAAACGGAACGCCCAAACCAAGAAGCGCATGAGCGACGCGATGAAATGCAATCGCCTTTACCCCAGGATAGAGAAACAGAACTTCCAAAATGTTTCGAGCAGCTGGATCATAGGACCGATAGGCTTTGAGGAAATCTAACATGGTCACAATCTAACACATTTCCTCAATTGGGGGCGTGTGTTAAACATTTTTCAGATGAGCGTAATATTTCACATCGATCTGGACAGTTTTTTTGTCTCCGCTGAGAGGCTTAAGTATCCCTCCTTAAAGGGCAAGTGTGTCGCAGTAGGGGGG
>JBBCAV010000145.1:0-1214 GCA_051382305.1 Bdellovibrionota bacterium FG-2
GATCGATTGGTGGCATTGACAAAAAAACAGGAAAAAATCCTACGAGTCGTCGACAAACAGCTCCTCAAACTAGCCTGTAGTGTATAAAAGTAGGGTCAAATTCAGGTATATACTCTCAAGTCAAATCACGGGTTTCTTGGTGCCTGAGACTGTTTTACGATTATTCGTCAAGCCTCGAAGGACCAAAAAGGAGTCGGCTACTGGCGACACACTGGATGGAGCTTATAAGCTTTTAGGCGCAGCGGTTTCTGGAGGAGTGGGGTGTCCGACTTACCTAGAAGTTGACTCTGCCCACGGCGATAGAATCAACATTCGCGAGGCCGGCGAGGGTGCAAGATGGTCGCTACTTTTTGCTGACAGAAAGTTGGGCCGCATGAACTGGATGAACGAAACTTACCGCCAGCCTGATATCTGTGAGGGTTCGTATGGAGAAGTAACAGATTCATTTATTGAAAAGCAGTCTAGTGGGGCACTCGTCTTGACTTTTCACGTGAGCGGTTACGAAAATGGAGGTTGTAATGCTTTCACGAGAGCCTTCCATTCCAATAAAAAAGTATCATCAAGAGACGTTGTTTTGGCCTTTAATAAGGATACTGAAGTGATGACGTACACCTTAGTCGAACAAACAAGCCCGACACGAAATAACGAAATCAGTGTTTGCATCATGCAAAAAACGACGAATCGCTAAGCCAAAACCCCAGGTATCTTGAAAACATCGAGAACCTGGGGTTTTGAGTATTAAGGCTAGTCCAGCTCAAGATAGGGCCAGACTTGATTTTCGAAAACGATCGACTCGCCGTACTTGATCCAGCCCGGAAACGCGACTGAAGGCGAGGGACGCTCAAGCTTCTTCAGTGAAGGGTCCAGAATTTTGCCGTCCTTGAGTTCGATCCAGGTGTGGCCGACCGAGCGGGTCGCACCGTTGACAAGCCGATGAGGAATGCCGAGCTGGTCCAGTAGCAGGCTCGCCAGCAGCGCTTTGTGTAGGCAAGTGCCGTAGCCAGCTTCGAGAAACTTTTCCAGTGGCACGACGTCTTGTAGTTGATGCGAGCGAAGTGAATAATGCCCGACCACGAGATCTTTGGCTGCGTGAAAGACGTTGCGGCTCAGCTAAAATGTACCCCTTCTGCTCACTTAAAATGTACCAGGGGGTTAGGAAAAAAATACCCACTGCAAACAGTCACCATGACTGCTCACAATGGGTAGATGAAACT